>CALMFH010000109.1 GCA_937864925.1 uncultured Alphaproteobacteria bacterium | reverse complement strand
AGATCAGCATGTCGCGGATCACCGCCGGGCTCTTGTTCTCGCGGATCATCAGCACGCCGTCGATGATCAGCGTGAAATTGACGTTCTCTTCGAGCGACTTGATCTGCAGCTTGTCGGCGATGGGCAGCGCCACGACGTTGGCGACGACGGCCCCGTAGAGCGTGGTGAGCAGCGCCACCGCCATGCCGGGACCGATCTTCTTCGGATCGTCCATGTGGGCGAACATCGAGACGAGACCGATGATGGTGCCGACCATGCCCATGCCGGGCGCGGCGTTGCCCATGAAATTGAAGAGCTTGTTGGCGTCTTCCAGGCGCTCGACGTGCAGATCGCGCTCACGTTCCAGGGTCTCGCGGATGACGTGCAGATCGAAGCCGTCGGCGATCATGCGCATGCCCTTGGCGAGGAACTCGTCCTCGATCTCCACCGCCTCGAGGCCGAGGGGACCCTGCTTGCGGACGATGTCGGCGAGCTCGGCGATCTTCTCGATCATGTCGCGCGCCGAGACGTGGTGATTGAAGGCGACCGTCTTGAGGCCGGTGGTGAAGGCGGCGATGAACCCACCCATGGTGAAGCGGGCCATGGTGGTGACGAGCGCGCCGACGATGACGACGTTGGTGGCGAGGAGGTCCATGAACATGGAGAGCTTGGAGCCCTCCATGAAGATGGCGAGGACGAGAACGCCGAAGCCGCCACCGATGCCGAGAAACGTCGCGATGTCCATGGGTCACTCGCTCACAGACGGCAGGTCCCCACGGACCGGGGCCTACCTCGGAGCGAAGTGTCGGCGATCAAAGGTAAGGAAGGGTTACCGCTCCGCCGGGGGCGTCAACCATGTTCGGTGAGGGAGCGGTATGGTTGACGAAGGGTGAAGGGGCGAAATCGAAGAGACCGCGCTCGCAGGGCGGCGGCGCGGCCTCCGGATTCGGCGGTGGATCGCGACGGCGGCTCACTCCAGCCCGAGCTTCGCCTTCAAGATCTCGTTGACCGCCTGCGGGTTGGCCTTGCCGCCGGTCTGCTTCATCACCTGACCGACGAACCAGCCGGCGAGCGTCGGCTTGGCCTTCACCTGCTCGACCTTGTCGGGGTTGGCGGCGATCACCGCGTCGATCGCCGCCTCGATGGCGCCGGTGTCGGTGACCTGCTTCAGGCCGCGGCTCTCGACCAGCGCCTTCGGGTCGCCGCCTTCGGTCCAGACGATCTCGAACAGGTCCTTGGCGATCTTGCCGGAGATGGTGCCGTCGAGGATGAGGTCGATGATGCCGCCGAGCTGCGCCGCCGAGACCGGGGTCGCGTCGATGCCCTTGCCCTCCTTGTTCAGGCGGCCGAAGAGCTCGTTGATCACCCAGTTGGCGGCGATCTTGGCGTCGCGGCCCTTGGCGACCTCCTCGAAGAAGTCGGCCGAGGCACGTTCCAGCGTCAGCACCATGGCGTCGTAGGGGGTGACGCCGTAGTCGGCGACGAAACGGGCCTTCTTGGCGTCGGGCAATTCGGGCAGCCCGGCCTTCAGGCCGTCGACATAGGCCTGCGTGAACTCGAGCGGCAGCAGGTCGGGATCGGGGAAGTAGCGGTAGTCGTGCGCCTCCTCCTTCGACCGCATCGAGCGGGTCTCGCCCTTGCCGGGGTCGAACAGGCGGGTCTCCTGCTTGATCGAGCCGCCGTCCTCGAGGATGCCGATCTGGCGGCGGGCCTCGTAGTCGATCGCCTGACCGACGAAGCGGATCGAGTTGACGTTCTTGATCTCGCAGCGGGTGCCGAGCGCGCCGCCGGGCTTGCGCACGGAGACGTTGACGTCGGCGCGCATGTTGCCCTTGTCCATGTCGCCGTCGCAGGTGCCGAGATAGCGCAGGATGGTGCGGAGCTTGCCGAGATAGGCCTTGGCCTCGTCGGCCGAGCGCATGTCGGGCTTCGACACGATCTCCATCAGCGCCACGCCGGAGCGATTGAGGTCGACGTAGGTCGAGGTCGGCGACAGGTCGTGGATCGACTTGCCGGCGTCCTGTTCGAGGTGGAGGCGCTCGACGCCGACCTCGACGGTCTCGCCGCCCTCCATGTCGAGATGCACCGTGCCCTCGCCGACGATCGGGCTCTTGTACTGGGAGATCTGATAGCCCTGCGGCAGATCGGGGTAGAAATAGTTCTTGCGATCGAACACCGAGCGCAGGTTGATCTCCGCCTCGAGGCCGAGGCCGGTGCGGATCGCCTGGGCGACGCATTCCTCGTTGATCACCGGCAGCATGCCCGGCATCGCCGCATCGACGAGGGAGACGTGGTCGTTGGGGGCGCCGCCGAAGGCGGTCGAGGCGCCGGAGAAGAGCTTGGCGTTCGAGGCGACCTGGGCGTGAACCTCCATGCCGATGACGACTTCCCAGTCGCCGGTCGCGCCCTTGACGAACTGCGACGGCTTGGCGGTGCGAGCTGCGATGGTCATGACTTGCCTCGAACGGACGAACGGAACCGAGCCCTCTGGGTAGAGCGGATCGCCGGCCCGTTCAAGAACCTCGTTGCGGTGCGGCGAGGAAACGCCTCAGTCGGCTCGCTTCAGGTTCGGCAGGAACACCGTCAGCATGCCGATCGCCGGGAGCCAGGCGGCGATGGCATAGACGGTGGCGATCGAGGTGCGGTCGCCGATCTCGCCGAGCACCGCCGCGCCGAGGCCACCGAAGCCGAAGGCCATGCCGAAGAACAGGCCGGCGATCAGGCCGACCCGGCCCGGCACCAACTCCTGGGCGAAGACCAGGATGGCGGAGAAGGCCGACGACATGATCAGGCCGATGATCACGCTGAGCACCGCCGTCATCGTCAGACCGACGTGTGGCAGGGCGAGCGAGAACGGCAACACGCCGAGAATCGACACCCAGATCACCGCCTTACGGCCGATGCGATCGCCGACCGGCCCGCCGACCAGCGTCCCCAGCGCCGAGGCGAAGAGGAAGACGAAGAGATAGAGCTGCGCCTCGCGCACGCTGACGTGGAAGGTGTCGATCAGGTAGAAGGTGTAGAAGCTGGAGATCGAGGCGAGATAGACGTTCTTCGAGAACACCAGCAGCATCAGCACCACGATCGAGCGCACCACCACCGCCTTCGGCAGGCCGCTGGTCGGCCGCGCCGCGCCGACGGCGCGCACTCGGCGGTGCTCACGGCCCCACATCCCGACCCGGGTGAGGAGCGTGATGCCGATCAGCGCCAGCCCGGCGAACCATGCCACCGACGATCGCCCGAACGGCAGCACCACGAAGGTGGCGAGCAGCGGCCCCATGGCCGAACCGGTGTTGCCGCCGACCTGGAACAGCGACTGGGCGAGGCCGTGGCGGCCGCCCGAGGCGAGGCGAGCCATGCGCGAGCTCTCGGGGTGGAACACCGCCGAGCCGGTGCCGATCATGCCGACGGCGAGAAGCAGGAAGCCGTAGGTCGGCGCGATCGACATCAGGATCAGCCCGAACAGCGTCGAGGCCATGCCGAAAGCGAGGCTGAAGGGCATGGGGTGGCGATCGGTGACGATGCCGACGAGCGGCTGCAACACCGAGGCCGTCACCTGGAAGCACATGGTGACGAGGCCGATCTGGCCGTAGTCGAGGGCGAAGCTCTCCTTGAGGATCGGGTAGGAGGCGGCGATCACCGACTGCATGGTGTCGTTGAGCATGTGCGCCACCGACAGCATGACCAGGATCGGCCAAGCGGTCCCCTCCTGCGAGACGCGTGTCATCGGCGAGGCGTCGGTGGCGGCGGTCATGCGAGCGGCTTCCTCGTGGCCCGGAGGGCGATCGGCGGGCGATTCCCACCCGACGGCACATCACCGCGGGCCGACCACTGTGACGGCACGGCTCTTCTACGTAAAGCTACGAGGAATGCAGGGGAGATGGGCGCGAGACGCGGGGGACCCGATCTTCAGGGGACGACGCCCTCATCGTGGCAGATCGTCCCCGCCCCTACCCTTCCACGCCTTCACGATCTCGGCGTCTGTCGTGCCGGCGAGGCAGTCGCGGGTGACGAAGAGGGCCTTCTCGATCAGAGCGTGGTGCTCGGCTCCGCGGGCGCCGGTGGAAATCTGCGTCACGTGTCCGCCCGCCGCCTCGATCGCCCCGACATAAGGGTTCTGGAACTTCGCCGGCACCGCGGTGTCGGCCGGGTCGGTGAGCAGGAAGAGCCGGGTCGGATCGGCGCCCGCGGTGCGCGCCGCCACCCGCGGTGCCTCGGCCATCGGGTCGAGGTGGGCACGTTTACCGCCGGTGCGGAAGGTGATGCCGTAGGCGGCGGTGAACCGGCGGAAATCGAGCGGGCCAGAGGCGATCACGGCGCAGCCGATGTCGTCGCGGGCCGCCACGACCGACGGCACCAGCATCGCGCCACCCGACTGGCCGGCGAGGTGGAAGCCGATCGCGCCTTCGCGGGCCTTGATGGCGTCGAGCGCCTTCTTGGTCACTTCGGCCTCGAGCGCGCTGCGCCGATCGCCGTGCCAACCGGACGAGCCGTTCATTCCCATCCGGCCGAAGTAGATCACCGGGGCGCCGAGCCGCTGGCCCCACACCCGCGAAGCGATGTCGATGAATTCCGGCGCCTGGGTGAGATAGCCGGGCTCGACCTCGCGCTGCCCGGTCCTGGAAAGGCCGAGCACATCGCCGGTGAAGAAGACCACCGCCGCCTTGCCGCGCGTCGAGCCGTGCAGATAGTAGCGGATGCAGATGCCGTCGCCGAAGGCCTCGACGTAGACCGCCTTCGGCAACGTCGCGCATTGTTCACGCGATACTTTCGTTCCTTCGATCACATCCTTGGCGGAAAAGGTCTTCACGCCGGTGGGGAGGCCCTGCGCGAGGGCGCCGGCGGCGGTCGCGAGAAGGCCGCCGAGCGCCAGGGACACGAGCGCCGGGCGGCTCACCACCACGCCTCGGGGGTGAAGCGG
The DNA here is from genome assembly GCA_937864925.1 of uncultured Alphaproteobacteria bacterium. Classification (GTDB taxonomy): domain Bacteria; phylum Pseudomonadota; class Alphaproteobacteria; order Rhizobiales; family Ancalomicrobiaceae; genus CALBKH01. The sequence goes on along the minus strand of CALMFH010000109.1, from coordinate 1,104 downwards.
CCTGCGGCCTGCTCGATCACTTCGCCGACCTGGAAGAGGGTCTCCTCCTCGAAGGGACGGCCGATGAGTTGCAGGCCGAGCGGCAGGCCTTTGGTGTCGAGCCCGCCCGGCACCACCATGCCCGGCAGGCCGGCCATGTTCACCGTCACGGTGAAGATGTCGTTGAGGTACATCTCGACCGGATCGCCGCCGGACATCTCGCCGATGCCGAAAGCCGAGGACGGCGTCGCCGGAGTCAGCACCGCATCGACGCCGGCCTGGAAGGCGAGGTCGAAGTCACGCTTGATCAGGGTGCGCACCTTCTGAGCGCGGACGTAGTAGGCGTCGTAGTAGCCGGCCGACAGCACATAGGTGCCGATCATGATGCGCCGGCGCACCTCCGCGCCGAAGCCGCTGGCGCGGGTCAGTTCGTAGGTATCGGTGATGTCGTCGCCGGGGACGCGCAGGCCGTAACGGATGCCGTCGTAGCGGGCGAGATTCGACGAGGCTTCCGCCGGCGCGACGATGTAGTAGGCCGGCAGGGCGTAGCGGGTGTGCGGCAGTGAGATCTCGCGGACTTCGGCACCGGCCTCGCGCAGCCAAGCGATGCCCTGCTGCCACAGCGCCTCGATCTCGGCCGGCATCCCGTCGACGCGGTATTCCATGGGAATGCCGATCACCTTGCCCTTGATCGAACGGCCGACCGAAGCTTCGTAGTCCGGCACCGGCAGATCGACCGAGGTCGTGTCCTTCGGGTCGACCGAGGCCATCGATTTCAACAGGATGGCCGCGTCGCGCACCGTACGGGCGAAGGGGCCGGCCTGGTCGAGCGACGAGGCGAAGGCGACGATGCCCCAGCGCGAGCAGCGGCCGTAGGTCGGCTTGATGCCGACCGTGCCGGTGAAGGCGGCGGGCTGACGGATCGAACCGCCGGTGTCGGTCCCGGTCGCGCCGACGCACAGGTGCGCGGCGACGGCCGCCGACGATCCACCCGAGGACCCGCCCGGAACCAACGGGGTCGGATCGATGGCGCCGTCGACGCCCTTGCGCCGCCACGGGTTGATCACGGCGCCGAAGGCCGAGGTCTCGTTCGACGAGCCCATGGCGAACTCGTCGTTGTTGAGC
>CALMFH010000108.1 GCA_937864925.1 uncultured Alphaproteobacteria bacterium | reverse complement strand
CCGGTCGCGGCCGTGGCGGAATTGGTAGACGCGCTAGCTTGAGGTGCTAGTGGGGCAACCCGTGTTGGTTCGAGTCCAATCGGCCGCACCATCGGAAGAGATCGAAAAACCCCGGTTCCGCAAACGGACCGGGGTTTTTTCGTTCCTCGGTGGTCCGGAGGACCGGCGGCGGCGCGATACGCGGCGCCCTCGAGAAATCGTTCACCGCGTTTCGATATGGGCCCGCTCGTCTCGCCGGCCTTCAGGTCTTTTTGGGGTATCTGCCCCATCGTCGTCGCGATCGCGAATTCTTCCGGTCGAAGTGGCGCGTGGGATGGGCGCATGATGAACGAATGTGGATGGCGGATCGGGGCGGCCTGGGGCCGGCTTTGGCGGGAGCGTAGTGGCAACGTCGCATCGTTGTTCGGCCTCGCGGCGTTACCGATGGTGATGATGCTCGGCGGCACCGCCGACTATCTCCTGGTGGTCGAGGCGCGCTCCAAGCTCGGCGCCGCTGCCGACGCGGCGGCCCTGGCGGCGGTCGGCAAGAACGCCATTTCGCTCACCTCCTCCAATGCCCAGAATCTGGCGAACACCGTCTTCACCGCTCAGGTCTCCGGCGCGGACGTCGCCGCCTGGGTCAAGACCAAGACGCCGAGCGTCACCGACAACGGCACCGACCGCTCCGCCACCTACACCTACACCGCCGAGGTGCCGACGTCGTTCCTCTCGCTCGCCGGTATCACCAAGGTGGAGATCGCCGGGACATCGAAGGCCTCGGCCTCGCTGCCGGTCTACATGGATTTCTACCTGCTGCTCGACAACACGCCGTCGATGGGCGTGGCGGCGACGGCGTCGGGCATCAACACCATGGTGGCGAACACGCCCGACCAGTGCGCCTTCGCCTGCCACGACACGTCGACCGAGCCGAACGACTACTATGGTCTGGCCAAGCGCCTCGGGGTGACCACCCGCATCGACGTGGTCCGCTCCGCCACCCAGCAGTTGATGGACACCGCCGCGAGCAGCCAACAGGTCTCCAATCAGTTCCGCATGGCGATCTATTCGTTCGGAGCCTCCGGCACGGCGCGCGGACTGAACACGGTCGCGGCGCTGACCGCCAACCTCTCCTCGGCCAAGTCCTCGGCCGGCAATCTGGATCTGATGACGGTGCCCTATCAGGGCCACGACAACGACCAGTACACCGATTTCGACGGCGTCTTCTCCTCGCTCAACTCGATCGTTCCCAATCCGGGGAGCGGCACGTCGCCGTCGGGAACGCCGCAGAAGGTGGTGTTCTTCGTCTCCGACGGCGTCGCCGACGCCTATTATCCGGCTACCTGTAATTCGGGCTCGGGGGTCGGCGGTGGGCGCTGCCAACAGCCGATCAAGCTGAGCAACTGCACCAAGCTCAAGAACCGGGGTGTCAAGATCGCGGTGCTCTACACCGCCTATCTGCCGCTGCCGACCAACTGGTGGTACGTGAACACCGTCGCTCCCTGGGCGTCGCAGATCCCGAACAGCATGCAGGCCTGCGCTTCGCCCGGCCTCTATTTCGAGGTCAGTCCGACCGGCGGCATCTCCGAAGCGATGGACGCGCTGTTCAAGAAGGCGGTCCAGTCCGCTCGCCTGACGAACTGAGGAATCGGCGCGCGCCGGTCCCCTCGTCGGCAGGATGTGAACGGTATCGTGGCGGCCCGACGCGGTGGCCACGATGATCCCGATCGTTCGGTGCGGATTCTCCCGTCGTCCGGCGCTTCTGTCGGCTGCCGTCCGAGCACCGGCCGTGGTCAGCCTTCGGCGATGCCGAGACACTCCGGCTGTTCACCCCGCCGCTGCGTGTCGGCGCTCACGAGTTCGACGACGGCCCCGTCCCGATCGACAACGCCACCATCCTCGACCGCCTCGGCGAGCTCGCTCTCCCCGTGGACGCGTCGTTTCCGCGCGAGGAGCCGACGCGGTGGCGCACCCTCGAGGTGGCGACGTTCGCCGCTCCTGCGCCGCCGCTCGAGACTCGGCCGGTCTATGCCGCGATCTCTCAGCCCTTCGTCGCGTCGGCCCACGCCGCCTGCGCCGCTCCCTTGGGGCACGATGTGCACCACCCGGTAGCCGCGCGCCTTCAACTCGGCGAGAAGGCGCGGCACCATCGTCGCGGTGTGGGCGTGGATGTCGTGGAGGAGGAGGATGCCGCCCTGCTTCTCCTCGAGCCGGACGAGCACCTGTGCGAGCAGGGCTTCGGAAGAGATCTTCGTCCAATCCGAGCCCCAGAAGTCGGCGCCGAAGACCCCGACGCGCTCTTCTGCCAACCAGGTCGACAACTCCCGGGTCGGCGCGAAGCCGGGGAAGCGGAAGAACGGCGTCGCCGGGCGGGCACCGGCCTCGCCCGACAGGATACGGTCGACGGTGCGCCAGCCCTGCTCGATGTCGGCGCGGGCCCGTGCGTACGGCACCGTGTTCATGATGACGTGGGTCATCGAATGGTGGCCGACGGTATGGCCCTCGGCGGCGATGTGACGCAACTGGCCGGGGCGGGCCTGCGCCATCTGGCCGACGACGAAGAAGGTCGCCTTGACGCACTCCGCCTCGAGCGCCGCCAGCACCCGATCGGTGGTCGCGCCGGCCGGGCCGTCGTCGAAGGTCAGCACCACCTCCTTCGGCGCCAGCGGCAGCGTCGCGCGGTAGCTCTTGGTGCCGACGAAGAGGCCGCCGACGGGGACCGCCACCTCCGACACCCGCGAGGTGCCGAGGGTGCCGGGACGCGGACAGGTCTCGGCGACCGCCGGGCCGGCGAGACCGAGGACAAGGGCCACCGCCGCGGCGAAACGGCCACCGGTCGGCGTCCGCGAATCGGATCGCCGCCGTTCGAGCCGCACGGTCGAAGACGAAGACGCCGCCGGAGCGGATCCGGCGGCGGGCTCGACATCACGCGGGCGGCGAACGATCACCACAGGCCGACCACCGAAGCGACGCTGCGGAAGGAGGCGGCGGTGGAGGAGAACCAGCCGTCTTCGGCCTTCGGCCGCGTCGCTGCCGGCACGCTGCCGGTGGTTTCGGGCTCGACCGGTGTCTCCATGGCACGCGTCGGCTCCGCCGCTGCGGGATGCGGTTGGGCCGCGGCCACCGGTGCGATGGTACCGACGGCACGCGCCGGCGTGCGCGACGTGTCGTAAGTGGGCAGCGCCGCGGTCGAGGTCTTGCCGGAGCGACCGGCGTTCTCCTGGGCGAGGCGCTTGGCGGCGTCGAAATTGTCGAGCGAGCGTTCACCGACCGGGACCGTGGTCTCGGCGATGGTCGGCATCACCCCCTGGATCGGTCCGGCGATCAGCTTCGGCGGCGCCTTCTTCGGCACGATGTGAACGATCTTGAAGCCGCGCTTCTTCATCTCGCGCAGCAGCGGACCGACGATCGAGGAGGACGAGTCCTTGATGTCGTGCAGCAGCAGGATGCCGCCCTGGCGCGCTTCGAGCTCGGCCAGCGCCCGGTTCATCACGTTCGGTCCGTCGGTGATGGTGAGGTAGCCCTTGAGCCAGTCGTTGCCGGCGGCGTCGATGGCGTAGACGCCCATGTCGAGGCCGTTGAACCACTCGTTCAGCGCCCGCGAGTTGAACAGGCCCGGATAGCGGAAGAACGGCGTCGCCGGCGCGTCTCCGGCCCGGCCGTAGAGGATCTGATCGACCGTCTGCCAGCCGTCGCGAACGTTCGACTGCGCCTTGTCGAGCGGCCATTTCACCATGTTCAGCGGGTGCGTCATGGTGTGATAGGCGATGGTGTGGCCGGCCGCCGCGGTCTTGCGCAGCGTCTCGGGATAGGCCTTGGCCATCTGCCCGACGATGAAGAACGACGCCTTGGTGCACTCCTTGTCCAGGGCGGTGAGGACGCGCTCGGTGCGGCCCTGCATCGGACCGTCGTCGAAGGTGAGCACCACCTCCTTCGGCTCCAGCGGCAGGCGGGTGTGATAGGTCTGGCCGACGTAGAATCCGCCGTCGGTGTCGACCTTCATCACCCGCGACACGCCGATGGCGTCCGGATTGCCGGCGCAGGCGGTCGGCTTCACCGCCTCGTAGACGTGATGGTGCTCCGGCGGCTTCACCTGACCGGTCATTCTGGCGAGCGTGGCGGCTCGCACTGCGGCGACGTCGGGCTTGGGCGCCTTGGGCGCGGCGGTCTTGGCGGCGGCGGGTTTGGCCACCGGCTTCGCCGCGGCGGCGACCGGTTTCGCCGGAGCGGCCGCTGCGGGCTTGGCGGCGACGGGTTTCGCCGTGGCGGCGGAGGGAGTGGCGCCGGTGGCGCTCTGCGGCTTCTTCACCGTGCCGGTGGTGGTGGGCTCGCCGACGGGCGCGGGGCGTGGCTGGGGCGCGGCTGCGACAGGCCTGGGCTGCGGTGCAACGAGCTGCATCGGCGCCTGCTGGGCCTCGACGGCCGAGACCGTGACGGCGAACGCGGCGGCACCGGCACCGAGGACGGTGAGGGTACGCAGGGACGTACGGCGCATGTCGAACTCCGCTTCGACGGAACGAGCCTGTCCCTCGTCTCCGTCTCCAGTGATCACGTCCCTCGCGCGGCTCGGCGCGGCGGGTTCACGGTCTACGCCGTTCGGCTCACGGCAGTCCCGCGACATCGAAGATCGAGCAGGGATGCGGCAAAGATCGACGACGACGCAAGATGTCGTTAACCAATCTAGGGCCGTTTTTCTCAACGGCGAGTTAACGAGGCCACACTCTTCCGGTCCAAGGTGGCGGTTCCGTGGCGGAAACGATGGAATTTCGGTGGATCTCGGCGCCGACGCCGGCGCGCCGCGCCCATCGTTGCCGCAACCGGCCGGACGGTGTCGTTTTCCGCTGGCCTCGGCGCGACGTCGAAGCTAGATCTCGGCGGCACGCGACGCGAACGACCCCGGCGGGAGACGACCGTGACCGACAGAGACATCGCCCCGCCCGGCGTCGAGCCGGAGGTGCCCACCGCCGTGCTCGCGGGGCAGCCGAGCGGCGAAGCGCCACCTCGGGCGACGCCACCGATGCGCGACGAGGACGGCGATCTCACCCGCGAATTCCGCGAAGCCGTCGCCGAGGCGCTCGAACGCGAGGACGTCGACCGGCTGCGCGTCCTCGCCGGCGATCTGCACGAGGCCGACGTCGCCGACCTGATCGAGGCGCTCGACGCCGACGAACGTCCGGTGCTCGTTCGCCTGCTCGGCGACGATTTCGACTTCTCGGTCCTCGTCGACGTCGACGAGACGGTGCGCGTCCAGCTGATCGACGATCTGCCGCACGAGACCGTCGTCGAGGGCGTCAAGGACCTCGATTCCGACGACGCGGTCTACATCCTCGAGGACCTCGACGAGGCCAAGCAGGACGCCATCCTGGAGACCTTCCCGGTCGCCGAGCGCCTCGCGCTGGAGCGCTCGCTCGACTATCCGGAAGAATCCGCCGGCCGTCTGATGCAGACGGAGTTCATCGCCGTGCCGCCGTTCTGGACGGTGGGGCAGGTGATCGACTACTGCCGCGAGACCGAGGACCTGCCCGACGATTTCTACGAGATCCACGTCGTCGATCCCGCCTTCCGCCTCGTCGGCACCGTCGCCCTCGACAAGATCCTCCGAGCCAAGCGCCTGATCCCGATCGGCGACATCGTCGACGAGGTGCGGGTCACCGCGCGCGTCGACGAGGACCGCGAGGAGGTCGCCCGCCTCTTCGCCCGCTACGACCTGATCTCGATGCCGGTGGTCGACGAGACCGAGCGACTGGTCGGCGTCGTCACCGCCGACGACGTCGTCGACGTCGTCGAGGAAGAGGCGGAAGAGGACCTGCGTGCGCTGGCCGGCGTCGGCGACGAAGAGATCTCCGACACCGTGTGGTACGCCACCCGCAACCGCTTCACCTGGCTCTTCGTCAATCTGCTCACCGCCTTCCTGGCGGCGAGTGTCATCGGCCTGTTCGAGGACACCATCGCCCGCATCGTCGCGCTCGCCGCGTTGGCGCCGGTGGTGGCCGGGCAGGGGGGTGTCGCCGCCACCCAGACGATGACCGTGGCGGTGCGCGCGCTCGCCACCCGCGAGGTCGGTTCGCTCAACCTCGCCCGCTTCGTCAACCGCGAGGTGATGGTCGCTTTTCTGAACGGCCTCGCCTTCGCGGTGATCGTCGGCATCTCGGTGTGGGGGTGGTACGGCCAGATCCAGCTCGGCGCCGTGGTCGGCGGTGCGATGGTGCTGAACCTCTTCGCCGCCGGCCTCGCCGGGGTCGGTATCCCCTTGGTGATCGAGAAGTTCGGCGGCGACCCGGCGGTGATCTCCGGCGTCTTCGTCACCACGGTGACCGACTGCGTCGGCTTCTTCGCCGTGCTGGGGCTCGCGACGTGGTGGTACGGGGTGGCGTGAGGAAAGAGGGAGATCTCCGATGAGGGCGGGTGTCGTCGCGGTCGGTTCCATGGTCGTCCTGCTCGTTTCGGCGCTCTGCGTGACCCCGGCGGTCGCCGGCGGGTCGCTGTCACTCGAAGACGCCCTGGCCGACATCTTCAACGCTTCGCCGAAGCTGGTCGCCGAGGTCGAAGCGGCGCGGCGGCGCGAGCCCGATCCCACTGCCGACGTCATCTGCGACGCCGACATTCGCCTCGGCAGTTCCTGGGTGCACCTCAGCGCCACCCGTGTCGTCCCGATCGAATGCTACTTCACCGGCAGGACACTGAAGGTGAACGGCAAGGTCACCTTCAAGGACGCCAAGGGGCGGATCCTCCGCGAGATCGGGCCCAGGACCTTCCGCAACGCGGTGACGGTCGAACAGACGGATCTGACCTGGACCTGGGAGTGACCCGCGCCGCGCCGGAGCCGGCGATCGAGGTCGCAGGGTGGGCCACTCCCGGCGGGTGATCGAGTGGGTGACCGATGGCGGCGGCGGGCGATGCATCTCGCTTTGCTCGATGTCACTCTACGATCGCCAATTCCGCTCTCGACCGCCGTACGCCTCGCGCACATCGGGATGTCCACCCGCGACGATCGTTGCCGCCGCGTCCGGGGGCCTCTAACCTCACGCCGCCGATGCTCTTCGAAGCTACACGACCCGCGGCTTCCGAATTGACAACAAACGAACGTCCGTTAGATAAATTCGACCGCTGCTCCGGACCCCGTGAGAGGGTAGGGCTCGCCAGGAGGAACCGATGATCCCCAACACCAGCCCCGCCTTCGACTTCGGCCTCGGTGAGACTGCCGAGATGCTGCGCGACACCGCCCGCCGCTACGCCCAGGACAGCATCGCCCCGCTCGCCGACAAGATCGATCGCGAGGACTGGTTCCCGCGCCACTTGTGGCCGGAGATGGGGGCACTCGGGCTCCACGGCATCACGGTGGAGGAGGAGTGGGGCGGCGCCGGGCTCGGCTATCTCGAGCACTGCATCGCCATGGAGGAGGTCTCCCGCGCCTCCGGCTCGATCGGCCTCTCCTACGGCGCGCACTCCAACCTCTGCGTCAATCAACTGCGCCGCTGGGGCAATACCGCGCAGAAGACCCGCTACCTCGGCAAGCTCGTCTCCGGCGAACACCTCGGCGGCCTCGCCATGTCCGAGCCCGGCGCCGGCTCCGACGTGGTGTCGATGAAGCTGCGCGCCGAGAAGAAGGGCGACCGTTACGTGCTGAACGGCGCCAAGATGTGGATCACCAACGGCCCCTCGGCCGACACCCTGATCGTCTACGCCAAGACCGATCCCTCGGCCGGGCCGAAGGGCATCACCGCTTTCCTGATCGAGAAGGGCTTCAAGGGCTTCTCCGTCGCCCAGAAGCTCGACAAGCTCGGCATGCGCGGCTCGGAGACCGGCGAACTGGTGTTCGAGGACTGCGAGGTGCCGGAGGAGAACGTGCTCGGCGCCGTCGGCAAGGGTGTCGCCGTGCTGATGTCCGGCCTCGACTACGAGCGCGCCGTACTCGCCGCCGGCCCGCTCGGCATCGCCCAGGCCGCCCTCGACATCGTCCTGCCCTACATCCACGAACGTAAGCAGTTCGGCGCGCCGATCGGTACTTTCCAGCTCGTCCAGGCCAAGGTCGCCGACATGTACGTCGAGCTCAACGCTTCGCGCGCCTACGTCTACGCCGTCGCCAAGGCCTGCGACCGCGGCCAGACCACCCGCGAAGATTCTGCCGGCGCCATCCTCTTCGCCGCCGAACGCGCCACCAAGGCGGCGCTCGACGCCA
>CALMFH010000107.1 GCA_937864925.1 uncultured Alphaproteobacteria bacterium | reverse complement strand
TTCCCGTCGGCCTGCGGCAAGACCAACTTCGCCATGCTGATCCCGCCGAAGTCCTACGAGGGCTGGGAGATCACCACGATCGGCGACGACATCGCCTGGATCAAGCCGGACGCCAAGGGCGTGCTGCACGCCATCAACCCGGAGAACGGCCTGTTCGGCGTGGCGCCGGGCACCAACGCCAAGTCCAATCCGAACGCGCTCGCCACCCTCCACGCCAACTGCATCTTCACCAACGTGGCACTGACCCACGACGGTGACGTGTGGTGGGAGGGTCTCACCGACGAGGCGCCGGCGCATCTGATCGACTGGACCGGCCGCGACTGGACCCCGGACAGCCCGCGCCCGGCGGCCCATCCGAACTCCCGTTTCACCGCTCCGGCGAGCCAGGTCCCGTCGATCGATCCGGCCTGGGAAGACCCGGTGGGCGTGCCGATTTCGGCCTTCATCGTCGGCGGCCGCGTCTCCAAGGCGTTCCCGCTGGTGTTCCAGTCGTTCGACTGGGCGCACGGCGTCTATCTCGCCGCCACCATGGGCTCGGAGGCCACCGCCGCCGCCGTCGGCCAGGCGGCGATGCGTCGCGATCCCTTCGCCATGCTACCGTTCTGCGGCTACAACATGGGCGACTACTGGGCGCACTGGCTGAACCTCGGCCGCACCATCCCGAACGCGCCGGGCATCTTCCGCGTCAACTGGTTCCGCAAGGACGAGAACGGCAAGTTCATCTGGCCGGGCTTCGGCGACAACATGCGGGCGCTGGAGTGGATCGTGAACCGCGTCAACGGCCATGCCGGTGCGGTCGAGAGCCCCTACGGCTTCGTGCCGCGCTATGCCGACCTCAACTGGAAGGGCCTCGAGTTCCCGCGGGCGAAGTACGAGGAGATCGTCAAGGTCGACCGCGCCAAGGGGCTCGCCGAAGCCGAGGACCAGATCAAGCATTTCGCCCAGTTCGGCGACAAGCTGCCCAAGGAGATGGAGCTCGAGCGCCAGCTGCTCGTCGCCCGCCTCGAGCGCTCGCCCGAGGTGTGGGAACTGGTGGCCTGATCGCGGGCGCGAGATCCGCATGAAGCAAGACCGGCCCCGGGAGCGATCCCGGGGCCTTTTCGTCGGACCCGAGGCCGACGGGTCGGCCGGCTCCGCCCGATCCGACGACGACCGGCACGGGACCCGGTAGTGGGTCCGGCCCGCGGATCCGTGCTAGAATCGGAGCGCCGCCGGGGCGGGCGCCCGGTTCGGTGGGGCACGGAGCGCTGGGTCATGTACATCGTCGTCGCCTTCCTGACCGGAGTGCTCGGCATGGCCGCCGGATGGATCGGCCTCGTGCTGCTGGTCGTCTCGACTCTGCCGATGGGCAACGACGGCGGCGGCGCCATGGCCGCCATCTTCTTCATGGGACCGATCGGCGGGGTCGCCGGCTTCGTCGCCGGGGTGTTGGCGTTCCGGCGGTTCGGGCTCGCCCGCCCGGCGGCGCCGGAGGGTGAACCCGATCCGGAATCGGCGGCGCGTCGGCTCTCCCCGCCTTTCGCCGTCGTCGTCACGACCCTGACGGCCGTGCTCCTCGGATGGGCATGGTCGGAAGTGCTGCGTTGATCGCGTCCGCGACGGCGGCGAGATCCCGCCGTCGCATCGCGGTGCAGCCGCCGTCGGTCTCACCGCCGCGGGGCGACCAGGGCGAACATCGCGCCTTGCGGGTCGAACGCCTGGACGATCCAGGCGCCGCCGGGCACCTCCATCGGCCCCATGACCACCCGGCCGCCGGCCGCCGACAACCGGTCCACCGCCGCATCGAGCGCCTCGACGCCGAAATAGTAGAGCCAGAAGGGCCGCGGCGCCTCGGGTATGCGGGTCATCATACCGCCGACCGCCGGGCCGCCGGTGGCGAAGAGGCGGTAGAAGCCCATGGCGCCCATGTCCATGCGCTCGACCTCGCTCCAGCCGAAGAGGGCGGCATAGAAGGCGAAGGCGGCATCGCCGTCGTGCGCCTGCAGTTCGTGCCAACCGACGCGACCGGGTGGACAGGTGCCGGCAGGGCCGGTCGGGACCTCGGCGGGGTCTCGCGCCGGGGCGGGCATCGCTTCGCGGAACAGACATAAGGCGGCGCCGCCGGGATCGGCGACGACGGCGAAGCGGCCGACGCCGGGGATGTCCGCGGCCGGTCTGTGAACGCTGCCACCGGCGGCGATCAGGCGCGGCAGCGCGGCATCGACGTCCTCGACCCGGACATAACCGATCCAGTGCGGCGGGACCCGCGCGGCGCAGAGTTCCTCCGGCAGGGTCATCGCCCCGGCGACGCCCGTCTCGCCCGCCGAGAAGATCGAATAGCGGAAGCCGGACATACCGCTGTCGGCGGCCGTCCAGCCGATGACCGTGGCATAGAAGGCCTCCGCCGCGGTGAGGTCGGAGGTCATCAGCTCGTACCAGCAGAAGGGGGCGGCGGCTGTCATGGTGATCCCTCCTCGTTCCGGCGGCGGATGTCGACGCATCTCGCCGCGGTGAATCCGTCGATGCCACGTCGCCGCCGGCGGCGCGAGATGTCGGCACACGGACTGCCGAAGGCGTTTGCGATGCCTTCGGTCTCAGACGCGCCGCGTGGGCAGCAGGTAGCGCAGATAACGTTCGAGATGTGTCAGGGCGTCGGCGGCGACGGTGGTGTCGCCGGCCGCCTTGGCGAGGACGAAGGCGCCCTGGATCACCGCCTGGATGTGGAGCGCCAAGCTCTCCGGCTCCCAGTCGGCAGCGGGTGCATGGCGATCCTTGGCAGCGGTGATGTCGGCGACGAGCGTGCCGGCGTGGGAAGCGATGCCGAGGGCGCAGGCGTCGCGGATCGCCGGATGGGTCTCGTAGACCTCCTGGACCAGGGCGCCGAAGAGGCAGGTGACGTCGGGAAGCTCGCCGTCGAGCATCGCCCGACGTAGTGCGACGTAGCCGAGAAGGCGGTCGCGCGGGTCGGCGAGGGCGGTGTGGGGTGCTTCGGCGAAGAGCTGCATGGCGCCGGCGGAGAAGTACTCCGCTGCGGCGAGTGCCGCCGCTTCCTTGTCGGCGAAGTGATGGAAGAAGGCTCCCTTGGAGACACCCGCAGCGGCGCAGAGATCGTCGACCGAGGTCGCGACGAACCCCTTCTCGCGGAAGACCCGCAACGCCGCATCGAGCAGGCGGCGGCGGGTGTCGGCGGGATTGCGAGGGGTGCGGGACATGAGGCGCGCCTCCGAAGATCGAGACATCATACCAACCGGTCGGTTCTTTACAAGCCTCGTGTGCAAGGCGGAATCGGGCCTCGGCGACACCTGCGCCCGCGTCTCGGAGCGCGTCGGCGGTCGGCGTCTCATACTGGGCTCGTGAAATTCGGACTCGTCCGAATTTCACGAGCGTCACGGCCCGACCGGC
>CALMFH010000106.1 GCA_937864925.1 uncultured Alphaproteobacteria bacterium | reverse complement strand
GAGGTGATCCGCGCCACCATCCGGGCGAACCAGAAGTGCTTCGTGCTGCGCTCGCACCACGTCGACCAGAAGCTCGCCGCCAAGTTCCTGCTGGTGTCGAACATCGAGGCCAAGGACGGCGGCAAGAAGATCGTCGCCGGCAACGGCCGCGTCATCCGCGCCCGCCTCTCCGACGCCCGCCACTTCTTCCACACCGACCTCGCCGACCTGCCGGACTACAAGGATCGGGGCAAGCCGCTCGACCAGCGTCTGGCCAAGCTCAGGGCGCTCAACGTCGTCTTCCACGAGAAGCTCGGCACCCAGGGTGAGCGCATCGACCGCATCGTCCGGCTGGCGCGCGAGCTGGCGCCGCTGGTCGGCGCCGATCCGGACAAGGCGGCCCGCGCCGCGACGCTGGCCAAGGCGGATCTGATGACCGAGGTCGTCGGCGAGTTCCCCGAGGTGCAGGGCCTGATGGGGCGCACCTATGCGCTGGCGCAAGGCGAAGATCCGGCGGTCGCCGCGGCGATCGAGGATCACTACAAGCCGCAGGGTCCGTCGGACCGGGTGCCGACCGAGCCGGTGTCGATCGCCGTGGCGCTCGCCGACAAGCTCGACACGCTCACCGGCTTCTGGGCGATCGACGAGAAGCCGACCGGCTCGAAGGACCCGTTCGCGCTCAGACGCGCGGCGCTCGGCGTCATCCGGATCCTGACGGAGAACGGGGTGCGGCTGAAGCTGACCCCATTGCTGATAAGCGCGATGGCGGAAATTTATGCGGATAGACGCCTGAATGCATTGAAACGGGACTCTGCCGCCATCGAGGCCCTCGAGGAAAAGGGCGTCTTTGAGGCTGGCACAACCACCGGCACTATTGAGAGGGCGATATCCGACGCCGGCATTGTTGAAGACGCAAAGAGCAACGCCGTGGAAGCGCGGGTTAGGACAGATGACCTCCTCGCCTTCTTCGCCGATCGCCTCAAGGTGCAGCTGCGCGACGCCGGGGCGCGGCACGATCTCGTCGATGCCGTCTTCGCGCTCGGCACGGCCGAGAACCCCCAGGACGACCTCGTCCTGGTGGTGAAGCGGGTCGAGGCGCTGGCCGGATTCCTCGGCACGGAAGACGGCAAGGCGCTCCTCGCCGGCTATACCCGCGCCGCCAACATCCTCAAGGCCGAGGAGAAGAAGGACGGCCGCTCGTTCGACGGCGAGCCCGAGGCGGCGCTCCTCGCGGAGCCGGCGGAGAAGGCACTGGCGCAGGCCGTCGCCACCGCCCGTGCCGCCGCTGCGGCGGCGGTCGAGACGGAGGACTTCGCCGCGGCGATGTCGGCGCTCGCCGCTGTGCGGGCCCCGGTCGACGCCTTCTTCGAGGGCATCCTGGTCAACGCGCCCGAGGCGGCGGTGCGCGAGAACCGGCTGCGCCTGCTGACGCGGATCCGCGCCGCCTGCCACGCCGTGGCCGACTTCTCGCGCATCGGCTGATCGCGGCACGGCCACGACGACTTCGGAGCCCCGGGAGCGACGCTCTCGGGGCTCTCGCCTTTTCGGGCTCCATGCTGGCTCAGGCGTCGGCGACCAACCGGGGCGCCTCGGATGCCGCGGCGGCGAAGAGGCTCGGCTGGGCGACGCCGGTGACCTCGCCGGAGATCCAGCGACAGGCGATCACCCGCAGGAGCGAGGCGAAGTTGCCGACCTCGCCGCGCAACTCCACCACCTCGTCGTAGAGGGAGGAGAGGAAGCGACCGGTGGTCATGCCGGCACTGCGGGCGATGTCGTCGACGATGCGCCAGAAGGCGGCCTCGAGCCGCAGGCTGGTGACGACACCACCGATGCGCACCGAGCGCGTCTGCGGTTCGAAGAGTTCCGGATCGGTGGACGCGAAGACGTGGCACACGGGAAACGACCTCCCCTCCCAAGACGCGCCGGCCCCCGCCCTCCCCGTTCGGACCGCTCGCGGAAGCGATCCGGGGGAGGATGGTCGATGCCGACGCTCGGTCGTGGCGCCCGTGGCGGGCTCAGGCGTGGGTGATGCGGGTGCCGAGCACCGCCAGGAACTGCGCCATCCAGGCGGGATGGGCGGGCCAGGCGGGCGCCGTCACCAGATTACCATCGGTGGCGGCGCCGTCGATGGGGATGTCGGCGTAGGTGCCGCCGGCGACGCGGACTTCGGGCGCGCAGGCCGGATAGGCCGAGACGGTGCGGCCGCGGATGACGTCGGCGGCGGCGAGGATCTGGGCCCCGTGACAGATGGCGGCGATCGGCTTGCTGCTCGCGGCGAACTCCTTGACCAGGGCGATCACCGCCGCGTCGAGGCGCAGATACTCGGGTGCCCGGCCGCCGGGGATGACCAGGGCGTCGTAGGCCGCGGCCGAGGCGGGGAAGGCGGCGTTGATCGCGAAGTTGTGGCCGCGCTTCTCGGAATAGGTCTGCTGGCCCTCGAAGTCGTGCACCGAGGTGGCGACGGCGTCGCCGGGGTTCTTGCCGGGGCAGACGGTGTCGACGCGGTGGCCGACGGCGAGGAGCGTCTGGAACGGCACCATCGCCTCGTAGTCCTCGACGAAGTCGCCGACCAGCATCAGGATCTTCTTGGACATGTCTTTCCTCCCAGGACGCCCCTCTCGTTCACCGGCTCGCGCGGTCTCGCGGCGAGCCCCGGGGGCGCGTGGCAGGATCGACCGAAACCACGACGACGAGGTAACACCCGGCTACTACGCCGCTCCCTCGCCTCACCCCAGCGTGGTGTCGAGCACCATCATCAGGGCGAAGCCGGCCATCAGGCCGATGGTGGCGGGGGTCTGGTGGCCGTTGCGGTGGGTCTCGGGGATGACCTCGTGCGAGACGATGAAGATCATCGCGCCGGCGGCGAGCCCGAGGCCGATCGGATAGGCGAGTTCGAGACCCCCGGTCAGACCGACGCCGATGAAAGCGCCGATCGGTTCGAGGAGCCCGGTCGCGGCCGCGAGCAACACCGCGGAAAGCGGCTTCATGCCGCCACCGCGCAGCGCCAGCGCCACGGCGAGACCCTCGGGCACGTCCTGGATGGCGATGGCGCTGGTCAGCGGCACGCCGACTCCGAGGTCGGCACGCGAGAAACCGACGCCGATCGCCATACCCTCGGGCAGGTTGTGCAGAGCGATGGCGAAGACGAACAGCCAGATGCGGTTCCAGCGCTCGGTGCCGGGCCCGACGGAGCCGACGCCCGGATGCATGTGCGGGGTGAAGGCCTCGAGGCCGAGCATCAGCAGAACCCCGAGCGCCATGCCGAGGACGACGATGCCGGCCGAGAGCGGCCCGGGGCCGGCGATCTTCGCCGACGCCTCGAGCCCCGGCAGGATCAGCGAGAAGGCACTCGCCGCCAGCATCATGCCGGCGGCCATGCCGAGCAGGCTGTCCTCGAGCTTCTGCGGCATGGCTCGCATGGCGAGGGCCGGCAGACCGCCGAGCGCTGTCGCAGCGAAGGCGATGGCGCCCCCGATCAAGGCGAGGCGCAGGCCGGGCACCGGCTCGCCGGCGAAGATCCGCCAATTGGAGAGGACGATCAGCGCCAGGACGACGGCCATCGCAATGCCGAGCCCGAGCGCCTGCGGCAGATGCCCACGCGCATGACGCAGCAGGGCCTCCCGGCGGCTGATCTCGGTCGGCACGGCTTCGACGGTCATGAACGAGGTCTCCCGATGGCGCTCGCCGGGTGGCGCCGAGCCTCGCGGCGAGGATCCCGACGGCGTCCGTGTCACACGGCTCCGCGGCGCGGTGAAACGAGCGACGATAACACCGCCGCCGCCACCGTGCCGACGCGAACCGACGGCCCGACCGCGAAACCGATCAGAATTTAATGCGATTAGTTCGCAATTGCAATACTGGATCGGCGACGACGGGGATCACGCGGCCGCCTCGAACACTCCCGGCCGGCGCCGCGGCGCAAGCGACGACATCGCTCGGCCGACCGGCCGCGGACGGGGCGTCTCGGCCGTGGCGGGGCGACGAAGCACGGATTCCGCCGCCGGCCGGCGACCTTCGCGCCGGTGACGCCGCCCTCGGCACGACCGTTCGGCGCCGCTTCGGACGGGCCGCGGCGCAGGACGCCGCGACGGGGTGGCGACGTCCTGCGCTCGGGATCACTTCACTTCCGCGTAGTCGATCTTACCGTCGGCGCCCTTGGCCCAGCGGTAGACGACATAGGCCGGGGTGGTGATGTCGCCCTTGGCATCGTAGGTGAGGGTGCCGACAACGGTGGCGAACGGCTTGCCCGAGCGGATCACCGCGGAAACCTTGGCGGCGTCGGTGCTCTTGGCCTCTGCCGCGGCGGCGGCCCAGACCTCGACGGCGGCGTAGGTGTAGAGGGTGAAGGTCTCGGGCTCGATCTGCTTGGCGCGGAAGCGGGCGACGACCTCCGCGGCGGCCGAGTTCTTACGCGGATCGGGCGAGAAGGTCATCAGCGTGCCTTCGATGCCGTCGGTGCCGGCGATCGCCGCGAGTTCGGAGGAGTTGATGCCGTCGCCGCCCATCAGCGGCGCCATGACGCCCTGATCGCGCATCTGACGGATGATCAGACCGGCGTCGGCATGGGTGCCGCCGAAGTAGACGACGTCGGCCTGGGCGGCCTTGATCTTGGAGACGAGGGCGCCGTAGTCCTTGTCGCCGCCGTTGACCGCCTCGAAGAGCACGTCCTTCATGCCGCCGGCGGCCATCGCCTTGCGGGTCTCCTCGGCGAGGCCGCGGCCGTAGGTGGTCTTGTCGTTGATGATCGCCACTTTCTTGCCGGCGAAGGCCTTGGCGAGATAGGCGCCGGCCACCGCGCCCTGCTGGTCGTCGCGACCACAGGTGCGGAAGACGTTCTTCAGGCCGCGTTCGGTGAAGGACGGGTTGGTGGTCGAGGGCGAGATCTCGACGATGCCGTTCTCGGCATAGACGTCGGAGGCGGCGATCGAGACGCCGGAGTTCAGGTGCCCGGCGACGAACTTCGCTCCGTCACCGGCCATCTTGTTGGCGACGGACACACCCTGCTTGGGATCGGCCTGATCGTCGCCGACGAAGAGCTTCAGCTGCTCGCCGTTGACGCCTCCCTTGGCATTGAAGTCGGCGACCGCTTGTTCGGCACCGTTCTTCAGCTGCTGGCCATAGACCGCGAGGGCGCCGGTCATGGGACCCGCCACACCGATCCTGATGTCGGCGAGCGCCGGGCTCGAACCGAGAGCGAGCGCGAGGGACGCCCAGACGAGGGTGGTGGGGACAGTCTTCTTGGTCATGATGCGCCTCTTCGCGTCTCGTTCTTCGGCCGCGCGCGGTGGGCGCGTCGCGGCGTGGCCACCCGGAGTGGCGGGCGAAGCGATACGCCCGTGCAACAGGGGTGGACATTGAGATGAGACAACTTCGGCCATCGAAAATACGCATGGATGAGCATTTCCGTCATGCGCTGAGCGCAGAGCGAGCGGTGGGGAAGGATTTTTCTCGGATGACGGGGAGAGGCGGGTGGCGACCATCGGCGCTCGAAGCGAGGCGGAGTGGAGGTCGCGAGCGGCCCTTCTCCCCTTGCGGGAGAAGGTGGCCGAAGGCCGGATGAGGGGGCTGGGCCTCTCCAAACGGCAGAAACCCTCGAGTTCGTCCCCTTGCGCGCCGAGGCGCGCGCCCCCTCATCCGCCCCTTCGGGGCACCTTCTCCCGCGAGGGGAGAAGGAAGACCCCAGGCGCCGAAATCCTCCCGGACCGTCGGCCCCTCTCTCCTCACTCGACCGGCTTCGGCGCCTCCCAGCGGAGCTTCGGGGCGCGCGCGGCGCGGGTCTCGTCGAGGCGGCGGCGCGGTGCGAAGCGGGGCGCCCGGGTGAAGCGCTCGGTGTCCCCCCGTTTCGCCGCCATGACCAGATCGCGCAGCGTCGCAGCGAAGAGATCGAGCGAGGCCTTGCTTTCGCTCTCGGTCGGCTCGATCAGCATGGCGCCGTGGACGACCAGCGGGAAATACATGGTCATCGGGTGATAGCCCTCGTCGATCATCGCCTTGGCGAAGTCGAGGGTGGTCACCCCGGTGCCCTCCAGGAAACGGTCGTCGAACAACACCTCGTGCATCGAGGGGTGATCGGGGAAGGCCACCGTCATGAGGTCCGAAAGGCAGGCGCGCAGGTAGTTGGCCGAGAGCACCGCGTCCTCCGACGCTTGGCGCAGGCCGTCGGCGCCGTGGGACAGCATGTAGGCGTAGGCGCGGGTGAACATGCCCATCTGGCCGTGGAAGGCGGAGAGCCGGCCGAAGGGGCTCTCGCCCGCCCGGATCGCCGTCTCGTCCTCGACCAATACCGGCCGGCCGCCCTCCATGCGCACGAAGGGATAGGGGGCGAAGGGGGCGAGGCGTTCGGACAGCACCACCGGGCCGGCACCGGGACCGCCGCCGCCGTGGGGGGTGGAGAAGGTCTTGTGCAGGTTGATGTGCATGGCGTCGATGCCGAGATCGCCCGGCCGGACCTTGCCGACGATGGCGTTGAAGTTGGCGCCGTCGCCGTAGAAGTAGCCGCCGGCGGCGTGGATCACCTCGGCGATCTCCTGCACCTCGGGCTCGAAGATGCCGCAGGTGTTGGGGTTGGTCAGCATGATGGCGCCGACGCGATCGTCGATCGCCGCCTTGACATCGTCGACCCGGACGGTGCCGTCGGCGTGCGCCGGGACGGGCTTGACCGCCATACCGATGAGGGCGGCGGTCGCCGGATTGGTGCCGTGGGCGCTGTCCGGGACGAGGACCACCGACTTGTCGGCCGCGCGCGCCTTCAACGCCGCCTTGATCGCCGCCATGCCGGCGAGTTCGCCGTGGGCACCGGCCTTGGGGCTCATGGCGACGGCCTTCATGCCGGTCGCCTCGACGAGCCAACGGCCGAGTTCGGCGACGAGCTCCAGCGCGCCTCCGACCGTCGAGGTCGGCTGCAGCGGATGGATGTCGGCGAAGCCGGGGAGCCGCGCCATCTTCTCATTGAGGCGCGGGTTGTGCTTCATGGTGCAGGAGCCGAGCGGATAGAGCCCGGCGTCGATCGCGTAGTTCTTGCGCGACAGGCGGACGTAGTGGCGCACCGCCTCGGGCTCGGTGAGGCCCGGCAGCTTCGGCGCCGCCTTGCGCGCCCGGGCGCCGAGGCGGGACTTCGTCCCCTTCGGGGCGGGAAGATCGACGCCGGACACTTCGGCGCGGCCGATCTCGAAGATCAGCGCCTCTTCCTGGTCGAGGCCACGGTTGCCGGTGAAGGTCGGGGACGACGACATCTCGGCGGTTTCTGGGCGAGTGGGGCGGCCCTTGTCGTTGAGCATCGGGTCTCTCCTCAGAGCGCGGCGGAGATGTCGGCGACGAGCGCGGCGCGGTCGTCGGCGGTGACGGTTTCGGTGACGGCGACGAGGAGCAGGTCGTCGAGCCCGGCGCCGGGCAGAAGACGCGACACCGGCACGCCGGCGAGGATGCCGTCGGCTGCGAGTTTTTCGACGAGCGGCGCGGCCGGGACCGGCAGACGCACGGTGAACTCGTTGAAGAAGGTGTCGTTGAGCACCTCGACACCGGGGAGATTGGCCAGCGCCTCGGCCGTCTCGATCGCCGCCTCGTGGTTGAGCATGGCGAGCCGGGAGAGGCCCGCCTCGCCGAGGAGGGTGGCGTGGATCGAGAAGGCGAGCGCGCAGAGGCCGGAGTTGGTGCAGATGTTGGACGTCGCCTTCTCGCGGCGGATGTGCTGCTCACGCGTCGACAGCGTCAGGACGAAGCCGCGCTTGCCCTCGGCGTCGACCGTCTCGCCGCACAGGCGCCCGGGCATCTGGCGGACGTATTTCGAGCGAGTGGCGAAGAGCCCGACATAGGGGCCGCCGAAGCCGAGCGGGTTGCCGAGGCTCTGACCCTCGGCGACGACGATGTCGGCTCCCTGCGCCCCCGGCGGCTCGACGGCGCCGAGCGCCACCACCTCGGTGACGACGGCGACCAGCAGCGCACCGACCTCGTGGGCCTTCTCGGCGATGGGGGCTAGGTCGATCAGGTGGCCGAAGACGCTCGGCGACTGGACGACGACGCAGGCGGTGTCGCCGTCGATCGCCGCCAGGACGTCCTCGGCACCGAGCGGATCGGGGGCGAGCGCGACGATGGTGTCGTCGGCGAGATCGGAGAGGGTCGAGATGGTGGCGGCGTAGTGCGGGTGGAGGCCGCCGGAGAGCACCGCCTTGCGCCGCTTGGTGATGCGGTGGGCCATCAGCACCGCTTCCGCCGCGCCGGTCGAGCCGTCGTACATCGAAGCGTTGGCGACCTCCATGCCGGTCAGTTCGCAGACCTGGGTCTGGAACTCGAACAGCACCTGGAGGGTCCCTTGCGTGATCTCGGGCTGATAGGGCGTGTAGGAGGTGAGGAACTCGGAGCGCTGGATCAGGTGATCGACGCTCGCCGGCACGTGGTGGCGATAGGCGCCGGCGCCGACGAAGAAGGGCACGTCGCCGGCAACCGTGTTCCTGGCGGCGAGGCGGCCCATCGCCCGTTCGACCTCGAGCTCACCTCTGGCCATCGGCAGATCGAGGAGGCCGGAGAGGCGTTCGTGGGCGGGAACGTCGGCATAGAGGGCATCGATGTCGGCGACGCCGATGCGGGCGAGCATCTCGGCGCGGTCGGTTTCGGTCAGCGGCAGGTAACGCATGGACGGGACCTTTCGATCGGTCGGGACGGATGGTGGACGACGGCAGAGGGAGGACGAACCGCCCTACGCCGAACTCGGTCCGGGCCGGAAGCGCGGAACCCTTCTCCCCTCGCGGGAGAAGGTGGCGCGCCAGCGCCGGATGAGGGGGCGCCGCGAAGCGGCTCCGCATCGTCGCGGCACCCTCGGAGCACGCGGAGAGGCCCGGACCCCTCATCCGCCCTTCGGGCACCTTCTCCCGCAAGGGGAGAAGGAAGGACCGGCCTGCGGCCGGGGTGCGGCGCGTGAGGTGGACCGCCTGCTTCCCTTCCTCGTCATTGCCGGGCTCGACCCGGCAACCCGGCGGCGTTTCCCCGAGGGGTGAGGCCGCGTGGGTCCCCGGGTCGAGCCCGGGGATGACGGTGGCGAGGAGGGGCACGCATCACGGCGCCCCCTCCCCTCACAGGCTCGCGACGAACGCCCGATAGGCCGCCTCGTCCATCAGCTCCGACGTATCGGCACCGGCGGAGACCTTCAGCTTGGCGAACCAACCGCCGCTCTCCGGCTCGAGGTTCACCAGACCGGGATCGTCGGCGAGCCGGGTGTTGGCCGCGATCACCTCGCCGGCGACGGGGGCGTAGACCTCGCTCGCCGCCTTGACCGACTCGACCACCGCCGCTTCGCCGCCCTTGTCGAGCTCACGGCCGACCTCCGGCACCTCGACGAAGACGATGTCGCCGAGCTGGCTCTGAGCGTGATCGGTGATGCCGAAGGTGGCGGTGTCGCCGTCGATCACCACCCACTCGTGGTCCTTGGTATAGAGCTTCATGGCGGGTCTCCTGAGGGTTTCGTCGGGGATCAGCGCCGGAAGCCGGCGGGAACGAAGGGAAGGCTCGCGACGCGGGCGGGCAGCGGCTTACCGCGGACGAGGACGTCGAGTTCGGTGCCGGGAGCGGCGAGCGCCGCCTCGACATAGCCCATGGCGACCGGCGCCTGCAGCGTCGGGCCGAAGCCGCCGGAGGTGACGCGGCCGACGATGCGGCCTTGCCTGTCGGCGATCTCGGCGCCCTCGCGGGCCGGCTGGCGACCTTCGAAGGTCAGGCCGACGCGGCGGCGGGCGGGGCCGTTCGCCAGCTCCGCCTGGATCCGGGCAGCGCCGGGGAAGCCGCCTTCGACACGGCGGCGCTTCTGGATCGACCATTCGAGCGCCGCCTCGACCGGGCTGGTCGTCACGTCGATGTCGTGGCCGTAGAGGCACAAGCCCCCCTCGAGGCGCAGGCTGTCGCGGGCACCGAGGCCGATCGGCTTCACCCTGACATCGGCGAGGAGGGCGTCCCACAGGCGGGCGGCGGCGTCGGCGGGAACCGAGATCTCGAAGCCGTCCTCGCCGGTGTAGCCGGAGCGCGAGACATGAACCTCGCTGCCGAGAAGGGTCATCGGCGCGGCGTCCATGAACTTCATGTCGGCGACCGGGGCGCCGAGCGCCACCATCACCGCCTCGGCCTCCGGTCCCTGGAGCGCCAGTAGGGCGCGATCGTCGAGCGGACGCAGGCTGACGCTCGCCGGAAGGTGGGCCGCGATGTGGGCGTAGTCGGCGTCCTTGCAGGCGGCGTTGACGACGAGGAAGAGCCAGCCGTCCGGCG
>CALMFH010000105.1 GCA_937864925.1 uncultured Alphaproteobacteria bacterium | reverse complement strand
TGATGCCCTGGAGGCCGACCTCCTGGAGGGCTTCCTTCACCTCGTCGAGCTTGAACGGCTTGATGATGGCCTCGATCTTCTTCATCGCCTTCCGTTACTCCGAAGAAATGTGAGGGATCGGTCGAAAAACCGGTCCGCGCCCGTCATTAGCACACCGCGTGCCACACGGCGCTGCGCCGTATCGTCGTCCGATCGGCTCGGGATATTAGGCTTTTCCCGCGTGCAGCGCAGCGATCGGAATCTACGATGCGGGGCAATGTTTGAGCAATTGGAAATTTTTTGTGCAGCCGTGATGCACAAGGCGCCAGCGTGCCGTGTTGCGATGCCGCGGTGATCGGCCGAGCCCGGATCGTCGACCGACGAGCGGATCGAAACGCCGACGAGGCTGCGGACTGGAGCTCGGACGCGGAAAGGCGCATAACCTCCTCCGACCGATCCGAGGGAGCACGCGCGTGATCGAACTCCTCGACCCCGCCGAGATGAGCCGCGCCGATCGCCTGACCATCGCGGCGGGTACGCCGGGCATCCGCCTGATGGAAGCGGCGGGGCGCGCCGTCGCCGATGCCGTCGGCCATCGCTTCCCCGTCGGCACGCGCGTCGCCGTACTGTGCGGCCCCGGCAACAACGGCGGTGACGGCTTCGTTGCGGCGCGGATCCTGCGGGAGCGGGGTTATGTCGTGGCCCTGGCACTCCTCGGCGTGCGCGATCGGCTCGCCGGTGATGCGCGAACCGCCGCGGAACGCTGGCCCGGCGCGGTGGAGCCGGCGGATGCCGCTTCGCTTCCCCGTCTGCTCGACGGCGCGAAGGTGGTGGTCGACGCGCTCTACGGCGCCGGCCTCGCGCGTCCGCTCGACGGCGAGGCGCGGGCGATCGTCGAGGCGGTGAACGCGGCACGCCGGCCGGTGGTCGCCGTCGATCTGCCGTCCGGCGTCGACGGGGCGACGGGGCGGGTGATGGGGGCGGCGATCCGCGCCGACCTCTCGGTCACCTTCTTCCGCATGAAACCCGGCCATCTGCTGCTGCCCGGTCGGATCCACTGCGGCAAGGTGCTCGTCGCCGACATCGGCATCCGTCCTCGGGTGCTCGCCGAAATCGCCCCCGAGACGATGCGCGACCTGCCCGAGCTCTGGCGCGACTTTCTTCGCGCCCCCGGCCTCGCCGATCACAAGTACACGCGCGGTCACGCCGTGGTGGTGTCGGGTCCGATGAGCCGCACCGGAGCGGCGCGGTTGGCGGCGGAGGCGGCGTTGCGCACCGGCGCCGGTCTGGTGACGCTGGCCTCGCCCCCCGATGCGCTTCAGGTGAACGCCTGCCATCTGACCGCGGTCATGCTCGCCCGCATGGACGGACCGAACGGTTTCGCCGAGATCCTCGCCGACGCGCGCAGGAACGCCGCCGTTCTCGGCCCGGCGCTCGGGGTGGGGGAGGGAACCGCCGCTCTCGTCGCCGCGGCGCTGGCGAGCCCGGCGGCGGTCGCACTCGATGCCGACGCCCTCACCACCATCGCCGCCGATCCGGCCGAGTGCTTCGCCGCGATCGCGGCGCGAGCGGCTCCGGTGGTCCTCACCCCGCACGAGGGCGAGTTCGCTCGCCTCTTCCCGGATCTCGACGGGCGCGCGCGCGGCGACCTCGCCAAGACCGAACGTGCGGCGCGAGCGGCCGCCCGCTCCGGCGCCGTGGTGATCCTCAAAGGCGCCGACACGGTGATCGCCGCGCCCGACGGGCGCAGGGCGATCGCCGACAATGCGCCGGCGGATCTCGCCACCGCCGGTTCCGGCGACGTGCTCGCCGGGATCGTCGGCGGTCTCCTCGCCCGCGGCCTGCCCGGCTACGAGGCGGCCTGCGCCGCGGTGTGGCTCCACGGCGAATGCGGCCGCCGCGCCGGACCCGGCCTCGTCGCCGAAGACCTGACGAAGGAGCTGCGTCCGATCCTCGCCGACTTCTACGAGACCGAGAAACGCCGCGGTTGGGAGACCGCGGAGGAGGACGGCGAAGGCGAGATCGACGTCGGTGGGACGGATTGATCGAGGTGTGTATAGAAACTACACCACCACGGATTGCGTAACAGGCCATCCCCGTCGATGATCCCCTTCGGGGGTATCACCAGACGGAGGGCTCCATGTCATCTCATCGCCTCGGGTTCCCGATCGTCGCAACGTTCGCGCTCGTCGCGTGCAGCAAGATTCCGGACTTCGACAGCCGCTACGGCCCGGGACCGACCATTCCATACGACCCGGTCAAACAGAAGGTCGACGTCCAGACACAGGTCATGAACTATCTGGTCGAGAAGGCCGCGGCGGATACGCGCCGAGATGCCTCGGTGCCGATCTGGTACGAGGCCGCATTGCACGGCTTCAACTACGTCGACGAGGAGTGTTCCGAGTATCTCAGGCTCAATTTCCGCCTGACCCGGATGCGCGACCGTGACAAGAGCATCATCGAAGCGATCAGCAACACCTCGGCCGGTCTGCTCAAGGCGGCGCAGGTGGCCGATCCGACCATCACCTCGGTTTCGGCTGCCTTCGGCCTCGGCTCGGCGGTGAGTTCGGCCTACCTCGGATCCTATCTGTTCTCGATGGAGCCCAACATCGTCTTCCGCACCGTGACCAAGCTGCAGAACGGATATCGCACCAAGGCGGACACCTCGAAGGCGGCGATCAACTCCCAGGCGACGGCATATCGAGCCATCCAGAACTACTACACGCTGTGTTTCCCGCAGACGATAGAAGCGAAGATGTCGGAATTCCTCGCGCAGTCGGTCGCCGAGGACGGGGAGGGCAAGGACAAGCCGAAGCCGAAACAGAACACCATGGCGGTCCGGCCACGGGTACTGCTCGAGACGCCGACCGTCCTGCCGACCACCATCGACCCTCGGCTGGTGACGCAGTGATCGCTTCGACCGTCGACAGGTGACACCGAGCATACGGAGTTTCGACCGGTTCGAAGCTTCGTACGCGAAGGCGAGCCCGAATGGGCGTCGGCCGGTCAGGCCGTGACGCTCATGAAATTCGGACGAGTCCGGATTTCATGAGCCCGATATGGCACCCGGGTCGGGTTCGGCCGGCGCGGTCACGCGCCGGCTTGCACCGACGGTCCCTTCGCGCTACCTCCGGACCCGTGCGGGTGTGGTGGAACTGGTAGACACAACGGATTTAGGTTCCGTCGGCGCAAGCCATGGGGGTTCGAGTCCCTTCACCCGCACCAAACCCGAACCGAATTGCGTATCCTCCCGACGTTCGGCTCGGGTTTTCCGCCGGCGGCGGCGGTGATGTCGGCGTCGATGCCGGTGTGTCGGATCGTCCCGTCCCCGATGATGACGGCGTCGACCACGGCACCTATCCACGCCTTTCGGGCTCCCGTGTCTCCGGACGTCAGTCGCTCCCGGATCATTCGAATGAAGGTCTCGACGGCGACCGGATCGACGGTGAGGGACGCGGCAGCGTTCCGTCGGGCGTAGTCGAGGGCCCCGGTCGCCCGGTCACGGGTCTCGCGAAGGTTGGAGATCCGCTCCTTCAGAGTCGGATCGGAGCCGTCTATCGTCCCTTCTTCGATCGCCTTGTAGAGCCGAGAGAGGCGCTGGTCGGCGTCGGCGATCTCCCGCCCGAGATCCTGTATGCGCCGGTCGGCGGAGGCGGAGTGAACCGCGCCGGGTTCGTCGGAGGCTCCGACTCTCGAGGCGATGGAGCCATGAC
>CALMFH010000104.1 GCA_937864925.1 uncultured Alphaproteobacteria bacterium | reverse complement strand
CGCCCATCGAGATCACCGAGCCCTGGCCGACGACGACGCCCTCGACCACCTCGGAACGGGCGCCGATGAAGCAGTCGTCCTCGATGATGGTGGGACCCGCCTGCAGCGGCTCCAGCACGCCGCCGATGCCGACGCCACCGGAGAGATGGACGTTCTTGCCGATCTGAGCGCAGGAGCCGACGGTCGCCCAGGTGTCGACCATGGTACCGGTGTCGACGTAGGCACCGAGATTGACGAAGGAGGGCATCAGCACCACCGACGGAGCGATGAAGGCGGAGCGGCGGACGACGCAACCGGGGACGGCGCGGAAGCCGGTCTTCTCGAAGTCGATGGCGCGCCAACCGTCGAACTTGGAGGGCACCTTGTCCCACCAGGTGGCATCACCGGGGCCGCCCTTGATGACGCTCATCGGGTTGAGGCGGAAGGACAGCAGCACCGCCTTCTTCAGCCATTGGTTCACCACCCAGTCGGCGCCGTGCTTCTCGGCGACACGGACCTTGCCCTTGTCGAGCAGGTCGAGCGCGGCGTCGACCGCCTCGCGCACCGCGCCCTTGGTCGAGGTGTCGATCTCGGCACGGCGTTCGAAGGCGTCGTCGACGGTCCTGGCGAGATCGGCGAGAAGGGCGGGGGTGATGTGCATCGGGCGGCTCCCGGCTGGAGGCGGTGGTGGACCGCCATGGCCCGGGCGGTCGTACGACCGCCGTGGGTCGTCTGGGGATCGGAGCCCGCCACAGGGACGCTCTCCGAGGGTCGCGGGACATTAGCGAGAGGGGGATCCGAGTCAATCCGACAGGCGGTCGCGTGGACGAACGCGCCGTCGCAGGCCTCACGTGGTGATCAGTCCGGCGAGGAAGGCGGCGAGGTCGTCGGTGACCCAGTCGACGTGGCTCTCGTCGCGGCCTTCGAGTTCCCAGGCCTCGCGCAGCACTTCACGGGCACCGTGCGGCACCACCAGCACCGTCGCCATGCCGAGGGCATGGGGAACCGCGAGGTTGCGCGACAGATCCTCGAACATGGCGGCGCGGTCGGGAACGATGCCGGCGCGAGCGAGGAAGGCGTCGTAGGTCTCGCGATGCGGCTTGGGCAGCAGATCGGCGGCGACGATGTCGAAGATGTCGGTGAAGTGCCGGGTGATGCCGAGGCGGGCGGCGACCTTCTCGGCGTGCTTGCGGGTACCGTTGGTCATGATGAACTTGCGGCCCGGCAGCCGCTCGATCGCCGCGCCCAGCGCCGGATCGGGTTCGACCACCGAATGGTCGATGTCGTGGACATATTCGAGGAAGCCGTCGGGGGTGATACCGTGTTCGATCATCAGACCGCGCAAGGTCGTGCCGTAGCGGCGGTAATAGTCCTTCTGCAGGCGCTGCGCCTCGTCGGCGGTCGAGCCGAGCAGCACCTGGACATAGGCGCGGATCTTCTCGTCGACCTGGGCGAAGAGGTCGGTGTGGGCCGGATAGAGGGTGTTGTCGAGATCGAAGATCCACTCGTCGACGCGGGCGAAGCGTTCGCGCCGGGCGGCGCGGGCGACATCGGTGTCGAAGGCGGGGCGGGTGTCGATCATGGGGCGGCTTTCTCACCGAACGGGCGGCGCGGCCGGGTGCCGCCGCGAATCTCGGTGCGGCTCACGGCGTGATCAGCGTGCCGGCGCCGTGTTCGGTGAAGAGCTCGAGCAGGACGGCGTGCGGCACCTTGCCGTTGAGGATGACCGCGGCCTCGACGCCGCGATCGAGCGCCTCGAAGCAGGTCTCGACCTTGGGGATCATGCC
>CALMFH010000103.1 GCA_937864925.1 uncultured Alphaproteobacteria bacterium | reverse complement strand
TGCCCGGCTCGGGATACTTCACGAAGGCGATGTCGTGGGCCTTCATGCCGGCGGTGAGCCAGATGGCCAGGAGGCCGTCGGGCATGTCGACCCGCTCGGCGCATTCGAAGTCGAGCACCTTCACGAAGAAGTCGAGGGTCTTCTCGATGTCCGGGCCGTAGAGCAGGGCATGGTCGAAGCGACGGGCGCACATGCCGTGCGGCTCGAGCTCCCAGACGTCCGGATTGTGGACGCGCGGCTTGGGATCCGACTGGTCGGCCTGGGCGAAGAGTTCGATGCGATGACCGGAGCTGAGCGTCCAGCCGATGCGCCGGCCGATGCCGGGCTGCTCGCCGGCCGGCACGTGATCGACCGCGTAGCCGTAGTCGACGATGCGCTTCTCGAAGCGGTCGAGATCGGCATCCTCACGCACCTTGAAGGCCATCAGGTCGAAGCCGGCGCTGTCGGCGCGGCGCAGGACGATCGAGTGATGATCGAACTCGTCGGCCGCCTTGAGATAGACGCGCCCGTCGCGGCCTTCGCAGACCTGATGAAAGCCGATTCGCTTGGTGTAGTGCTCCACCGACGCCGGCATGTCGAGCACGCGCAGCTGGATGAAACCGGGTCGCAGAACGCCTGTGAGGGCCATGGTCGTCTCCTCCTGAGTTTTAATTGGCCGACGGGCCTTTCGCTTTGCCGAGGCTCGGAGTTTCGAGCCGCAGCGTCAGATCCGACTGCGCGTAGATCGCGCAGGCGAGCACCACTCCTTCGGCCTCGTCCGCCGCACTGACGTGGGCGCGGCTCATCGGCGTGATGCGGTATTCCCCGTCGAGGACGCGGGCGCGGCAGATGCCGCAGCCGCCCCGTCGACATCCGACCGGCAGTTTCCGCGGCAGACCCCTGAGCTGTCCGAAGCCCTGGGCCCGCTCCAGCGCGACCAGCACCCGTTCCTCGGTGGTCGCGGTTGCCGACCCGCACCCCTCGACGGTGATGGTCACGCGGCGTGGCCGGACGGGCTGGTCGGGATCGCTCGGACCGACGGCACCGGATGCAACGGGCGTCGCCGCCCGGCCCGGTGCGGGGGCCGCGGTCGTGTCACTCATCACCGCTCTCTCGTCGTCATCGAGCGCCGTCGATCGAGCTAGCGGCGCCGTCGGCCGATTTATGCGACAGGCCGTCGACCCTGTCAATAAATTTTCGAGATTTTTTGTATTGCCGGATTGTTCAAGATAATCGGTAATATGGAGTGGGCGCGTTCTTGTGGTGATTGTCGGCGTTTGCTAGGCTCGCTCCGCTCTGATCGGCTCCCCCGACAACCCGCGCGAAGGACATCACCTCATGGAGAAGAACTCGGCCGTCGCCGCCGGGCGCCAGCCCAAGGTGGTCGGTGCGCGGAGCCTGGTGGAGGCGGCTTATGCGACCATCCGCCACGACATCCTCGACGGGACGCTGGCGCCGGGGTTGAAGCTGCGCTTCGAGATGCTGCGTGAACGCTACGGCGTCGGCGCCTCGACGCTGCGCGAAGCGCTGACCCGCCTGGTCGGCGAGGCGCTGGTCACCTCGGAGGAGCAACGCGGCTTCCGCGTCGCCGAGGTGTCGCTCGACGATTTCGCCGATCTCACCCGGGCGCGGAAGCTTATCGAGGTCGAAGCGCTGCGCCAGTCGATCATCTTCGGCGACGACTCCTGGGAAGGGGCGTTGGTCGGTGCCTTTCACCGCCTGAGCAAGGTCGAGGAGAAGCTCGGGTCCGGGTCGCCGGAGCTGCGCGACGAATTCGAAGAGCGCAACCGCGATTTCCATTACACGCTGATCGCCGCCTGCCCGTCGCGTTGGCTGAAGCACATGCACGGCATCCTGTTCCAGCAGTCCGAACGCTACCGTCGCATCTCCCTCGCCGCCAAGGACGAGTCGCGTGACGTCCATGCCGAGCACAAGGCGGTGCTCGATGCCGCGCTGGCGCGCGACGTCGATCTCGCCTGCCGGCTCGAGGCCGAGCACATCGACAAGACGCTGCAACTGCTCAGCCGACGTTTCGCCCCCAAGGCCTGATTCCGTCGCCGCGTCGGCGCCCGCCCGCCGGCTGCCTCGGTGTGGCCGGCGTAATGTTCGAGATTTTTCACAACATCGAAATCGTTCGAGGCGATTCCGTCTCGAACCCGCTTCCGGGAGAAGACCGATGAACCAGAGCGATCCCGAAATCGGCCGCCGGGTACGGACCGGTGACTTCACCACCAACCTCCACGATCGTGGCGACGGGTCTCCGGTGCTGTTCATCCACGGGTCGGGACCGGGCGTCTCCGCCTGGGCGAATTGGCGCGGCACGCTGCCGGTGCTGTCGGAGCGCTTCCGGGTGATCGCCCCCGACATGGTCGGCTTCGGGTTCACCGATCGGCCGGCGGGTTTCGTCTATGCCCGCGAGGTGTGGGTACGGCAGGCGATCGACCTCCTCGACGCCCTCGGACTCGAAGCCGTCGACATCGTCGGTAATTCCTTCGGCGGCGCGATCGCCCTGGCACTGGCCATCGCCCACCCGACACGGGTGCGCCGCCTGGTGCTGATGGGCAGCGTCGGCGTCTCCTTCCCGATCACCGAGGGCCTCGACCGGGTCTGGGGCTATGAGCCGTCGTTCGCCGAGATGCGGGCGATGCTCGACATCTTCGCCTTCGACCGCGGCCTCGTGACCGACGAATTGGCCGAACTCCGGTATCGCGCGTCGATCCGACCCGGCTTCCAGGAGAGCTTCTCGGCGATGTTCCCGGCGCCGCGCCAACGGTGGGTCGACGCCCTCGCCAGCGACGAGGCCGACATCCGTGCCCTTCCTCACGAGACTCTGGTGATCCACGGCCGTGACGATCGGGTCATCCCGCTCGAGGCCTCGTTGCGCCTCGCCGCGCTGATCGACCGTTCTCAGCTGCACGTCTTCGGCCGTTGCGGCCACTGGACCCAGATCGAGCACGCCGCCCGATTCAACCGGCTGGTCGGCGATTTCCTCGCCGAGGCCGGTTGAAGGGGCGGGGACCGACGGTGCGGTTTCGCTGCGCCGTCGGGATCGATCAGTGTTCCGGACGTGGATGTAGACGCGTCAGGACGAAGACGAAGAGAGCAGTCGTCGCGGCGCCGGCGCCGAGCACCACCAGACCCGGTCCGAAGGTGCCGGTCGTCTCCTTGACCCAGGCGATGATGTAGGGGCCGACGAACCCGCCGAGTGCTCCGATCGAATTGATCATGGCGAAACCGCCGGCCACCGCCGAACCCTTGAGATGGGTCGGCGGCAGCGTCCAGAACGACGGCAACATGCCGTAGATACCGCAGGCGGCGACGCTGAGAGCGGCGATCGACACCACCGGGCTCGTGGTCAGGCCGGCGACCACCAGTCCCGCGGCCCCGGCGAGGATCGGACCGATCACCAGCGCGGCGCGCCGGCCGGTGCGGTCGCCGAGGCGCCCGAGCACCACCATCGCCACCACCGAGCAGGCATAGGGGATCGCCGTGACGAGGCCGGTCTGCCAATCGGAGAGACCGAAGGACTTCACGATCTGGGGCACCCAGAAGATGATACCGAACCCGCCGAGCAGAGCGCCGAAATAGGCGAAGGCGAGCAGCAGGACCGGCGCCGAGATCAACCCCTCGATCAGGCTCGAGCCGAGCCCGTGGGCCGCGGGTGCCCGCTCCTCCTGGTCGAGCACCTCCTGGAGGGCAATCGCCTCCTCGGCGGAGAGCCAGGCCGCATCCTTCGGCCGGTTCGGCAGGAGGGAATAGGCGGCGAAGCCGGCGCCGACCGCCGGCAGACCCTCGAGAATGAACAACCACTGCCAGGCCCGCAGCCCGAGGGCGCCGTCGAGCCCCGGGATGCTGAGGATCAGACCGGAAAGCGGACCGCCGACGACGATCGACAGCGGGATGGCCAACATGATCGCGGCGGTCAGACGGCCGCGCCGATCCTTGGGAAACCAGTAGGTCATGTAGAGGAGCAGGCCGGGCAGGATGCCGGCCTCGGCCAACCCCAGTACGAAGCGCAGGGCGAAGAACCGTTCGGCATCGTTCGCCCAGGCCAGGGCCATCGAGGCCAGACCCCAGGCGATGACGATCGGGGCGATCCAGGCCCGCGCCCCGATGCGTTCCAGGATCATGTTCGACGGCACCTCGAAGGCGACGTAGCCGAAGAAGAAGAAGCCCACGCCCCAAGCATAGGTCGTCGGCGTGAAGCCCAGGTCGCGGTTCATCTGCAACGCCGCGAAGGACACGTTCGACCGGTCGATGAAGGAGAGCAGGAAGAGCAGGCTCATGAAGGGAATCAGCCGCCACTGCGCTTTGCGCAGGGCGGTCGCGGTGGTCGTTTCGATCATGATCTCGCTCCTCGGCTCGAATGCCGTCGACCGTCTCGACCCGAGACGCCCATCGGCCGCATATTTTCGATATTTCATGAAAAGCCGGAATTGTCGATCGCCGCCGGGCGGGCGGACGCCGCGCCACCACCGCACCGGCAGGGTGCCGGTTGGCGCCGTGAACGGATCCGTCGACGTGGTGACCGGCGGAATTCCACGGTCCGGCCTCGGATTCGAAACCTCGGCAGAGCCGCGAGATATCGGTGGAGCGACAAATTGCAGCATGACATCGTAGTTTCGGTATTTTGCCGTTATCTCGAAATTTTTATTGACATCGAATTGCTCCCCGTCGATAACCGAGGGCAAGAAGAGGGCGACCGGATCGGCCGACCCTCCGTCATCCGAGGGAGGCAAAGCGGTGGCCGGGTCCGTCCGCGAGAACGACGTCGCCACGGCGAGCGACGACCCCATGCAGGCGCGGGTCCGCATTCTCGGCACCCGGCTGGGGCGGTTCGTCGAGTTCGAGTACGCGCTCGGCGACGGTGACCTGGCGGTCGAGCTGATCCTGCCGACCAAGGCTTTCGAAGAATTCTGCAAGGCGCGTTCGGCGGTGGTGACCACCCCCGACACCGAGACCGCCGAGGCGATCGAGCAGCTTGCCTGGCGAGCCGGTCACCCCGGACTGCTGCAACGCACGGCGCGTGACGAATCGAACTGAGCGTCGGGCCGACCCGAACGCGAACGGGAGCCGTCGAACGGCTCCACAGGAGGAAAACGGTGACCGTTCAGATCAAGACCATCGACCTCGAGCCGAAGCGGCACACGTTCGGCCACATCGCCCGGCGGCTCGGCGGCGACAAGCCGGCGACGCGCTATCAGGAGGCGACCCTCGACCTCCAGGCGACCGACAACTTCCACTACAAGCCGCTGTGGGAGCCCGAGTACTGGCACTACGACACCCGCAAGACCGCGGTGGTGATGGAGGACTGGTACAAGCCGCTCGATCCGCGCCAGTTCTATTACGCCACCTACAACATCTCCCGCGCCAACGCCAACCAGGCGGTCGAACGCAACTTCACCTTCGTCGAGGAGCGTGACCTCCTCGGCAAACTCGATGCGGCGCTGAAGGCGAAGCTGATCTCCGGCCTGCTGCCGATCCGGCACCTGCACTGGGGTTCCAACATGAACATGGCGGAAGCCTGCCAGCGCGGCTACGGCACCGCCGTCACCGCGCCGTGCATCTTCTCCGCCGGCGACCATCTCGGCATGGCGCAGATCGTCTCCCGTATCGGTCTCCTCCTCGACGAACAGACCGGCGCGGCGCTCGACACCGCCAAGGACGCCTGGATGAACGACCCGGCCTGGCAGGGCGTGCGCAGGTTGATCGAGGACACCTTCGTCGAGCGCGACTGGTTCCACCTCTACGTCGCCCAGACCCTCGGCGTGAACGCCGTCCTCCTCGACCTCGTCTACAAGCACGCCGACGCCGCCTGGGGCCCCGCCGCGGTTCCGGTCGCCATGCTGACCGAGTTCATGGCCGACTGGCGCGCCGAAGAGGGCAAGTGGTCCGACGCCGTGGTCAAGACCGTCGCGGCGGAGAGCGAGGCCAACAAGGCGCTGATCTCGGGCTGGGCGAAGACCTGGATCGATCGTGCCGAAGCGGCGGCGAGGCCGCTCGCCACGGCCCTGCTCGGCGATGCCGCCGCTGCGACGGCCGCCGCCGATGCCGCCCGCACCCGCGCCCGCTCGCTCGGCCTCTCGCTCTGACAAGGACCCGACCCATGGCCCAGATCGCCTCGATCACCCTCCTTCACAACGACGACGCTCGCCCGATCATCGAGGCGATCCTCGCCGACAATCCGGGCGTCCGCGTCCTCAACATGCCCGGCGCGGTCAAGCTCGACCGCGACGACGAACTGGTCATCAATCGCGCCTCGGTCGAGGAGCGTCTCGGCCGCTCGTGGGAGCCGCAGGAGATCCAGCTGGTGCTGATCTCGATGGCCGGCAACCTCGACGAGGACGACGACCACTTCACCTTGAGCTGGAAGCACTGAAGAGACCCGGGAGGATATCGACATGGCACCGAAAAAACTCGGGCTGAAGCAGCGCTACGCCCACATGACCCGCGGGCTCGACTGGGAGACCAGCTATCAGCCGATGGATGCGGTCTACCCCTTCGACAGTTTCGAGGGGATCAAGATCAAGGACTGGTCGGCTTGGGAAGATCCCTTCCGCCTGACCATGGACGCCTATTGGAAGTTCCAGGGTGAGAAGGAGCGCAAGCTCTACGCCGTCCTCGACGCCTTCGCCCAGAACAACGGCCAGACCGGCATCTCCGATGCGCGCTACGCCAACGTGCTGAAGCTGTTCCTCACCGGTGTGTCGCCGCTCGAGTATCAGGCGCATCGCGGCTTCGCCTTCGCCGGCCGTCACCTGCGCGGCGTCGGCCCGCGCGTCGCCTGCCAGATGCAGTCGCTCGACGAACTGCGTCACGTCCAGACGCAGATCCACACCATCTCGCACTACAACAAGTACTTCGACGGCATCTCCGAATTCCGTCACATGCACGACCGCGTCTGGTACCTCTCGGTGCCGAAGTCGTTCTTCGACGATGCCCGGTCGGCCGGTCCGTTCGAGTACATGATCGCGATCGGCTTCGCCTTCGAGTACGTGCTGACCAACCTGCTGTTCGTGCCCTTCATGTCGGGCGCGGCCTACAACGGCGACATGTCGACGGTTACCTTCGGCTTCTCGGCCCAGTCCGACGAGAGCCGTCACATGACCCTCGGCATCGAGGTGATCAAGTTCCTGCTCGAACAGCATCCGGACAACCTGCCGATCGTCCAGAAGTGGGTCGACAAGTGGTTCTGGCGCGGTCACCGCGTCCTCGGCCTCGTCGCCATGATGATGGACTACATGCTGCCGAAACCGGTGATGAGCTGGAAGGAGGCCTGGGAGATCTACTTCACCGAGGCCGGCGGCTCGCTGTTCACCGACCTCGCGCGCTACGGCCTGAAGGTGCCGAAGTACGCCGACGTGGCGACCGCCGAGGCCGAGCACATCTCGCACCAGAACTGGGCGATCTTCTATCAGTACACCCACGCCGCCGGCTTCCACACCTGGATGCCGGACAAGGCCCACCTCGACTGGCTGAGCGAGAAATATCCCAACACCTTCGACAAGTACTATCGTCCGCGTTGGGAAATGTGGGCCGAGATGGAGAAGCAGGGCAAGCGCTTCTACAACAATGCGCTGCCCCAGCTCTGCCAGACCTGCCAGATCCCGATGGGCTACACCGAGCCCGGTGATCCGACCACCATCGCCTTCCGTTGCTCGGAGGTCGACGGCGAGACTTATCACTTCTGTTCGGATGGCTGTAAGGACATCTTCGACGGCGAGCCGGAGAAGTACGCCCAGTCGTGGCTGCCGGTGCATCAGATCTTCCAGGGCAACTGTGGCGGCGCCACCGTCCCGGATGTGCTGAACTGGTACCGGATGAACGTCGGCGCCGACAACATGGACTACGTCGGCTCGCCCGACGAGAAGCTGTGGAACGAGTGGCACGCCGGGAAGGTCCGCGACGCCGTCTGATCATCAAGAACGAGAGGGAGCATCGTGACGGTTCGTGCCGTCACGATCTCTCGGGGAGAGAAACATGTCGGTGCAGGCCCTCGACAACGCGAACTACGCGAAGAACATCGAATACCGCGATCCGCTGAAGAACTTCCACGGCAACATGCTGGTCTACGTCCACTGGGAGGAGCATCTCTCCTTCTGTGCGGCGCTGGCCTTCCCGCTGCCGCCGGCGATGCCCTTCGGGGCGCTGGTGTCGGAGGTGATCGCGCCCCACTACGCCGCTCATCCCGACGCCGCCAGGATCGACTGGTCGAAGGTGACCTGGATGATCGACGGCAAGTCGGTGACGCCGGACATGGGCGCTTCGCTGGAGGCCAACGGCATGAAGCACAAGTCCCTCGTCCGCTTCTGGACGCCGGGCCTCGCCGGCTTCAAGGGCTCGGCGAGCTGAGGACGGGACGGGCATCATGGGGCACGACCTGACGATCGAACCGCTCGGCGAGACGATCCGTGTCGAAGACGGGCAGACCATCCTCGATGCCTGCCTCAGGCATGGCATCTGGCTGCCCCATGCCTGTGGTCACGGGCTGTGCGGCACCTGCAAGGTCGACGTGGTCGACGGGGACGTCGATCATGCCGACGCCTCGCCCTTCGCGCTGATGGATTTCGAACGCTCCGACGGCAAGACGCTCGCCTGTACGGCGCGGCTGCTCGACGACGTCACCATCGAGGCGGAGATCGACGAGGATCCGGATCAACGCCGCATCGCGGTCGCCGATTTCGCCGCCACCGTCGCGGCGATCACCGACCTCACGCACGACGTCAGGGGCCTGCGACTGCGGATCGATGGCGCGCCGATCGACTTCCAGGCCGGCCAATACGTCAACCTCGACATTCCCGCCGTCGCAGGCACGCGCGCCTTCTCGATCGCCAATCCCCCGGCGGAGAGCGGTCACGTCGATCTGCAGGTCCGGCGGGTTCCGGGCGGCCGGGGAACGGGCTGGGTCCACGAGAGCCTGAAGGTCGGGGATCGGGTGACGTTCTCCGGCCCCTACGGCCGCTTCTTCGTGCGCAGATCACGCGGTGGTCCGCTGCTCTTCCTCGCCGGCGGCACCGGCGTGTCGAGCCCGCGGTCGATGGTGCTCGATCTCCTGGCCGAGGGCTACGGCGAGCCGATGACGCTGATCCACGGGGTGCGGACGGCGGCCGATCTCTACGACCGCGACCTGTTCGAGGGTCTGGTGGCGAAGCACCCGAACTTCCGCTATGTGCCGGCCTTGTCGGCCGAGCCGGAGGGGAGCGACTGGAGCGGCGAGCGCGGCTTCGTCCACGATGTGGCGGTGCGGCTGTTCGACGGGCAGTTCGAGGGGATGACCGCCTATCTCTGCGGTCCGCCGCCGATGATCGAAGCCTCGATCGGGGCGCTGATGAAGGGGCGGCTCTTCGAGAAACACATCTTCACCGAACGTTTCCTCACTGCCTCCGACGGGGCGGAGAAGCGAAGCCCCGTCTTCCGCGGCATCTGAGCGATGGTGGGGCCATGGCCGGCGACCGAGGGAATACGGCAGGAGATCTGTTCGATCGCGACGCCGTCGTCGCGGCGTCACGTGGCACCGGTCGACTGTTGCGCGCCGCGGCCGAGGCCCGCGCCCGCGCCGGTCTCGGCGCCGAAGACCTGTTGATCTTCCTGGCGGTCGGCCATCTCGGCATCGACGCCACCGGCGAGATCCCGCGGATGACCCCGTGTACCTACCTCCAGATCGCCGAATTCCTCGCCGTGCCGCGCGAGACCGTGCGTCGCAAGGTCGGGCGGCTCTGCGATCGCGGCTTCACCCGCAGCGGTTCGACCGGGATCGTCGTCCGCGACGTCGACGTCTGGGTGCGGCAGGCCGCGGCGTTCTTCGCGACGTCCGAGGATGAGCCGAAGAGCGCGGCCGGATCGACGCCCCGCACCCGCGTTGCAGAATTGAGACAGCAAGGAAAATAGGTCATTCATGCCCAACTTGGGTATGGATGCCCAATTATCTCCGAGAATACGAGGTCGCAGCCGCTAGTATCTCGGCGATGATCACCGCTGCGACGCTCCGGCATCGCCGGTATCGAGAAGATCTGAGCGCCTCGACGTCGACGGACTCGGCAACGGCGGCGAGGAAAGCCGAATCGGAATCACGAATCTTCTGGCGAACCCGGGATGGCGGGCGCCGAAGCTTGGGATGTCCGGGGTGATGGGGGGCGACATCGCCGGTGGGGCCGGTCCTCGGGGGCCGGCCGGAGGTGCCGCACGGAAGTATCGATCCAAGGGGGACGACATGCGACTCGACGAGAAATCCATGATCCGCACGCTGCTGGCCGCTACCGCTCTGGTCGTCACGGCGGCCGGGCCGGGCTTCGCCGCCGATGCCGGCACCAAGGCCAAGGTCGAGGACCCGCGGTGGTTCTTCAAGATCGGGCCCGGCGGGGTGATGTTCAATTCCAGCGCCAAGCTCTATGCCGCGGGCACCCTGGTGCCCGGCGCTTCGGCGCGGGCGTCGAACAACTTGGCGGCTCTCTTCGGTGTCGGCTACTTCGTCTCCGACAACATCGCCCTCGAACTCGGCGCCGGCGTCCCGCCGACGACGACGCTCGCCGGGCGCGGCACGGCGGCGCCACTCGGCACCCTCGGCAAGGTCACCTACGGACCGGCGACGCTGACCGCGACCTATCACTTCAAGGACTTCGGCGCCATCAAGCCCTACGTCGGCCTCGGTGGTGCCTATGCCATCATCTTCGACGCGAAGGACGGCTCCGTCACCAACCTGTCGGTCAAGGGGGCCCCGGCCTTCGTGATGCAGGCCGGCGTCGACTATGCCATCGACCGCAACTGGGCGGTCTTCGTCGACGTCAAGCAGTTGCTCCTGTCGGTCGACGCCTCCGGCAACATCGGGCCGACGCCGGTGACGGCCAAGGTCCGCCTCGATCCGACCGTGGTCTTCGGCGGCGTCGCCTACCGCTTCTGACATCGTCGCACGCTCGCCGACGGATCGACGGCGAGGGTGTTCCGATCCCGAGACATGCCTCCGCGAGCGTGCGCCGAGCGATCGGCGACGCTCGTATTTTTTTTTATATTTTTTGGATGAATGAAGTCGTAGATCAGCAGAAGTGCCGATATCAGGCCCTCGATATACGTCTACGCTCCCCGTGTTCGCCATGCGACCATGTGGAGAGGACATATAGCGCCGCCGCGCCTCAGCATCGATTGCAACCACGGAGTGAGAACGCCTATGGGTCGTTCGGGCGAATAGGATCGTTTGATCAAATGATCAAATCGAAATTCGATGATCAAATCGAATTTGATCAACAGAGATATTGATCAGAAGGAGATTTGCCGACCTCGGCCGTTTGCGGTGCGGAATCACCCTCGCCATAAAAAAAGTCGCTCCGAAAAATTTCGAGAATATCCAATTTCCGCAAAGTGATGCGAAAATGTGGAGAATACCGCAGCGCAAGATGCACCGTGCGGGCGGCGATCTGGCACCCCTCTTGCTCGAGGAGTCGGCGGCCGTGGTGGAGATCCACCCGGGCATCCGAGAAAATCCGAACGCAACCAAGGGAAACGCCATGGCATTGCTCGATCGCTCCGAATGGTACGACATCGCTCGTGCCACGAACTGGACACCGAAGTTCGTGACCGACGCCGAACTCTTTCCCGACGTCATGACCGGTGCGCACGGCGTTCCTGCGGAGAAGTGGGAAGTCTACGACGAGCCCTACAAGACCTCCTTTCCGGAATATGTCTCGATCCAGCGCGAGAAGGACGCCGGCGCCTATTCGGTGAAGGCGGCACTCCAGCGCAGCCGCATCTTCGAAGACGCCGATCCGGGTTGGCGCTCGATCCTCAAGTCGCACTACGGTGCCATCGCGCTCGGCGAATACGCCGCGATGAGTGCCGAGGCCCGCATGACCCGCTTCGGCCGCGCCCCGGGCATGCGCAACATGGCGACCTTCGGCATGATGGACGAGAACCGTCACGCCCAGCTGCAGCTGTTCTTCCCGCACGAATACTGCCCGAAGGACCGCCAGTTCGACTGGGCCCACAAGGCCTATCACTCGAACGAGTGGGCCGGCATCGCGGCGCGCCACACCTTCGACGACCTGTTCATGGCACGTTCGGCCACCGAGATCGCGGTGATGCTGACCTTCGCCTTCGAGACCGGCTTCACCAACATGCAGTTCCTCGGCCTCGCGGCGGATGCCGCCGAGACCGGCGACTACACCTTCTCCAGCCTGATCTCGTCGATCCAGACCGACGAATCCCGCCACGCCCAGATCGGCGGCCCGGCACTGCAGGTGATGATCGCCAACGGCAAGAAGGCGGAGGCGCAGAAGCTCGTCGACATCGCCATCGCCCGTGCCTGGCGCATCTTCGGCGTCCTGACCGGCCCGGCGATGGACTACAACACCCCGCTCGAACACCGGAAGCAGTCCTTCAAGGAGTTCATGCAGGAGTGGATCGTCGGCCAGTTCGAGCGCGCCCTGATCGACCTCGGGCTCGATCTGCCCTGGTACTGGGAGAAGATGATCAACGAGTTCGACTACCAGCACCACGCCTATCAGATGGGCCTGTGGTTCTGGCGGCCGACCCTGTGGTGGAACCCGGCGGCGGGCGTCACCCCGGACTGCCGTGACTGGCTCGAGGAGAAATATCCCGGCTGGAACGACACCTTCGGCAAGGCCTGGGACGTCATCATCGACAACCTCGTCAAGGGCCGCCCGGAGCGCACCGCGCCGGAGACCCTGCCGATCGTCTGCAACATGAGCCAGCTGCCGATCTGCGCCATCCCCGGCAACGGGTGGAACGTGAAGGACTACCCGCTCGACTACGAAGGGCGGCTCTATCACTTCAACTCGGAGATCGATCGCTGGGTGTTCGAGCAGGAGCCGACCCGCTACCGCGATCACATGTCGCTGGTCGATCGCTTCCTCGCCGGCCAGATCCAGCCGCCGGACCTCATGGGGGCGCTCGCCTACATGGGACTGGCGCCGGGCGAGATGGGCGACGACGCCCACGGCTACGCCTGGGTCGACGCCTATCGCCAGATGCGCCGCGCCGCCGAGTGATCCCATCGCCGCAGTCCCTCGTCCACGTCCGTCGCGGCTCGCGCCCGGTCGTGGCGGGGAGGGTGCGTGCTTCTTCCACCGACGAAGACATCCGAA
This sequence comes from uncultured Alphaproteobacteria bacterium, assembly GCA_937864925.1. Lineage (GTDB taxonomy): Bacteria > Pseudomonadota > Alphaproteobacteria > Rhizobiales > Ancalomicrobiaceae > CALBKH01. The sequence continues at coordinate 27,076 of CALMFH010000103.1, read as the reverse complement.
GGAGCCTCAGATGGCCCTGTTTCCCGTGATCTCCAACTTCCAGCACGACTTCGTCCTGCTGCTCGTACCCGTCGACACCGAGAACACCATGGACGAGGTGGCCGCCACCGCCGCCCATCACTCGGTCGGCACCCGCGTCGCCCCGCAGCCCGACAAGGTCATCCGGGTGCGCCGCCAGGGTGCGGCGGAGTTCTTCCCGCGCAACGCGCGTCTCGCCGAGACCGACATCCGGCCGATGGAGACGCTCGAGTTCATCTTCTGCGACGCGTGACACCGATGACCTTCCAAAAAGCCTGCACTCTCGACGATCTGTGGGAAGGCGACATGACCGAGGTCGAGGTCGACGGCCAGGTGATCCTGCTCGTCTGGCCCGAAGGCGGTGAGATCCGCGCCTTCCAGGGGATCTGTCCCCACCAGGACATCCCGCTCGCCGAAGGCAAGTTCGACGGCCGCGTGGTGATGTGCCGCGCCCATCAGTGGACCTTCGACGCGAAGACCGGCGAGGGGGTCAATCCCAAGGACTGCCGACTGGCGGAATACCCGGTGAAGCTCGACGGCGAGACCATCCTGGTCTCCACCGACGGCGTCACCCCGCTCTTCGCCCATACGTGAACGATAAGATTCGGGAGGAACACCAAGTGTCCAACGACGTCGCCAATGCCTATCGCAACAACCGGGTCGGCCCGGTGCTGCGCGCCGGCCCGCTGACCGAGGGCGTCATCGAAGCCGCCCAGGAAGACAATCCGGGCAAGACCATCCGCGTCGACGACAAGGTCGCCTACGTGCGCATCGACACCGAGGGCGAACTGATCCTGCGCCGCGCCACGCTCGAGCGCACCCTCGGCCGGCCGTTCCGTATGTCGGAGCTCGAGGTCAACCTCGGCTCCTTCGCCGGCCGGATCGAGACGACGGACGACCACGTCCGCTTCTACTACGAAAAGACTCTGTGATTTCGGGGGAAACGATGAACCAGCCCGCTGTCCTTCAGCCGCTCAAGACCTGGAGCCATCTCGCCACCCGCCGCCGCAAGCCGAGCGAATACGAGATCGTCTCCACCAACCTGCATTACACCACCGACCGGCCGGATGCGCCGTTCGAGCTCGATCCGAACTTCCCGACCGCGATGTGGTTCAAGACCAATCGCAACGCCTCACCCTTGAAACATGCCGACTGGAACGCCTTCCGCGATCCGGACGAGATGGTCTACCGCACCTACAACATGCTCCAGGACGGCCAGGAGAACTACGTCTTCGGTCTCCTCGACCAGTTCTCCGAGCGCGGTCACGACGCCATGCTCGAGGCTTCGTGGGCCCGCCATCTGGCGCGGCTCTACACTCCGGCGCGCTATCTCTTCCACACGCTGCAGATGGGCTCGGCCTATCTCTGCCAGATCGCGCCGTCCTCGACGATCTCCAACTGCGCCACCTACCAGACGGCGGACAGCCTCCGCTGGCTGACCCACACCGCCTATCGCACCAAGGAGCTGTCGAAGACCTTCGAGGGCTTCGGGTTCGGCACCGGCGAGCGCGAGATCTGGGAGAACGACAGCGCCTGGCAGGGCTTCCGCGAGCTGGTCGAGACGGGTCTCACCACCTACGACTGGGCCGAGCATTTCGTCGCCATGAACCTCGTCGCCCGTCCGGCGGTCGAGGAGGCGGTGCTGCGCGGCCTCGGCCAGACGGCGCGCCACAACGGCGACACGCTGCTCGGCCTGATCTGCGACGCCCAGCTCCTCGACGCCGATCGCCACCGCCGCTGGACGGCGGCGCTGGTCAAGATGGCGCTCGAGACCGAGGGCAACCGCGCGGTGCTCGCCGATTGGGTGGCGAAATGGGCGCCGCTCGGGGACGCCGCGATCAACGCCTATTGCGGTCGTCTGCCCGACGCCCGCGACGTCGGTGCCGCGGCGCGCGAGGCGGTCGCCGCCTGGCGCCTCGGCCTCGGCCTGTGATCCGGCGGGTGGCGATCCGATGACCCATCGCATCGAAATGGAAGGCGGAGGCGTCTTCGACGTCTCCGCCGACGAGGACACCCTGCTCCGGGGCGCGCTGCGCGCCGGTGTGGGGTTTCCCCACGACTGCAGCGTCGGCGGCTGCGGCAGTTGCCGCTTCGATCTCGTCTCCGGCGAGATGGAGACGCTGTGGCCCGAGGCTCCCGGCCTCTCCGAACGCGACCGGCGGCGCGGTAAGCGGCTCGCCTGTCAATCGCGGCCGCGCGGCGACTGCACCATCCGCGTCCGCCCGGCCGACGAATACCGTCCGGCGGTGCCGCCGCGTCGGCGCGAGGCGGTGTTGTTGCGGCGGACGCCGGTGACCGCCGACATGGCCGAATTCGTCTTCTCGACGCTGGAGCCGGCCGACTTCGTCGCCGGGCAATACGGACTGTTCCAGCCGCCGGGCGTCCCCGGGGTGCGGGCCTATTCGATGTCGAACCTGCCCAACGCGGCGGGCGAGTGGCGCTTCGTCGTCCGCCGCGTGCCGGGCGGGGCGGGGAGCAACGCCATGTTCGACGCGCTGCAGATCGGCACCGTGGTGACCCTCGACGGCCCCTACGGTCACGCTCACTTCCGGGCCGAGATCGACCGCGACGTGGTGTTGATCGCCGGCGGGTCGGGCATCGGCCCGATCGTCTCGATCGCGCGGGGGGCGCTCGCCGCCGATCCGGCGCGACGGATCACCGTCTTCGAGGGAGCGCGGACGCGGGCCGACCTGTCGTTCCGCACCCTCCTCGGTGACGACTTCTCCGACGCCATCACCTACCTGCCGGTGCTCTCCGCCGAGCCGGAGGGGAGCGACTGGGCGGGCGCGCGCGGCTTCGTCCACGCCGAGGTCGACCGGGTGCTCGCCGATCGGTTCGAGGCCTGCGAGTTCTACTTCGCCGGCCCGCCGCCGATGATCGAGGCGTTGCAGGAGTTGCTGATCATCCAGCGGACCGTCCCGGTTTCACGGATCCACTACGACCGCTTCTTCTGAGTTTCCCGCGGATCGACACGTGCGCACCACCGAGCGTGACGATCGGCGGGAAAAGATGGCAAGGCGCGAATGAAAAGGCGTATGGATATTCGAAACAGAACGAAGACGGATTCAGGGATGAGCAACGCCGGGGCATCGTCGAAGTGGAGCTCTGCGCTCCCCGGCATACACGTGCCCGAGATCCACGATCTGGCCAATCGGCTCCGCTTCGCCCCGCAACAGGGGCGGATCTGGCTCGACGACCAGCGCATGATGCTGATGCACGTCGCCTCGCTCGGGGCGCTGCGCCAGGAGTTGATCGAGAGCCTCGGCAAGGAGACCGCCCGCGGCCTCATCACCCGCATCGGCTATCAGGCCGGAGCGAGCGATGCCGAGATGGCCAAGAAGCTACGTTCCGGTTCCTCCACCTATGACAGCTTCCTCGCCGGCCCACAGCTCGTGTCGCTCGAGGGCATCGTCCACTGTGAGCCGGTGGCGCTCGACATCGACGTCGGCAAGGGGCGCTACTTCGGCGACTTCCATCTGATCGACTGTTTCGAGGCCGAGGCGCATCTCAACAGCTACGGCATCGGCGACGAGCCGGCCTGCTGGATGTTGGTCGGTTATGCCTGCGGCTACACCTCGACCTTCATGGGGCGGCCGATCCTGTGGCGGGAGACCGAGTGCAAGTGCACCGGCCACTCGAAGTGCCGGGTCGTCGGGCGGCCGGCCGAGGAATGGGGCGATGACGCCCTCGACGACCTGCGCTTCCTGCAGATCGGCGACTTCGTCAAGTTCAATCCGACCGCGCCCGACAAGCTGCCGGCGACCTCGCGCCTCGCCACGCTCTCGGCCGCTGGCACCGACAACGACTTCGGCATGGTCGGCATCTCGTCGGGATTCAGCACGGTCTGCCATCTGGTGAAGAAGGTGGCACCGACCGAGGCGACGGTGCTCTTCCTCGGCGAGAGCGGCGTTGGCAAGGAGATCTTCTCCCACAACCTCCACCGCCTCTCCAACCGCGCCAAGGGCCCGTTCATCGCCGTCAACTGCGCCTCGATCCCCGAGCAACTGATCGAATCCGAGCTCTTCGGCGTCGAGCGCGGCGCCTTCACCGGGGCGACGGTGTCGCGTCCCGGCCGCTTCGAACGCGCCCACGGCGGCACCTTGTTCCTCGACGAGATCGGCACCCTGAGCTTCACGGCGCAGGGCAAGTTGCTCCGGGCGCTGCAGGAGGGTGAGATCGAACGGGTCGGCGACAGCCGGATCCGCAAGGTCGACGTGCGGGTCATCGCCGCGACCAACGTCGACCTGCGTGCCGCGGTCAAGGACGGCATGTTCCGCGAGGATCTGTTCTACCGCCTCAACGTCTTCCCCATCCGAGTTCCGCCCCTGCGCGACCGGCGCGACGACATTCCGCTCCTGATGAACTGGTTCATGCGCCGCGCCTGTGCCAAGCACGGCAAGACCATCACGGGTTTTCGCGAACGCGCCGTCGACGCACTGATCAACTACCGTTGGCCGGGCAACGTGCGCGAGATGGAGAACCTGGTCGAGCGGGCGGTGATTCTCGCCGACGAGGGCGGGGCGCTCGATCTCTGTCACCTCTTCACCACCGGCGAGGAGGTCACCGCGACCACCTTCGTGGTGCAGAAGGACGGCGGACTGCAGCAGGCGTCCGATGTCGAGGAGATCGACTTCCTCTCCGGCCCCGGCGGCCTGCCGACGTTGGCCGATACCGAGACGCGGATGCTGCGCATGGCGATCGCCGAGGCCAAGGGCAACCTTTCGATGGCGGCCCGCCTGCTCAGCATCAGCCGACCGACCCTCGCCTACCGGCTCAAGAAGTACAAGATCGACGTCTGATACCGGGCTCATGAAATTCGGACTCGTCCGAATTTCATGAGCGTCACGGCCCGACCGGCCGACGCCCGTTCGGGCTCGCCTTCGTTCACGAAGTTTCGAACAGGTCGAAACTTCGTGTACTCGGTATGAGACCGAAGGCCGACGGTGCCGACGCACCCGGCCTTCGAAGGCACGCGAATTTCTCATATGTGTCATGGACATGAGAAATTCACGTCAGGAATACCGCCGGCCATTTTCGATGCCCGCTGGTATGATCGCCCCCACCATGAGGGCATGTCGCCCGCGAGGCGGATGGGTCGCCCGCGGTCGGTTCGCCGAAGAGTCGAGGTGAGGACGCCGGACGGCCACCTCGATCCGGATGCGAGTCGAAGGACGGCGCCACCCCTTCGTCGCCGCGCTCCGTCTTCCGGCCGGACCGCGAACCGGAAGTTCCGGCTCGACATGGCGGGAGATGCCGGCAGTGGGCCACGAGGTCGCGATGGCCCCTTCGATCATCTCGACCGCCACCATCCACCCGGCAGGTCAGGAGACCCGGGGGTCTCGCCACATGCCTCGACCGGCCGAGGAGGCCCGACCACCCGAGGCCGTCGAGCCGATCACGGACCGGTCGGCAACTGCACGACCGGCAGGCTCGCTCGCTCGTCCTCTTCGGCTCACCCGATGAGGACGCCGTTCTGCACCGTCCAGCCACTTCCGGCCTGAGCACTGGTGAAGGCCCCGGACGTCACGCTCGATCCGTTCATGGTCCACAGGAAGGTGTCACCGGTCGACGCCTTCTGCCACAGGATGTCGGCCTTCCCGTTGCCGTCGTAGTCGCCGATCGAGGCGACCTGCCAGCTCTCGTCGACCTGCCAGCCGGTCGTCGCACCCGAAACCACCGTCGTTCCGTTCATGAAATCGATGTAGCTGACCCCGTTGAGCGGATTGGAGGCGTTCGACGCGTCGTGGTAGCGGAACAGCAGATCGGCCTTGCCGTCGCCGTCGAAATCACCCGTGCCCGCCACCTGCCAGGCCCCACTCGCCTGCTGCGACAGAAGCCCGGCGGAAGCCACCGTCGTCCCGTTCATCCGCCACTCGTAGAGCGTGCCGTTGAGCGGATCGGCGGTATTGGCCGCATTGGCGTAGCGCCAGAGAACGTCGGTCATGCCGTCGCCGTCGAAATCGGCGACCGCCGCCACCGTCCATTTGCCGTCGGCCACCGTTGCCGTGGTGAAGCCCGACGCCGACCAGTCGATGCCGTTGCCGTTCATCACGTCGAGAAAGGTCCGTCCGGTCGCGGTATTGCGGTAGAGCACGTCGGCCATGCCGTCGGCGGTGAAGTCTCCCACCCCGACGATCGCCCAATCGCTCGACAGTTGCTGTACGACGCCGCCGCCGGTGGCGCTCGTCCCGTTCTGAAACGACACGTAGCTGATCCCGTCGAGCGGATCGGAGGAATTGGAGGGGTTGTCGTAGACCCACAGCAGGTCGCTGCGGCCATCGCCGTCGAAATCGGCGACCCCTTCGATCCGCCAGGCCATGCCGACTTGAACCGACGTGGTGCTTCCGGACGAGACCGTTGCCCCGTTCATCGACCACAGATAGGTCACCCCGGCGGTGTTGCGAAGCAGAACGTCGGACGTTCTGCTGCCGTCGAAGTCGGAGGCTCCGAGCGTCACCAACTGGACCATCCGGTCGGCGAACCGTACGCGCTCGATCCCGATCAGCGTGTCGGTACCCCCGGCCGTGCTGGCGATCGTGGCGCTGCCGTCGGCGTTCCGGGTCACCGTCGCATCGGCACGTGCGACGGCATAGACCCCGGTGTCGACCCCGGCTCCGCCTTTCAATGTGTCGTTGCCCTTCGTGCCGCGGAGGACCTGCACGCCGTCCCCGGTCTCCAAGGTCAGGCCCACGATGCCCAATCCGTACAGCGTGTCGACACCGGAGGTCACGCGGCCCGAAACGGAGGTCTCGAGAATGTGACCGTCGACCACATCGAGCTTGTAGTTGTTGCCGGAAACCAGATTGGCGACGAAGAGAGCCGGCGCCGAAAGACCGGCTCCGGTCAGTGTGATCGTCCGCGTGCCGGTCGAGGTGGTCCACATCGAATAGCCGCCGCTGGCTCCGGACGTCGTACTGGTCGACAGGACCGATACGCCGAGCCCCGCCACCCCTTCGCCGATCGAATAGAAGTCGTCGTGATCGGAATCCGTGTAGGCGACGCCGAGGAGATACACCCCGCTCGACGTCGTCACGCCGAGATCCTCCGTGACCAGCATCGGTCCGACAGTGGCTCCCGATCCATTGACGATGCCGATACCGATTTCCCGAAAACCGGCGGTCATGATGTTGATGCGGTGGCCGGCCGGCGACTGCATGCCGCCGGTGCTCGCGGATCCACCCCAGTCGATCATGAAGGCAGCATGGGCCTCGAACACGCCCGGAGCATAGGCGAAGATGTTCTCGCCCAACATCTGATAGGAATACCCTGCCGCGGTGGCGCGTTGGCCGAGATTGCTTTCGCCGGGGACCTGATGCTCCTGCATGTCCGTGGCCAGCATCGCTTGGGAATGCGCGGTCGCCGTCGACTGCAGGATGTCGTTCCAGGCGAGCGGCTGGACCGGGACCAGAGCTTGGTATTGAGCGAGCAACATGCTTCCCGAAACGCCGAAATAGCTCATCGCATTCTGAATGTAGCCATTCGCCGATTCCGGGTCCGGCAGATAGCTCACGATATACCGTGCCGCGTCACCCATGGGGTCGAGACGCGCGTCGTTCACCAGTTCGAGCAGATATTGCTCTTCACTCGTCGAAGCCATCGATGCGATCCGAATATGCGGGATGATAGACGAGACGAGCGTAACCGACATCCCGTCGGCGGGACAAGCCGGCTTCTCGACCAGACACGAATACACTCGGCCCGCTTCAGCGGGCCGAGCCGATCACGAACCGGTCGACATCTGCGCGACCGGCAGGCTCGCTCGTCCTCTTCGGTTCACCCGACGAGGACGCCGTTCTGCACCGTCCAGCCACTTCCGGCCTGAGCACTGGTGAAGGCCCCGGACGTCACGCTCGATCCGTTCATGGTCCACAGGAAGGTGTCACCGGTCGACGCCTTCTGCCACAGGATGTCGGCCTTCCCGTTGCCGTCGTAGTCGCCGATCGAGGCGACCTGCCAGCTCTCGTCGACCTGCCAGCCGGTCGTCGCACCCGAAACCACCGTCGTCCCGTCCATGAAATCGATGTAGCTGACCCCGTTGAGCGGATCGGCGGCATTCGACGCGTCGTGGTAGCGGAACAGCAGATCGGCCCTGCCGTCGCCGTTGAAGTCGCCCGTGCCCGCCACCTGCCAGGCCCCGCTCGCCTGCTGCGACAGAAGACCGGAGGAAATCGCCAACTTCCCGTTCATCTGCCACTCGTAGAGCGTACCGTTGAGCGGATCGGCGGCATCGGCTGCATTGGCGTAGCGCCAGAGAACGTCGGCATCGCCGTCGCCGTTGAAATCGGCGACCGCCGCCACCGTCCAATTGCTGTCCGAAACCACGTCCGAGGTGAAACCCGAGATGTTCCAGTCGATCTGATTGGATTGCATGAAGTCGATGTAGGTCTGCCCGGTCGTGTCGGACCGGTAGAGTACGTCCGACTTGCCGTCGCCGTCGAAGTCACCGATGCCGGCGATCGACCAACCGGAAAGCTGCTGCACCACACCGCCGTCGGTCGCGGTCGCTCCGTTCTGGAAGGATATGTAACTGACGCCGTTGAGCCCGTCGGCGGGGTTGGCGGCGTTCTCGTAGAGCCACAGGAGGTCGGAGGTCCCGTTTCCGTCGAAATCGCCGACACCCTTGATCTGCCATTCGTTTCCGACTTGGACGGACGTCGTCGCACCGTTGGAGACCGTCGCCCCGTTCATCGTCCAGAGGTAGGTCACGCCGGTGCCATTGCGCAACAGCGCGTCCGACATCCCGTCGCCATTGAAGTCGTACGGATTGGTCGCGCGCAGGCCGAGGCCGGGGTTCAGCGCCGGTGTGAGTTGGGTACCCGAGATGCCGATCGTTCCGTTCAGCAACTCGATCTTTTCGAAATCTTCGAGGAACGTGGTGCCGTACGGTGTGATCACCTCTACGTCGCCCTGCGCCGTCGTCGACACGTGGACGAGGTTCGAGGTGAACGCGGTGGCGAACGTGTCGTTACCGGATCCACCGGCAACCAAGTGTGCACCCGGCGCATCGGTGAAGATGTCGTCGAACGAGGTTCCGGCCCACTGGCTCGTTCCGAATATGGTCGTCACGACCGGCCCGCCGGCGAAGTCGTAGATCAGCGACTTCTCGTCGTAACCACCGTTCGGGTCGCTGATCGAATAGGGAATCTGAAGTCGTGTCCCGGTCATACGCATCTTGCCGAGACCGAAGACGTCGCCGCCGGTCGGCAGAACGAAGTCGCTCCCGACCTGGGCTCCCGTCGAGTCGAGAATGACGAGATGGATCTGACCGTTCACGAGATAGGTGAGTGCGTTGAGATCGGTGCTCCCGTTCGACGAATCCCAGACGTTGCCGATCATGCGCCACTGCACTCCCGACGTCCCGGGGAGCGTGTAGGTCGCCGTCACGCCGAGCGGCGTCCCGCCGGCGGAGACCCGACTGATCTCCAGCACATGCGAACCGTTCGACATGCCTTCGAAGGCATACAGCTTCGAGCCGTCGAGCTGTGAAATGTAGGAGTAGCCGAAAAACTTGGTGAAGCTCGTCTGCGCCTGCAATTCCGTCTCGGGGCCGAGCGCACCGGTCGTCGAGTCGAAAGTGCGTCGCCACAGACCGGTATTGGTGCCGTCGACCTTCGTGTACTCGTAATACCAGGTCGAGTTCGTATAGCTGACGTTCCACACCGTCGACGCGGCGACGTTGGACGCCACTTCGACGAGCGGTGACGTCGCGTTACCGGACGTGTCGAATGCCTGGAAATAGACGTTTCGCACCGTGCCCGAAGGGGTCGATGTCGCGGTCATGTAGCCGAAGACGAAATTGGTCGAGGTCCAATTGGTACTCCACTCGGCGAGACCGGTGATGTCGGAGGAGATCGTGACCTTGGAGCCGGTCAGAGCGATTCCCGACGTGGCCGGCGGGACGATGGTGGCCGACGAACCGAAGGTGAAGGGTCGGTACGCGATGTCGATGGCGCCGGCGACCGAATCCCATTCCGTCCACAAGACGCCGCCGTTCACGATACCGTTGACGCGGTTGAACGACATCACACTGGAAAGATTTCCTTGCTTGCTGAAAGGACTGACGAGGTCGACCGAGGCCACGAGGACCGCGGGTTCGCTGTCGAGCACGAAATTCTGCCCGGTCAGATAGATATTGTAGGTTAGAGAGGCACCGCTCTGGTAGGTCGATGCAGCCGTCTCCGTCCAGGTCCAGAGCGGGAAGGTCCCGCCGGCGGCGTTACCTCTCGACCACAGCGCGTCATCGATGGATCCGCTGCTCGTATAGACGAAATTCGAAATCTGTCCCCAATAGTAATAAGCCATATCTTCCCCTCCCGATCGCAACGGCGGAACCTACCATGACGGGCTGTTTCCGCTCAAGGGGAAGATGCGACCGCTCGTTGAGCGGCGACATCCCGGGGGCGGAGCCCGAGCGTTGTCCGGAACACCGTCCCTCGGTCAGGTTCGAGGTGGCTCGTGATGGGCTCCCCGGAATTCCCGCCCGATCCTGTACCGGAAAGTTCCGGCTTCGGATCGTGGAAGAAACGGGCCGCACCTCACGTCCGTCGTCCGGCTCATCCACTCTCTACCCGATCAGCACACCGTTCTGCACCGTCCATCCGGTTCCCGCCTGTTGCGAGGTGAAGGCGCCCGAACCGATGTTCGCCCCGTTCATCTGCCAGATGTAGGTGGTCCCCGTGGACGTCTGTTGCCACAGGATGTCGCTCATCCCGTCGCCATTGTAATCGCCGATCGAGGCGACGGCCCACGAGAGGTCGACCTGCCACTGCGTCGGTGCGCTCGACGACAACACGGTGGTCCCGTTCATGAAGTCGATGTAGGTCACGCCGTTCAGAACGTCGGCGGCGTTCGCCGAATTCTCGTATCGGAACAGAATGTCGGCGTTGCCGTCACCATCGAAGTCGCCGGTGCCCTCCACCTGCCAGTTGTCGCTCGCCTGTTGCGACAGGAGACCCGCCGCCGCGACCGACGTCCCGTTCATCGTCCACTCGTAGAGGGTGCCGTTCAGCGGATCGGCGGCATCGGCGGCATCGTGGTAGCGCCACAGGATGTCGGCCTTGCCGTCGCCACCGAAGTCGGCGACCGCGGCCACGCTCCATGCGGCGTCGGTCACCTGGGCCGAGGTGAAACCGCTCGCCGACCAGTCGATCGCGGCGCCGTTCATGGCATCGAGATACGTCAGGCCGGTCGCGGTGCCGCGATAGAGTACGTCGGCCTTGCCGTCGCCGGTGAGGTCGCCGACCCCGACGAGTTGCCAGGTGGTCGAGAGCTGCTGCACCACTCCGGAGGCCGAGGTGGCGACGGCGCCGTTCTGGATCGAGGCGTAGGAGACGCCGTTCAGGGGATCGGCAGGGTCGGCCGGATCGTCGTGGACCCACAAGAGGTCCGATCTACCGTCGCCGTCGAAGTCGCCGACACCGGCGATCTGCCAGTTCGTCTCGACCTGCACACTCGTCGTCGCGCCATTCGCCACCGTGGTGCCGTCCATCGTCCAGAGATATGTGACGCCGGGGACGTTCCGGAGAAGAATGTCGGAAACGCCGTAGCCGCCGAAGTCGCCGAATGCGGTCCGCATACTCGACGCCAACTCGGTCGCCGCCGCATCCAATGCCGCGTCGGCCATGCCGCTCTGGGTCGGCGCGGTTGCCCCGATGAGCGCAGTGACGGCCTGGGTCACGTCGTCGCCGATGTAATAGGAAAGATAGGACGCATCGGTCGCGATGGCGGCGATGAAGTCCGCGAAGAACGTCGATTGCGTCGCCGGATCGGTCAGCCCCGAAAGATAGGTGACGAGTTCGGAATAGCTCGTGTCGGCTCCGAGATCGACCCCGGCGGTCGCGGTCGCCAGATCGGGCCGGGCGGCGTCGACGTCGGCGGCGACCGTCAGGCGCATCGATTCGTAGGCGATGAGCGCCGCGTCGAAGGCGTCTCGCTGCAGCGCGAGGGCGACGGCGTCTCCTGCGACCGCGGCGCCCTGATATCGCTCACAGGCCGCCAGCATGTTCAGCGTGTTCTTCATCAGGCTCCACGAATCGACGAGGAGGCTCTGTTCCGCCGTCGTGAGCCCGGGAAGCGTGCCGAACGGCCAATCGGGCGCCTGGAAGACCGAGGTGTAATTGCCGTCGGCGGGATCTCTGGCGAGCGCCTTCAACGCGGCCGCCGACAGACCGTCGATCGCTCCCGCGATCTTCAGTGTCAGTCCGGCGGGATTGTTGAGGCCTGTCGTCTCCTTGATGATCGTGTCGACCGCTTTCAGGGCCGTCTGCGTGAACGCATTGACCGCGCCGACCTGCGGATCGATCGAGCTGGCGAGCTTCGAGGCGATCGTCCCGGCGAGTCGAGCCTCCAGGTTGGTCGGATCGGTGCCGATCGCCGCGGTGTTGCACATGTTCGCCAAAGACTTCAAGGCGTCCGCGGCGGCCACGAACTTGGCCCTCTGCTCCGACGTGAACTGACTGGGAAGCACCTTCGTCGCCGAACGCGCGTCGTTGGTCAGCGTGACCTGGATGGTGAGGAGATCGGGCAGATTGTTGCTCGACCCCTCGGTCATGAGGTCATTCCAGATATTCAGATAGAGACCATCCCCCGGCGCCCAGGCACCCTGCGCGGGATAGCTCGTGCCGGACACGACTTGTGTCGAGTAGATGTAGTCGTTCTGAAAGGTCGTCGTGCCGAGATAGTGTCCCAGCGTCGATAGGACGTCGTTCGAATTTCCCGTGCTCACCCAGTTGGCGCCGTACATGCCGGCGAGGTCGCCGGACAACGACGGATGCTGACCGGGGACGGTCGTCACGGTGAAATTGAGCCAGCCGTTCTCGTCGCCATAGGGATAGGTCTGTACATCCGTGGAGACGGACTGGGACAGCCACCAGCTGATCGTGACCTGGTCGCCGGGCATTATGTCGAACAATTTCAGCTGATGGTCCGGATGCTGGGAGTCTTGGTACTCCCCGCCGAGGACGAAGAAGTAGTTCATCATCGTGGTGGTCATGGCCGCGCCCTCGGTCGAAAAGACACGATCCCTGGTATCGCTTCGTCCGGGCGGTTCCCGTGAAATCCGCGGCCACCACGCCGCACGCGCGGCGGCTCGCCTCTCCACGTCTTCGGTACGTTGCGAAGCACCGGCTCCGCTCCCACCTCGGATTTCCATCCGTCCGAAGTGATTTTCGAGCAGATTCTGCTCGCTACGGGGCGGATCGGCAAGCTGGTACATTGTCACGGGAGGATCCCCGCGATGTGGCGACGTCGATCGAGGCCGCGTTCGAGATGGCGTCGACCGCTACGACTGGCGGATCGACGAGCGGTCCGTCGCCCACTGCTGCGGATCCGCTGCAGCGACCATCCGAGACGTGTGCACGACTGCGTCACTGCTTCGATCAGAAGCACCGAATGCGGCCATTTCGGATCGTCCGGTGGACGTGTCCCGTCATCCGGTGAAGCCGACGGTCTGCCGTCGGGGCACGCCGATGGCGGCAGATGGGTGACGGTCGAAGATCCATGGGTCGCGGTTCGCGCGACGGGACGACGAGGTCTTCGGCACGCGACCCTGGTTCGCCCGATGTCGGGTCGGAGCAGTCCTGTCCGTGAGCATCTCGACGACCGCCGCCTCGCCCCCCGTCGGCACCGGCTCCATCCGCCTTCGGCGCGCGTCGGGTGACGGCGGAGGGTCGAGTGCCGATCCGGCGTGCGCACCGCCGACGGCCTGCGGGCGCGAGGACGTGTCGCTCGTCGAAGGTTTCCCGGTCGGGCGGTTCGCCATGCCGCCCGCCATTCCGGCGAGCCGCCGGCCTCTCCCCCCTTTTTTTCTTCTCGGCCACGCCACTTTTCGGCGTACGATCACGACATCGTTCCGGGCAGGGAACCAATCCCTTCGGGTCGTCGTCCTTCTGTGATCTCCTTACGATATTCGGCGTATTCTCGGCACCGAACTTGACGTTCGGAATCGCGTGTGTGACTAATCGAGAAATTGCATTTCGGCTTTGTGACGATGAATATGAGATGTCATTCGGTTCTTGGCCCCGTCGGCTCCGCCCGACCTCGAACGGTCCGTGCGGGGCGCACTTCCGAGATGTCCGCATCCTCTCGACGGAGACGTCGTTCGGGTGTCGTGCCATCGAATTGCGGGCGCGGTCGAATGGTTGAAGCTCGGCATCGTCTGTCCGAACATCGAGTCTGCGGAGAATACGCGTGTTCGAGGTCGTCCGGACGATGACGGCTCCGGTGCCCACGCCGCCGCGATCGAACGACGGAAAGCCTACCACCGAGACGTTGCACGGGACCGACGTCCAGTCGGATGTCGGACCGGCTTTCGTGTTCGTGGTGCGGCTCCTCGGAATTCCGGCCGAGATCCAGCAGTTGCGCCATGCGGCCGGAAATCGAGCCGTCCTGAGCGAGCGCGACATCCTTCGGTCGGCGCGGGATCTTTCGGTTCGCGCCCGCTTCACGACCGCCGATGCGCGCAGATTGGCCACCCTGCCGATGCCGGTGATCGCGCTTCTGCGCGATGGGCGCTGGGTCGTCGTCGGTCGCCCGGCGCCGGACAAGATGCTGGTTCAGGACCCGACTCGACCGGCTCCCGAGATCTGGGAACAGAGCCGCTTCGAAGCCGAGTGGACGGGCCGCCTGCTGCTCGTGGCCAAGCGCTTCGCGAGTACGGACATCTCCGGCCGATTCGGTGTCGGCTGGTTCGTCGCGGCGGTTCGGAAGTATCGGCAGCCGTTGTTCGAAGTCCTGTTCGGTTCGTTGTTCCTTCAGATCTTCGCTCTGCTGACGCCGCTCTTTTTCCAGGTCGTGGTCGACAAGGTTCTGGTGCATCGCGGCCTGTCGACGTTGGCCGTTCTGGCGATCGGTCTGGCGGCGATGTCGATGTTCGAGGTCCTTCTCACCGGCATTCGAACCTGGCTTTTCGCCCACACGACCAATCGGATCGACGTCGAACTCGGGGCGCGGGTGTTCAAGCACCTCTTTTCGCTGCCGATGGCCTATTTCGCCTCTCGGCGGGTCGGTGACACGGTCGCGCGCATCCGGGAACTGGAGACGATCCGTCAGTTCCTCACCTCCTCGGCCCTGACACTTGTCCTCGACGTACTCTTCTCCCTGATCTTCATCGGCGTTCTGTTTCTCTATTCTTCTCTTCTCGCTTGGGTCGTGGTCGCATCGGTCCCGATCTATGGCGTGATCTCCCTCCTGGTGACGCCGACCATTCGCGCGCGGGTCGATGAGAAGTTCCGGCGTGGAGCGGAGAACCAGTCGTTTCTGGTGGAATCGGTTTCCGGCGCGGAGACCGTCAAGTCGATGGCGCTCGAGCCGGCGATGCAACGACGTTGGGAAGAACAACTGGCGGCCTACGTCTCGGCCAGCTTCTCGGTGGTGTCGCTGGCGACTTGGAGCCAACAGGCCATCCAGGCGGTCGGCAAGGTCGTCACCGTCGTCGTGCTCTACCTCGGAGCGCGCGAGGTGATCACCGGTTCGATGACCATCGGCGAGCTGGTCGCCTTCAACATGCTCTCCAATCAAGTGTCCCAACCGATCCTGCGTCTCGCCCATATGTGGCAGGATTTCCAACAGACGCGCGTTTCGATCGATCGGATCGGCGACGTCCTCAACACCGCACCGGAACCCGCGACCGGCGGACAGGCCAATCTCCCGGCGATCCGCGGCGCGATCGACTTCGAGAAGGTGACGTTCCGGTATCGTCTGGACACCGCCCCCACCCTGTCGGACATCGACCTCCATGTCGCCGCGGGAGAGGTGGTCGGCATCGTCGGCGCCTCTGGCTCGGGCAAGTCGACGCTGGTGAAACTCGTTCAACGCCTGTACGTGCCGGAATCCGGGCGGATCCAGGTCGACGGCATCGACGTCAAGCAGGTCGACCCCTCGTGGCTCCGGCGCCAGCTCGGCGTGGTGCTGCAGGAGAGCGTGCTGTTCAACCGGACGGTCCGGGAGAACATCGCCGTTTCGGACCCGACCATGGACATGAATCGAGTGGTCGCCGCAGCGCGTCTGGCCGGGGCCCACGACTTCGTCTCCGCCCTGCCGCAGGGCTACGACACCATGATCGGCGAACGTGGTGCGACCCTGTCCGGCGGTCAGCGCCAGCGCATCGCCATCGCCCGCGCGCTCGTCTCCCAGCCACGCATCCTGATCTTCGATGAAGCGACCGCCGCACTCGACTACGAGAGCGAGGCCGCCATTCAGAAGAACATGGCGGCGATCACCAAGGGGCGCACCGTGCTGATCGTCGCCCACCGCCTGTCGACGGTCCGCAACGCCGACCGGATCGTCGTGCTGCGCGAGGGGCGCATCGTCGAGCAGGGTGACCACGACTCGCTCGTCGCCGGTGGCGGTGTCTACGCGCGGCTGTGGCAGATCCAGAGTACCGGTTCGGCGGAACCGGGCAGGGGGGCGCAATGATCCCCGGGATCCTCCGTCCGAACCGCTCCGCTTCGCGGCGACGCGACGAACTTTCGTTCCTGCCCGCGGCACTGGAGATCGTCGAGACGCCCGGCTCTCCCACCGTGCGGTTGACGGCGATCGTCGTCTGCCTGGTGTTCGCCACCGCGATCGCCTGGGCCGCCTATGGTCGGATCGACATCGTCGCCACCGCCCCGGGCAAGGTGATCGCCGTGGAACGAACCCGACAGATCCAGGCGCCCGACGCCGGTATCGTCGCGCGCGTCCTCGTCGCCAACGGCGACAGGGTTACCGCCAACCAGACCCTCGTGACCTTCGATCCCCGCCTGGCGCGCGCCGACCACGATCATTTCGAAGATCTCTTCCGCCGCACCAGCCTCGACCTGCGGCGGCTCGCATTTCTGGTCGACCACACCGACCCGAAATCGATACCGGCCGACGCGGAACTCCGTCGCATTTTCGACGGCGTCGACGCCTCCGAAGCGCAGCGCGCATCTGCGATCGGACAACTGATGGCGATGCTCGCCAGCCGTGACGCCAAGATCGCATCGATGGACCAGGAGATCGCGACCAAGCGCGCCGAGAAGGTCGCGCTGGAGGCCGATGTCGCGCGTATCGATGCGACCCTGCCGATCGTCCGTGAGCGTGCCGCCATTCGCAAGAGCAGCCTCGATCGCGCCGTCGGCTCCCGGATCGACTACCTGAACGCCCTGCAGGCCGAGGTCGATCTCGCCAGTCAGCGCGACATCGCGCTCGAGAAGGCGAAGACCGCCGACGCCGCTATTCAGGCCATGTGGGCCGACCGCCGGCGGGTGTTGGCGGAGAGCGAACGCGATTGGCGCGCCGAATTGCAGCGCGCCACCCGAGAGCACACGGAGGCTCAGGCCGAACTCGCCAAGGCGAATCGTCGAATGGATCTGACCGCCGTCGCCTCGCCGATCGACGGTGTGGTCGAAGAACTGACGATCCGAACCGAAGGGAGTGTCGTCCAGAGCGGGCAACAACTCCTGAAGGTCGTTCCGGTATCGGGTGCCGTGGCGATCGAAGCGATCGTGGAGAATCGCGACGCCGGCTTCGTCCACATCGGCCAGGAAGCCGAGGTGAAGATCGACAGCTTTCCATTCACCCGTTACGGCCTTCTGGCGGGGCGAGTCGTACACGTCTCGACCGACGCGGAACAGGACCCCGAATCCGTGCAGCAGGTCCGCGCCGGTACGCAGCCCCTGGGCGACAGCGCCCAGTCGGTACGACGTTCGGGCGGACTGGTCTACGTGACGCGCATCGCCATCGACGATCCGACGTTGCCGGTGGACGGACAGCGTGTCCGGATCGTTCCCGGCATGTCGGCCCAGGTCGAGATCAAGACCGGGCACCGGACTCTGTTGGAATTCGTTCTTTCGCCGGTGGCGAAGACGATACGGGAAGCCCTCCATGAACGTTGAGCTCCCGGTCGCGGGGGACACAGGATCGGGACGCCGACACGCATGAGGTTCGCCGGGATATCGACACTGATGGCGAGATTTCGCCGGCACGTCGGACGGGGGGTCGATCCCTCGCTCGTCGCGATGTGTCGCGATCTGATCGACGAGGCCGCCTATCGTCGCCAGGTCGAAGACCTCTCGGAGGGTGAGACCGCCGCCATCGAGCACTACCTCTCGATCGGTGAAAGCAAGGGGCTTCGCCCGAACCCGTGGTTCGATCCCGCCTGGTATCTCGAACACAATCCGGACGTGCGAATGGCTGGTTACGGCGCACTCGCCCATTACATCCGCCACGGATGGCGGGAAGGCCGCAACCCCGGTGCGCATTTCGACCTGGAGAGCTATCGCCTCGCCAATCCCGACATCGGCGATGGCGATCCGCTCGCCTTCCATCTCGCTCGGGGCCGATTCGAGGGGCGTCCGCTACGCTCGCTGCGCCACAACCGACCGATGCCCACCCGACAGGGTGTGACCCCTCTCACCTCGTTCGGCTCCGATCAGACGATCCTCGCCGGAATGCTCGCCGACATCGCGGCCTTCTCGGCGACGTATGGGCCGGTGGGTGCGGTGTACACCCTACCGTTGCTCGGGCGCGGTGGCGGAGAGAAGGTCGCGATCTGTTTCGCCCGCCGTTACCGGATCGCCCATCCGGATCGCTCGGTCCTCTTCGTGACGACCGACGTCGATCTGATCGATCCGGACGTGGAGCTGCCCGAGGGCGTCCTCGCGTTGGGCCTGCCCGAACGTGCGGCCTCGCTCGCACGTGCTCAGTCCGAGACGCTTCTCCTGCGGCTGCTCGCCACGGTACGGCCGTCGATCTTCCACATCGTGAATTCCGAGCTGTCCTGGCAGTTGCTCTTCGATTGCGGGGAACTCGTGTCGCGCCTGACGAAGGTCTACGGCTCCATGTTCTGCGTCCAGCGCGACTACGACACCGGCGATCCGATCGGCTTCGCAGCGTCATGGTATGGACGAGCCACCCTCCATTGCCGCGCACTGCTGTCCGACAACGCCCGATTCTTCGAGGAGGCCCGTCGCTTCGGCGAGACCGAAGCCGATCTGCCCGAGGAGATCACCGTCTATAATCCGACGGCTTGGCGGTCGCGGTCGGGGCGGCCGATCGAGGGGCGCGCCGCGACCATCGGGGGAAAACGTCCTGCCGTGCTCTGGGCCGGTAGGCTCGACCGGCAGAAGCGCGTCGATCTGTTGCTGGCGGTCGCCGCCGCCGCACCCGACGTCGATTTCTTCGTGTTCGGATCGGCGGTGACCGACGGGACGCCCCTGCCGGAGGCGTCGGCGAACCTTCACTACCGCGGCGGTTTCGTCGCCGTCGAAGCGCTCTTCGCCGACCGCGGCTACGATCTCTTCATGCACACGACCTTCGAGGAGGGGATGCCGAACATTCTTCTGGAGATCGGCGAGACCGGATTACCGATCTTGGCGCCCGCCATCGGCGGAATCCCCGAACTCGTCGGGGACGAGACCGGTTGGCTGCTCGCGGCCGACGCGGACGTCTCGGCCTACGTCGCCGGCATCCGTGCGATCCTCGCGGCACCCGACGAGGCTGTTCGGCGCGCCGCAGCGCTCCGCGAACGGGTGAGGGAACGGCACTCCTGGAATCACTTCGCCGAGACGGTCGCCGACATTCCGGGGTATCTGTGATGACCGCCTCGAAACCGACCGGGTCGACCCTGCCGCTCGTTTCAGTCGTCGTGCCTTGTTACAACCAGAGCCGCTACGCCTACGAGGCGGCTCTGAGCGCCCGCGCCGCCTATGCGGGACCGTTGCAGATCATCTTCGTCGACGACGGCAGCACCGCCACCGGCCGCAAGCTCGAGGAGGTTCGCGCTCTCCTGTCCGACGCACGCTGCACGATCGAGATCATACGGCAGGAGAACACCGGTCTCTCGGGAGCCCGAAACACCGGCCTGTCGCATGTGCGCGGACGTTATGTCCAGCTCCTCGACTGCGACGACCTGTTGCTGCCGCTGAAGATCGATCGCCAGATCGAGCATTTCGGCTACTGCGCCGACCTGACGGTATCCCTGACCGGCTGTCTCTATGCGAACGAAGACCTCGACCGTTTCGAATGGTTCCCACATCTGATGGCAGACTGGTCCTTCTCCCTCGAGGAGATCGCCAACCATTGGGAACGCGGCCTGTCGATCCCCATCCATTGTGCCCTCTTCGACGCGCGTGTGTTCGAGACGCTGCGCTTTTCCGACGCCCAACGGGCGAAAGAGGACTGGGTCTTCTGGACCCATCTGGTGCTCGGCGGTGGACGTATCGCCCTTCTCGATCGCCCCGGCGCGATCTATCGCATCCATGACAGCAGCCTCTGCCGTTCGTTGCCGGAGATAGGTCGGCAATGGATTTCGGCGGCGATGGACATCGACACGATCGTCCGCGATCGCTGTCCCGACTTCCTCGACGGCGCCATGCGTTGGTATGTCGAGCAATATGCCGGGCGGACGGTGTCGAAGGATCCGGAGGACCGGACCGCTCCCACGGCCGAGGCGGACGATCAGCCGACGTCGACCGAAGCCGGGTCGGCCGTCCGGCCTGTCCGACGCCCGGTTCCGCCGAAGGCGATTCCTCGGGTCTCGATCGTGGTGCCGGTCTACCAGCACTTCGACTTCCTCGACGACTGTATCGCGTCCGCCCTCGCGCAGATGGACGGCCGAGTGGAACTCGTCCTGGTCGACGACGCTTCGCCGGACCCGCGCGTCCGCGGGCTTCTCGAAGCGCGAAGCACCATCCCCGGCGTCACCGTTCTCTTCAACCGGACCAACGCCAACATCTCGGCGACGCTCGATCGCGGCATTCGGGCCGCACGGGGTGAGTTCGTCGCGTTTCTCGATTGCGACGACATGCTCGTCGGCGACGCGATCGCCCGCGTACTCGATCGGATCGATGCCGACGGCGATTGCGACTATCTCTTCACCGACCATTACCACCTCTCGCAGAGCGACGGATCGCTGTCGATCGTGCGTTACGGTGGCTACGACGACGACCGCTTCGCCGGTGAGTTTCGTAAGGATCTCCTGAACGGCATGGTCGCCAACCATCTCAAGGTGATCCGCCGTTCGAAGATCCTCGAGGTCGGCGGTTTTACCGGCGAATTCACCGGGGTCCAGGACTGGGATCTCGCGTTGCGCCTGCTCGCCGACTGCCGCTTCGCCTATCTGGCCGAACCGCTCTACATCTACCGCGTACACCAGGAGACGGTCACTCGATCGGACCGTCGTGCGCAGTTCCTGAAGACGAACCTGGTCCGCCGCCGCCATGCCGACGCCATACTGGGGCGCACCAGGGCGGCGTCGGCGCTACCGCTCAAGACGATCGATCCGGAGACGTTCCGATTGAGGGATCTTCCCGATCTCTATGCGCGGAACCGTCTGGTGTTCGACGCGGCGAGCGGAATCGAGCCGAAGCATCTGTGGCATCTGCGCGAATTCAACAGCTATTTCGACCAGATCGTCGTCTATTCAGCCGATGCCTACGCCGCCCTGTTGGGCTACGTCTGGAACGTCGACATACTGGTTCTGGTATGATCCATCGAACCTTCGCCGAGGAGAGGACGGAATGAATCTACCGACGGAGGTTCACCGCGATCTGATCTTCGATCTGGGTGTCAATCACGGCGAGGACACGGAATTCTATCTCGCCAAAGGCTTTCGTGTCGTCGGCGTCGAGGCCGATCCCAGGCTCGTCGAGGAACTCACCATCGTCTATGCCGACCCGCTCGCCGACGGCCGGATGATTCTCGAGCCCGTCGGGCTCATGGACGCGCCGGGGGTGCTCCCGTTCTACCGGAACATCACGTGTGACCACTGGAGCTCCTTCGTGAAGGAATACGGTTGCCGCGGCGACACGGAGTTCGAGATCGTCGAGGTGCCCTGCATCACGATCGCCGAACTCTTTCGTCGCCACGGATGCCCCCACTACATGAAGATCGACATCGAGGGCGCCGACCGGATCATCCTGGAGGCACTCGTGAATCTGGACATTCGGCCGACCTTCGTCTCCGTCGAGGAATTCGGCCTCGGGACGATCGATGCACTGCACTCGGTCGGCTATGATCGCTTCAGTATCCGCTCTCAACTGGACAAGTCCTGGGCCTCCGCGGTTCGCCGGTCGCGCGAAGGCGCCTTCGTCGAACGCGAGTTCACCCAACGCGATTCGGGGGTGTTCGGACTGGATGTGCCCGAGTGGCTCACCTACGAAGAAGCCGTCGAGACCTTTCATCGTCGCGTCCGCAGCCCGTCCAACGAATGGCTGCCGCCGCCGGGCGAGTGGTACGACGTCCATGCCACCGTCTGGTCGCCCGCTCTCGACGAGGTCGCGAGCGGTGGCTGATCACGTCGCGCACGCGCCCGAGCGTCTTTTCATGGGCCGGATTCGGAGTTTCGAACAATGGTGACGATCGACCGTTCAGCGGGGCCCGGAGTCGTCGGTGATCTGATCTTCGACGTCGGAATGTTCGACGGTGCGGATACCGATTACTATCTCCGCAAGGGATTTCGGGTCGTCGGTTTCGAGCCGAACCCCGAACTCATCGACCGCCTGCGGCACCGTTTCAGGCGGGCTCTGGGTGACGGGCGGTTGATCGTGGAGCCCTGCGGCCTTTCGGATCGATCGGGGCCGGCGACATTCTACGTCAACCGGACCGAACCGCAGTGGAGTTCGTTCCGCGCCGCCAACGGATGCCGCGGCAGCGCCGGCGTGGCCGAATACACGGTGACCTGTCTGACGCTCGACGAGGTGATCGCTCGCCACGGCTGCCCCCATTATCTCAAGCTCGATTCGGAGGGCTCCGATACGGCCATTCTTCGAGGCCTGGAGAAATGGCGTGTGCGACCCGACTTCGTGTCGGTCGGCGAGGCCTCGCACGAGATGTCGGCGACACTCGTCGCACTCGGCTTCAATCGCTTCCGAATCGTCCCCCAGAACGACAAGTCGGCCATGAAGGCGCCTTATCCGCCGCGGGAGGGCGTTCACGTACCGATGGAGTTGTCGTCGCGGCACACCGGGCTCTTCGGTCGCGACCTGCGGGGATGGATCACGATCGAGTGCGCCCGCTCGAAGATTTCCGAGATCCTCGCGGGTCGCGGAATCCCCGGGGAATGGTATGATCTGCACGCGACACGTTGGCCGATCTCACTCGATCCGGCGGAAAATTCGGCTCTGGACGTGGCGTGACGATGCCGTGCCTTATCGGGCGCTGCCGAGAGCCATCGCTGTCGTAGCGGCCGACTCCACGACGACACCGAGCTCGTGAAAGTGCCCTCGGGCGACGCATTCGATCGTCGAATCGTCCGGTCGTGAGGGCTGGCGGAGGCGTCGGAGCGACGAATCCCCGCACTCGACCTGGGGGCAGGCGGAGGTCCGGCGATCCCGCACCGTCTTCGCTGCCGAGATGTCCGGCGTCCGAACAGCCGACCGGATCCAGGAGCCTCCCATGCCCCGCATCGCTGTCGTCGGATCCACCAACGTCGATCTCATCACCTACGTCACCCGTATGCCGGTGCCGGGCGAGACCATCGAGGCGCCCGACTTCCGCATCGGATGTGGCGGCAAGGGCGCCAACCAGGCGGTCGCCGCGGCCTTGCTCGGTGCCGAGGTGGTGATGGTGTCGAAGGTCGGCGACGACGCCTTCGCCGAGACATCGCTCGCCAACTTCCGCCGCTTCGGCATCGACACGACCCATGTCGGCCGCGTTCCCGGCGTGTCGTCGGGGGTGGCGCCGATCTTCGTCGAGCCCTCGGGCGAGAATTCGATCCTCATCGTCAAGGGTGCCAACGCCCATCTGCAGCCCGCCGACGTCGATGCCGCCGCCGCCGATCTCGCCGGCTGCGATCTGATCCTGCTGCAGCTCGAGGTCCCGCTCGACACCGTCTACCACACCATCCGCTTCGCCCGAGCCCACGGCATCGAGACGGTGCTGAACCCGGCCCCGGCCGTCCCCCTCGATCGCGACGTGGTGACCGAGGTCACCTTCCTCACCCCCAACCGCTCCGAACTGGCGCTCTTGACCGGCCTGCCGGTGACCGACGAGGCCGAGGCGATCGTCGCCGCGCGCTCCCTGGTCGAAGCCGGCATCCGCAGCGTGATCGTCACGCTCGGAGCGGAAGGCGCCCTGGTGGTCGAGGTGGGTGGCGTCTCTCGTGTCGCGCCGGTCGTGGTCACCCCGCGCGACACCACCGGCGCCGGCGACGCCTTCATCGGCGCTTTCGCCCGCTTCTATGCCGAGAGCCGCGACATCGCCGCCGCGCTCGCCGATGCGGCGCTCTACGCCGCCGATTCGGTGACGAAACCCGGTACCCAGACCGCCTACGCCTCGGCGGAGGAGTTCGCGGCGGCGAAGGCGGCCCGGCGGGGTTGATGCGGCGACGGTGTGGTCCCGCTCACCCGACGGCGCAGCCGATGTCGCCGCGCCGGCGGCGCGCCGTGGCGCCGTCGCCGATCCGCAGGCGATAGGTACCCCTGTAGTCGGTCGGACCCTTGCTGCGGGTGACGACGACGAGGTCGATGTCGGGTTTGTCGCCCTCGGCGAAGACGTGGAAGCGCAGGCGCAGATCCTCGCCCTCGATCCAGAACTGCATCAGCTCTTCGCTGCCGAGTTCGACGGCGATCGCCTCCTTCGGCAGGCGCAATTCCCCGCGCAGGCCCGACAGCGTCAGCGCTTCGTGGCCGACCGCCGCCTGGACGTGGAAGGCGAACTCGCGACCGTCGACATCGCAGGTGAGCGTCGCCGTCGCGCGCGCCGGCGAGGCCGCCGCGACCAGGGCGACCGCGGTGCAGATCCCGAGATGCCGCCGCCATCCGGTCATGTCTCGACCTCCCCGGTCACGAAGCGGATGGCCGGCGCGACCCGCCGCCACCCGTCGACGCCGAGGATGCCTCATCGCGAGACGTCGTGGAAGGACCTCACGAGTGCCGAGGTTGCCGCGTGTCACCGCGGCCGAGCGGCGCCGACCCGTCGGATGACGGGCCGTCGCCGTCGCGGCTCACGCCGGGGCGGAGGTGCGGATCAGGTGATCGAAGGCGGAGAGGGCGGCGGTGGCGCCGGCGCCCATGGCGATGATGATCTGCTTGTAGGGCACGGTGGTCGCATCGCCGGCGGCGTAGACACCGGGCACCGAGGTGGCGCCACGGGCGTCGATCTCGATCTCCTTGCGGTTGGAGAGCCGGACCGACCCTTCCAGCCATTCGCTGTTGGGCAGGAGCCCGATCTGCACGAACAGGCCCTCGAGCTCGACCCGGTGGATCTCGCCGGTGACGCGATCCTCGTAGGTGAGCCCGGTCACCTTCGCGCCGTCGCCGAGGACCTCCGTGGTCCGCGCCGAGACGTGGATGGTGACATTCGGGAGCGACCTGAGCTTCTTCTGCAGCACCTCGTCGGCGCGCAGCTTCGGGTCGAATTCGATGAGCGTCACATGGGCGACGATGCCGGCGAGATCGATCGCCGCCTCGACGCCGGAATTGCCGCCACCGATCACCGCGACGCGCTTGCCCTTGAACAGGGGGCCGTCGCAGTGCGGGCAGAAGCACACGCCCTTGGCCTTGTACTCCTTCTCGCCCGGCACCCCCATCTCGCGCCAACGCGCGCCCGTCGACAGGATCACCGACTTCGCCTTGAGCGACGCACCCGAGGCGAGCTTCACCTCGATCGGATCGGTGGCGGAGGCTGCCGGGACGAGCCCGGTCGCCCGCTGCAGGTTCATCACGTCGACGCCGTAGTCGCCGACATGCGCCTCGAGCGCCGCCGCGAGCTTCGGCCCTTCGGTGTGCGATACCGAGACGAAGTTCTCGATCGCCAGGGTGTCGAGAACCTGGCCACCGAAGCGCTCGGCGACGACGCCGGTGCGGATCCCCTTGCGCGCCGCGTAGATCGCCGCCGCAGCTCCGGCCGGGCCGCCTCCGACCACCAGCACGTCGAAGACGTCCTTCGCGGCGATCTCCGCCGCAGCCCGTTCGGCCGCGCCGGTGTCGAGCTTGGCGAGGATCTCCTCGAGCCCCATCCGGCCCTGACCGAAGACCTCACCGGCGAGATGCACGGTCGGCACCGCCATGATCTTCTCGCGCTCGACCTCGGCCTGGAACAAAGCTCCGTCGACCATGGTGTGGCGAACGTTCGGATTGAGCGCGGCGAGCAGGTTCAGCGCCTGCACCACGTCCGGGCAGTTCTGGCAGGTCAGCGACACGTAGGTGACGAAGTCGAAGGTGCCGGAGAGGCCCTTGGCCTGAGCGATCACCTCGTCGGAGACCTTGGGCGGGTAGCCCGAGACCTGGAGCAGGGCGAGCACCAGCGAGGTGAACTCGTGACCCATCGGTAGACCGGCGAAGGCGATGCGCGCCGGCACCCCGGTGCGGCCGATGGTGAAGGACGGTCTGCGCGCGTCGGTGCCGTCGAAACGGGCGACGATGCGCGACGAGGTCGAGGCGATGTCCTCGATCAGCCCCCGCATCTCGACCGATCCGGCCGAGTCGTCGAGCGAGGCCACCAGTTCGATGGGGGAGACCAAGCGCTCCATGTAGGCGCGCAGTTGATCCTTGATGCCGGCGTCGAGCATGGCATGCCTCCGAGAGATCCGTGATGATTGCGAGGAGGATACGCCGGAAGCCCGCGCCTCGACCGGCGTCTCGTCGTCGCAATCGCCCTGGGCGATGGGACGGGGGATCGGGAGCCCCACGTGGGGCTCCCGTCCGGGATCGCGTCAGATCTTGCCGACGAGGTCGAGCGACGGCTTGAGGGTCGCCTGGCCCGGGGTCCACTTGGCCGGGCAGACCTCGCCCGGATGCGAGGCGACGTACTGAGCGGCGACCACCTTGCGATAGAGCTCCTTGGCGTCACGGCCGATGCCGTTGTCGTGGATCTCGCAGAGCTTGATCTGGCCTTCCGGGTTGATGACGAAGGTGCCGCGCAGGGCGAGGCCGGCTTCCTCGATCATCACGTCGAAGGCACGGGTGATGGTGCCGGTCGGGTCGCCGATCATCGGATACTTGATCTTCTTGATCGTGTCCGAGGCGTCGTGCCAGGCCTTGTGGGTGAAGTGGGTGTCGGTCGACACCGAATAGATCTCGACGCCCACCTTCTGGAACTCGCCGTACATGTCGGCGAGGTCGCCGAGCTCGGTCGGGCAGACGAAGGTGAAGTCGGC
>CALMFH010000102.1 GCA_937864925.1 uncultured Alphaproteobacteria bacterium | reverse complement strand
CCCCCCTCCCCCCATGCTCTGACTGGCATGTCGACGAGGAATCCCATGTCCGCGCTGAGCCTGCCCAACATCCTCACCTACGGCCGCATCCTGGCGGTGCCCGCGGTGGTCGCCTGCTTCACCCTGCCGGGCATGCCGACCTTCACCTCGCGGTGGGTCGCCTTCGGCATCTACGCGGCGGCGGCGATCACCGACTTCTTCGACGGCTATCTCGCCCGCATCTGGCAGCAACAATCGAAACTCGGGCGGATGCTCGACCCGATCGCCGACAAACTGCTGGTCGCCTCCTGCCTGTTGGTGCTGGTCGGCGACGGGTCGATCGCAGGCGTCTCGGTGGTCGCCGCGGTGATCATCCTGTGCCGCGAGATCCTCGTCTCCGGTCTGCGCGAGTTCCTCGCCGAGCTGCGCGTCTCGGTACCGGTCACCTGGCTCGCCAAGTGGAAGACGACCGTGCAACTCCTCGCCCTCGGCTTCTTCATCACCGGCCCGGCCGGCGTGCCGGTCTATCCGTGGACGATCGAGACCGGCTACATCCTGTTGTGGATTTCCGCCCTCCTCACGCTCTATACGGGGTGGGACTACTTCCGCTCCGGTATCGGCCACGTGATGGACGACTGACCCATGAAGATCCGTTATTTCGCCTGGGTGCGCGAGCGCATCGGCAAGGCCGAGGAGGTCGTCGACCTACCGGCCGAGGTTCTGACCACCACCGATCTCCTCATCTGGCTCAAGAGCCGCGGCGAGGAATACGACTGGGCGCTGGAGCGACCCGACGTGATCCGCGTCGCCTGCGATCAGGTCCACGCCGCGCCCGGAACCCCGCTCGCCGGGGTGAGAGAGGTCGCCCTGTTCCCGCCGATGACCGGGGGGTGAGCCCCATGGCGGAGGTCCCCCTCACCGTCCGCGTCCAACGCGAGCCCTTCGACGTCGCCGCCGAGACGGACCTCTTGACGCACGGCCGCACCGACATCGGCGCCGTGGTCACCTTCACCGGCCTGTGCCGCTCGGAAGGCGGCGATCTCGCCGCGCTCGAACTCGAGCACTACCCCGGCATGGCCGAGGCCGAGATCGAGCGCACCGCGAAGGCGGCGATCGACCGCTGGCCGCTGCTCGGCGTCACCGCCATCCACCGCCACGGCCGCATCGCGCCGGGCGAACCGATCGTGCTGGTGATCACCGTGTCGTCGCACCGCGTCGCCGCCTTCGAGGCGGCCGAGTACCTGATGGACTTCCTCAAGACCCGCGCCCCCTTCTGGAAGAAGGAGGAGAAGCACGACGGCACCACCGGCGGCTGGGTCGACGCCCGCGATCACGACGACAGAGCCGCGGCCCGTTGGGAGAAGTGACGGCGGACGCTCTTCTCGTCCGCCGCCGACGGTTCAGTAATAGCTGAACTGCTGATTGGCCTTACCGTGGCAGGGCCACAGGATCAGACGCGTCCGCGCGACCATGCTTCCGCCCCTGGCATCCCAGCAGCGGCCGTCCTGGGAACGGATCGCCGGAGCGGAGTTGTCGACGCTCCACTTGATCCGCGTCGCGTTGCAGCGGACCAGCGCCAATCCCTGACCGACGATGTCGTCGACGCAGAGCGAGCGATCGGCCCGCGCCACGATCGACTTGCGCCCGGCATCGTAGTCGAACTGCTGCGGCCCCTTGCCGTGGCACGGCCACAGCATGATCGGGTTCCCCTCGACCATCCGGCCGCCCGAGATGTCGGCGCAGAACTCCGGCTTCTGCGCCAGATAGATCCCCTCGCCCCGGGCTGCCCCGCACATGGCGGCGGTCGCCATCACCGCCGACAACAATTTCCTCGTCACCATGAACGCCCCTTCCAGGTTCCGCTCGAAATCGCCCTCGAGCACCACGAGCGATCATAAGGAGTTTCACTGATGTCGTCGAACGAGAACCGGCACCGCGCCCTCCTTTCGCGACGACGAACGGCGGCCGTCGGGCCACCGTTCGTCCGAGGCGATCGCCGGATCGGCTCACTTGCGCACGAGACGTTCCGCCCCGATCGAGGTGCCGCCGGAATAGGTCCACGCCCCCGTCCAGTCGTCGCCGTCCCTGCCGTAGACGGCGACGCCGGTGGAGTTGCCGGAGCGATAGGCTACGGCGAAGAAGTCGTCGTTGCCGACGGCGGTGCCGATGAACTTCTGATTGCCGATGAGCCACACGACGCGATAGGTCTCGCCCGTCGCCTCGATCGACGCCGTGCCGCGATAGCTGCTGCCGTCGGGACCCTTGCCTTCGACGGCGTAGCGACCGACCGGATCGGCGAGAGCCGCCGATCCGAGAAACGCCAGCGCCGCGATCGTGCCGAGAATGGTCGAACCGATGAGCTTCATGTGCCCCTCCGCTCGCAGTGAGTGCGCCGGGGCGAGCGATCACCGGAACGGCGACCCGGTCCTCACGTCGGCTGCACGGCCTTCATGTAGTCCTCGAGCAGAGTGAGCGAAATCGTGCCCGGCGTGAAGCGCCAATCGGCGATCTCGGAGACCGGGGTCACTTCCGCCGCGGTCCCGGTGAGGAAACATTCGGTGAAGTGATGCAGCTCCTCCGGCCGGATGCGCCGCTCGATCACCTCGATGCCGCGCGCCTTGGCCAGCCCGATCACCGTCTGCCGGGTGATGCCGTCGAGGAAGCGGTCGGCCTTGGGCGTGACGATCTTGCCCTGATGGACGAAGAACACGTTGGCGCCGGTCGCTTCGGCGACGAAACCCTCCCAGTCGAGCATCAGCGCGTCGGCGTAGCCCTTCTTCTCCGCCGCGTGCTTGGAGATGGTGCAGATCATGTAGAGGCCGGCGGCCTTCGACTTCGACGGCGCGGTCGCCGGATCGGGGCGGCGATACTCGGCGAGGTCGATGCGGATGCCCTTCATCCGCTCTTCCGGCTTGAAGTAGCTCGGCCACTCCCAGGCGGCGATGGCGACGTGGATGGTGTTCTGCTGCGCCGAGACGCCCATCATCTCCGAGCCGCGCCAGGCGACCGGACGCACATAGGCGTCGACGAAGTTCATCTTCTTGAGCAGTTCCTCACAGGCCGCGTCGAGCAGCTCCACCGTCCAGGGGATGTCGAAGCCGAGGATGCGGGCGCTCTCGTGCAGGCGCTCGTGATGGCGACGCTGCTCGAACACCCGGCCGCCGTAGGCGCGCTGCCCCTCGAACACGCAGGAGCCGTAGTGCAGGCCGTGGGTCAGCACGTGCACCTTGGCGTCGCGCCAGTCGACGAACTTTCCGTCGAACCAGATCACGCCGTCGCGGTCGTCGAAGGTGAGGGCCATGGGTATCGTCTCCGTTTCCTGCCATCGGTCGGAACCTAGGCGCGTCTTCGCCGCCGGTGGATCCCGTTCGCCATCGTCTTGGTCGAAACGGCCGCGTTTCGCAAGCGGGGAAGCGACGGCGGCACGGCGGCGGCCGAGCCGATCGCCGTCCTTGTCGTCGCCTACCGCCGGATCAGAAGGTCCAGCGTTCCGCCTTGGCGATGAGGAAGTCGCGGAAGACCTTGACGCGGGCGGTGTTGCGCATCTCTTCCGGGTAGACGAAGTAGCAGTCGAAGGCCGGCACGTCGGCTTCCGGGATCAGCTGCACCAGTTCGCTGTCGGCATCGACGAGATAGTCGGGCAGGAGCGCGATGCCGACCGAGCGCTGCACCGCGCGCTTGATCGCCATGACGTTGTTGATCTTCAGACACGGCCGGCGCGGCGCGTTGAGCGGCCGCCCCGCGGTCTCCAGCCAGTTCATGTCGCGTAAGTAGACCGGTGCCGCCGAGCCGAAGGTGATGATCCGGTGGGTGTCGAGATCCTCGATCGTCTCCGGCGCGCCGTGGCGCTTGATGTAGGCCGACGAGGCGTAGAGGTGGTAGTGGATCGAGAACAGCTTGCGCTGGATCAGGTCCGGCTGCACCGGCTGGCGCACTCGGAGCGCCACGTCGGCTTCGCGCATGGCGAGGTCGAGTTCCTGATCGTCGAGGATCAGCTCCAGCTCGACGTCCGGATAGGTCTCGATGAACTCGTGGATCCGCGACGTCAGCCACGAGGTGCCGAGTCCGACCGTGGTCGTCACCCGCAACAGTCCCGACGGCTTCTCCCGCGTCTCGACCAGACGCGAACGCGCCTGCTCGAGCTTGAGCAGCACCTCGCGCGCGGTGCGGAACAGCAGCTCGCCCTGTTCGGTGAGGATCAGGCCGCGGGCATGCCGGTGGAAGAGCGGCACGCCGAGATCGGCCTCGAGCGCACTCACCTGTCGGCTCACCGCCGACTGGCTCATCTCCAGGTTCTCACCGGCGTGGGTGAAGGAGCCGGCGTCGGCGGCGGCGTGGAAGATCCGCAGTTTGTCCCAGTCCAAGGCCGTCCCCCCTCGTCTCGGTCGCGTCGATTCCGCCTCGGCTCGCGGAACCGTCCGATGTCTTTCGGCCGCTCCGGGACGCGGATGCGTCCGAGCGTCGTGGGCATACGAATTTCTCACAGGTAGCAGAGGTATGAGAAATTCACGTACGGCATATCATCGATCGGTTCGAGTGATCGATCGAGTGATCGATGGGTTCATTCGGCCGCCGCCGCCCCGTGGGCGGTGCCGGCCAGGAACTTCTCCGCTTCCAGCGCCGCCATGCATCCCATGCCGGCGGCGGTGACCGCCTGTCGGAAGACGTCGTCGGCGACGTCGCCGGCGGCGAAGACACCGGGGATCGATGTCGCCGTCGAATAGGGCGCGGTCCACAGGTACCCCGACGGCTTCAGCTTCAACTGGGTGTCGAAGAGCTCGACCGCCGGCTTGTGGCCGATGGCGACGAAGATGCCGTCGCAGGCGAGATCGCGGACCTCACCGGTCGTGACGTTTTCGATGCGGGCACCGGTGACCGACGGCGGCACGCCCCGCGAACCCAACACCTCGACCAGCTTCGAGTGCCAGATCACCTCGATCTTCGGGTGAGCGAAGAGCCGGTTCTGCAGGATCTTCTCGGCACGGAACTCGCCGCGGCGATGGACCACCGTCACCTTGGAGGCGTGGTTGGTGAGGTAGAGCGCCTCCTCGACGGCGGAATTGCCGCCCCCGATCACCACCACCTCCTTGCCGCGATAGAAGAACCCGTCGCAGGTGGCACAGGCCGAGACGCCGAAGCCGCGGAAGGCCTCCTCCGAGGGAATGCCGAGCCAGCGCGCCTGAGCGCCGGTGGCGATGATCAGCACGTCGCAGGTCCACACCGCACCGCTGTCGCAGGTGAGAGTGAAGGGCCGCTTCGAGAGATCGGCCGCGGTGACGGTGTCGTAGACGAGGTTGGTGCCGCAATGTTCGGCCTGGAGGCGCATCTGCTCGACCAACCAGGGTCCCTGGATCGGTTCGGCGAAGCCCGGGTAATTCTCCACCTCGGTGGTGACCGTCAACTGGCCGCCGAGCTGGATGCCGGCGATCAGCGTGGGCTCGAGCATGGCGCGGGCGGCATAGATCGCAGCGGTGTAGCCGGCCGGGCCGGAACCGATCACCAGGACGCGGGCGTGGGTGTGCGACATGGATCCTCTTTCTCGACGAACGTCGAACCGGTCATTCCCATATAGTCGATCGACCCCTGCATCCCCAAGGGGGCGAGAGCAGAATCGCCGCATCTCCCATGCATTTTTCGCAGATCGGACACCGATGGTGGCATCTCCGGCGACGAGCCGGGCCGCCGGCCGTCACCGCCACTTGCGATGAGCCCACATCCACTGGCCGGGGTACTCGCGAATCCACTCTTCCCAGACGGCATGGATGGCACGCGTCGCGGCGACGACGTCGGCTTCGGCGTCGGTGGTGTGCGGCACCTCGAGCCAGCGCCCCTCGACGCGGAAATGCGCCCCTTCGGTGCGCACCGTGCGGCCGACGAAGAGCGGCAGCCCGAGGCGGCGGGCGAGCATCGCCGGGAACGGCATGGCGCGCGCCGGCCGCCCGAAGAACTCGACGGTGATGGCGGTACGATCGGTCTGGTCGGCGACGATCGCCAGCACCGAGCCGGCGCGGGCGATGGCGCGCAGCTTGACCGCGATGCCGTGTTGCCGGCCGATCAGGCCGCCGGGATAGAGCGGTTCACGCCGCGCCCTGAGCCAGTCTTCGACATGGGGGTTGGACAGTGGCTTGTAGAGCGCCTTGGTCTCGAAGCCCGCCTGCAGCAGGGGAACCGAGACCACCTCCCAGTTGCCGGTGTGGAGCGACACGAAGACCGCGCCACCCGCCGCCTTCGCCAGATCCTCCGGCGGTACGGCACAGGTGATCCGCTGCGGTTCGGCGAGAAGCCGGGGCAGCAGGATGGTCTCGGCGGCGGTCCGGCCGAGGTTCTCCCACATGTCGCCGAGGATGCGGCGGCGGTCTTCGGTCGTGAGTTCCGGCATCGCCAGGGCGAGATGGGCGTCGGCGCGGGCATGACGGGCGTTGAACGGTGCGAGTCGGCGCCAACACCACCCCATGAAGGCCGAGGCCCGATCGAGACCGAGAGCGCCGAGCAGCACCGCCACCGCGCGGAGCACGAGGTGCTGGAGACGCCAGGAGAGGCGGCGGCGAAGGGAGGGCGCGGAATCGCTCGTCATGGCCATGGTGGAGGTTCGTCGAGGCGACGGCATAGCGAATGGCGCCGTCACAGGGAAGGGCCGGCGACCGTCCGACCGCGGAAATGCCGGGAAACTCCCGGTCGCGCCGACGTCGCCGAGGGTATCGGCGCCCGGCCGCTCGTGCTAGGAAGCCGCCTTTCCCGCCATCGAGGCCCTCGAAACCCGCATGTCCGCCGCTTCCACCACTCCGGTCAACGTCGTCTGCATCAAGTGGGGCACCAAATACCCCGCCTACTACGTCAACCGGCTCTTCCGCGGCGTGTCGCGCTTTCTCGATCGGCCGTTCCGCTTCCTCTGCTTCACCGAGCACGGCGACGGCCTCGAGCCGGGCATCGAAGTGCATCCACTTCCGGTCGAGCCCTTCGAAGCCGACATCGTCGCTGCGATGAACCGCGAGGGCCGCAAGGGGGCGTGGCGCAAGGTGTCGCTGTTCCGACCCGGTCTCGCCGGGATGGAAGGGCCGGTCCTCGGCTTCGACGTCGACGTGGTGGTGACCGGGCCGCTCGGCGATCTGATCGACCATGCGCCCGGCAAGGTCTGCATGCGCCGCGAATGGCGTTACGAGCGCCGGGGCAAGGAGGGCGGCCACGGTTCGGTCTTCCTCTTCGACCCGGCGAAACACCCCTTCCTCTACGAGGAGTTCGCCGCCGATCCGGCCGGCTCGGTGGCGCGCCACAAGGGCTCGGAGCAGTACTACACCTCGATGACCGCGCTCCGGCACGGCGAACTGGTCTACTGGCCGGGCGAATGGATCTCGAGCTTCAAGCGCGACGCGATGCGCGTCTTTCCCTTGAACCGCTTCCAAGAGCCGCGCCTGCCCGATACCTGCCGGGTGATGTGCTTCCACGGCACGCCGAAGATGGAAGAGGCGGTCGAGGGCTGGACCGGATCGTTCTGGCGTGGAACCCGCCCGGCGTCGTGGCTCGCTCGCGACTGGCTGTGGGGCGAGGGGCGAGGCTGAACCACCGCACTCTCGAGGGTCGGTCTCAGCGCCCGCCGAGGCCGAGTGCGGGCCAGATCGCCGCGCCGACCAGGGCCGAACCGGCGAGATTCAGGTGATAGGCATCGGCATAGAGCGGCCGCCCCGCCGCCTCGACGCGGCAACGCGCGTCGTCGCACAGCACGGGAAAGGGCGCCACCAGGGTCAGGCGCCCGCGCGCAGCGAGGTCGGTGAAGATCGCCGTGGCGGTGCGGTTGCGCGCCGCGGCCTCCACCGGTGCCAACGCGACTTCGGCCGGCCGACCGGAGAGACGCGCCCGTGCCAGCGTCGCCGGCACGGTCTTCGCCGCCATCGGCACCGCGCCGACCACCACCACCCGCACTCCGGTGGCGCGAAGCATCTCCACCGTGCGTTCCACCGCCTGCCGCAGAGCGTCGTCGGCTTCCGAGGACATCGGCGCGATTCCGGAGCCGGCGAGGAGCCGGGCGCGGCCCCGCTCGCCGTCGAAATTGGCCCAGACCGAGTGGAGGACGACGGTGCCGACCCCGGTCGCGGCGACGATGCCGGCGAGATTCGCCTGCGTCGCCACGCAGGCGGCCCGTGCCGCGGCGGATCCGGCGCCGGACTTCAACCCGAGGATCGGCGGGCACGACTGCACACCGACGAAGCGGCCGCCGACCCCCGCCGTCTTCGCCTCGGCGTCGATCCCGTCGGCGAGCGCGGCGGCGAAACTGTCGCCGACGAGAAGGAAGCTCGGCGCGACGTCCTCCGCTCCGAGTCGGCAGAGCCCGTCGGCGCGTGCCTCGGCGACGCCCACCCCCTTCAGGCAGGGCCGGAATCGTCCCCAGGCCGGATCGGCGAGGACGCGGATCTCCGGCGCCATGCGCGACGGGATCCCCTTCGACACCCAGGCGCCGACCCCGAGGAAGCCGACCGCGAGCGCCGCGACCACACCGGTGGCGAGCACCCGGCGGGTCCGGGTCGGATCGGGGGCGTGGCGGAAGGGCCGCTCGACGAACCACCACGACAGGACAGCCGACCCGATCGACAGGGCGGCGACCACCAGGGTGGAGACCGCGTCGAGATCGTCGACGAAGCGATAGCGGGCGAAGACGATGACCGGCCAGTGCCAGAGGTAGAGCGAATAGGAGATCGCACCGAGGAAGCGCATCGGCGGCAGCGCGAGCAGCCGGGCCGAGGTCGATCCGCCGGCGCGGCCGGCGTGGATCACCATCGCCGTGCCGAGGCAGGGCAGCGCCGCGCGCCACGACGGGAACGGCTCGGCCGGATCGATCGCCGCCACCGCCACCGCGATCGCCGCGAGTCCGAGGAAGGCGACGGTCTCGCGACCGCGCGCATCGAGCCGCGGCGCCGGGGTCAGTGCCACCAGCGCGCCGAGCAGCAGCTCTCCGGCCCGGGCGGGGAGCAGATAGAAGGCGGCGTCCGGCCAGATCCGCGAGGTCGTGACACTCCAGGCGAAGGAGGCCAGCGCGAGAGCGACGAGAACGCCGCGGCGCGGCAGGCGCGGCGCGGCGGCGAGGCCGATCATCAGAGTGGGGAAGAGCAGATAGTACTGCTCCTCGACCGCCAGCGACCAGGTGTGGAGCAGCGCCAACCGCTCCGCCTCGGGCGCGAAATAGCCCGACGACGACCAGAACCAGAAGTTCGCCCCCGAGATCGCCGCGGCGCCGACCGACTTGCCGAGATCCTCGAAGTCGGCCGGGGTCATCAACCACGCCCCGGCTGCCAGCGTCGCGGTCAGCACCACCAACAGGGCGGGAAAGATGCGCCGCAGTCGCCGCTCGTAGAAGACCGGCAGCGAGAACGAGCCCTTGGCCTGTGCCTCGGCGATCAGCGTGGTGATGAGATAGCCGGAGATGACGAAGAAGATGTCGACGCCGACGAAGCCGCCGGAGAAGCCGGGCACGTCGAGGTGATCGAGGAGAACGGTGGCGATGGCGATCGCCCGCAGTCCGTCGATGTCGGCCCGATACTTCACTCGGCGCTCCTCGCCCGTTCGAGCCGGCTCTCCGGCGAAGCGGCGCGACCATAGCCGCGCCGGGCATCGAGCGGCAAGCCGTCCGCCGGCACGGCCGCCGACCGCGAAGGTGCGCCGCAACGGACCACCGACCGCCGAGGTTGGCCGGGTGTGATAGTATCCGTCCCCGTCTCGGTCCAATCTCGCGGCGAACACACCACCACGAGGACCGGATGAGCAGCGACCGCCATACCCGTCACGACGATCCCCACGATCATCACCGTGATCCTCACCACGACGGCCCCGCCGCGACCCGGTGCCGGTCCGATCACGGCCATGATCATGAACACGACCACGGTCACGACCACCGGCACGATCAC
Source organism: uncultured Alphaproteobacteria bacterium (assembly GCA_937864925.1). GTDB lineage: Bacteria > Pseudomonadota > Alphaproteobacteria > Rhizobiales > Ancalomicrobiaceae > CALBKH01. Next base: position 30,069 of record CALMFH010000102.1, on the reverse strand, counting down.
GCCCCCCACGGCGGCCACGGCCATCATGGGCACGGCCACGCCCACCATGGACATTCCCATGCGCCGACCGACTTCGGCCGCGCCTTCCTGATCGGCATCGTCCTCAACACCGGCTTCGTCGTCGTCGAGGCGGTCTTCGGCATCCTCGGCAACTCGATGGCGCTGCTCGCCGACGCCGGCCACAATCTCTCCGACGTGCTCGCCCTCGTCGTCGCCTGGGTCGCGGCCCGCGCCACGGCCAAGCCACCGAGCGGCCGCTTCACCTACGGCCTGTCGGGTTCGTCGATCCTCGCCGCGCTGTTCAACGCCGTCTTCCTGCTGGTCGCGGTCGGCGCCATCGCGCTCGAGGCGGTCCAGCGGCTGCTCGCCCCCGAGCCGGTCGCCGGCCTGACCATGGTGGTGGTCGCCGGCATCGGCATCGTCGTCAACGGCGCCACCGCGATGCTCTTCCACCGCGGCCACGGCGACGATCTCAACATCCGCGGCGTCTATCTGCACATGCTGACCGACGCGGCGATCTCGGCCGGCGTCGTCGTCGCCGGCCTCGCGGTGCTGGCGACCGGGCTCTCCTGGATCGATCCGATCGTCTCACTGGTGGTGGCGGCGCTGATCGTCTGGTCGACCTGGGGCCTGCTCGCCGAGAGTTCCGCCCTCTCCCTCGCCGCCGTGCCGGCCGGCATCGACCCCGCCGCGGTGCGCGCCCATCTCGCGAGCCTCCCCGGCGTGGCGAGCCTGCACGACCTCCACGTCTGGGGCCTGTCGACCACCGCCTCGGCGCTGACCGCCCATCTGGTTATGCCCGCCGGCCCCCCCGGCGACGCCTTCCTCGAGGACGTCGCCGGAACGCTCGGGAAGCGCTTCGGCATCGGCCACGTCACCCTGCAGATCGAGACCGACGGCGACGGCTGGTGCCGGCTGGTGCCCGACGAGGTGGTGTGAAGCGCCGAAGCCCGTCGCAGCTCAATGCCCCTCGAACTCGACCAGCACCCGGACCGGCACGCCCATCGCCTCGAGCTTGGCTCGTCCGCCGAGCTCCGGCAGGTCGACGATGAAGCAGGCCGAGACCACCTCGGCGCCGAGGTTGCGCAACAGCTGCGCCGCGGCGCAGGCGGTGCCGCCGGTGGCGATGAGATCGTCGACCAGGATGACCTTCTCGCCGGCCAGCACCGCGTCGCGATGCACCTCCATCTCGTCGACGCCGTATTCGAGGCTGTAGGCGATCGACACCGTCTCGTGCGGCAGCTTGCCCTTCTTGCGGATCGGCACGAAGCCGGCCGAGAGCTGATGCGCCACCGCCCCGCCGAGGATGAAGCCACGCGCCTCGATGCCGGCGACCTTCTCGATCTTCAGCCCCGCCCATGGCTGCACCAGCTCGTCGACGGCGCGGCGGAAAGCGCGCGGATTGCCGAGCAAGGTGGTGATGTCGCGGAACTGGATGCCCGGCTTCGGATAGTCCGGGATGGTGCGGATCGCGTCTCTCAGGTTCATCACCAGTAGTCCTTCATGATCTCGCCGGCCCAGGCGGGCTCGCAGATGTCCCCACGCGGTTCGAAGCCGCGCATCACCGGCTTGATGTCGAGCACCGGCGTGCCGTCGATGGCGTCGAGGCCGCGTACCCGGAGCCGCCGTCCCTCGACCGCGACGATCTCCACCGTCGTCACCCCGATGCGGTTCGGCCGCGGACTTCCGCGCTGGGCGAAGATGCCGACCTCCGGCCACGCCGGATTGCCGCGCGGCCGGCGCGCGCCGGTGACGATCGTCGCCGGATCGATCATGTCGAAATGGAAGACGATCACCGCGTGCGAGAAGCGGTCGAGCCCGGCGAAGGCGACGTCCGGCAGGTCGGCGGCGAGCACGATGTCGGCTTCGACATCACCCCAGCGATCGTCCTCGTTGTCGACACGGCCACCGCGCACCCGCGCCACCACGTCCATCATGATGTCGGTCATGACCGCGCCTTCAACACCCGCCCCGCCACCGCGTCGAGCTTGGCCAGCAGCGCCGGATCGCGGGCCTCGCGCGCCGTCATGATGGCGTGTTCGAGCGCCTTGTCCGAGCCGATCGGACAGGGTGGGTGCTCTTCGGGGAAGTCGGTGGCGAAGCGGGCGACGAGGCGGCGCGCCTTGTCGGCGTTGGCATGTGCCACCTTGATCACCGAGACGACGTCGACATGGTCGTGATCGGGGTGCCAACAGTCGTAGTCGGTGACCATGGCGACGGTGGCGTAGGGGATCTCGGCTTCGCGGGCGAGCTTGGCCTCGGGCATGTTGGTCATGCCGATGACGTCGAAGCCGGCCGCGCGATACCAGCGGCTCTCCGCCTCGGTCGAGAACTGCGGTCCTTCCATGCAGACGTAGGTGCCGCCGCGACGATGCGGAATGTCCTCGGCGAGTGCCGCCGCTTCCAGGCGGTCCATGATGCCGGGGCTGGTCGGATGGCCGAAGGCGACGTGGCCGACGCAGCCCGGCCCGAAGAACGACGAGACCCGCCGCGAAGTGCGGTCGACGAACTGGTCGACCAACACGAACGTGCCCGGCGCCAGTTCCTCGCGATAGCTGCCGACCGCCGACACCGAGACGATGTCGGTGACCCCGGCCCGCTTCATCGCGTCGATGTTGGCGCGATAGTCGATGTCGGAAGGTGGCAGGCGGTGGCCGCGGCCGTGGCGCGGCAGAAAAACCAGCTTCTTTCCGGCGATTTCGCCGACCAGAAGCTGATCCGACGGCGTGCCCCACGGACTGTCGACCGTCACCCAGCGGGCGTTGGTCACGCCCGGCAGATCGTAGAGCCCCGATCCGCCGATCACCCCGATCACCGATGCCGTCATCCCCGTCTCCCGTTCTCGTCGTCCGCCGCAGTGTCGGCATTTCACGGCGCGATGCAATCCGTGACGTCACCTGGGTCGACGAAAAGGGAACAGGGCCCCCGGTCGCCCGGGAGCCCTCGCGTTCGGGTCGGTCGAAGCCGCCTCAGTGGGCGACGTTCGCCCAGATCTTGCGCTTGGTCAGGTAGAGCAGACCGGACAGCACGATCAGGAACAGGATGACCTTGAGGCCGGTCGACTTGCGCGCCTCGAGCTTCGGCTCGGCCGTCCACATCAGGAAGGCCGCGACGTCCCGGGCGTACTGCTCGACGGTGGCCTTGGTCCCGTCGTCGTAGGTCACCATGCCTTCGGACAGCGGGTTCGGCATGGCGATGCACGAGCCCGAGATGAAGGACTGATTGTACTGCAGAGCGCCGTCGCAGGTCACGCCGTGCGGCGCGTCGACGTAACCGGTGAGCAGGTTGTAGACGTAGTCCGGACCCGCTTCGGCATAGAGGGTGAAGGGATCGGCCATGAACGACAGGCCGCCGCGGTGCGCCGCACGGTTCTTGCCGATCAGCGACAGATCCGGCGGCAGGGCGCCACCGAAGCCGGCACGCGCCGCCTCGTCGTTGGCGAACGGCGAGGGGAAGCGATCCGAGGTGCGACCGGCGCGCTCGAACATCTCGCCGGCGTCGTTCGGGCCGTCCTTCACCTTGATCTCGGCGGCGAGCGCCTTGGCCTGATCCAGGGTGAAGCCGGGGCCGCCCTGGTCGGCGAGGTTACGGTAGGCGACGAGCTTCATCGAATGACAGGAGGCGCAGACCTCCTTGTACACCTTGTAGCCGCGCTGCAGCTGACCCTTGTCGAAGCGGCCGAAGGGGCCGGCGAACGACCAGGACTGCATCTCGACCTTGGGGCCGTGGGCGGCCTCGGAGGCCATGGCCGGGGCGGCGGCGAAGCCGAGCCCCATCGCCAAGAGGGCGGCGCCGACGGCGCGGCCGAGCTTGGAACCGGAAAGGATCATGGTCATTTTTCGTGTCTCCCGATCTCTTCGGTTCAGTGGGCCGCGTTCTTGGCGAGAACGTCCGCCATGATCGACTCCGGCACCGGCTTCGGCTTCTCGACGAGGCCGAGAACCGGCAGGATCACCAGGAAGTGGAAGAAGTACCAAGCCGTCAGGATCCGCGAGGCGATGACGTAGCCGCCTTCCGCCGGCTGCGAGCCGAGGTAGCCGAGGCCACAGCCGACGATCACCAGGATCCAGAAGAACTGCTTGAACAGCGGGCGGTACCGGGCCGACTTGACCTTGGAGGTGTCGAGCCAGGGCAGCACGAACAGCACCGCGATGGCGCCGAACATGGCGATGACGCCGCCGAGCTTGTCCGGAACCGAGCGCAGGATCGCGTAGAACGGCAGGAAGTACCATTCCGGAACGATGTGCGCCGGGGTCACCATCGGATTGGCTTCGATGTAGTTGTCCGGATGGCCCATGTAGTTCGGGGTGTAGAACAGGAACCAGCAGAAGAACACCAGGAACACCGCCATGCCGAAGCTGTCCTTCAGCGTCGCATAGGGGGTGAACGCCACGGTGTCCTGCTCGGACTTCACTTCGACGCCCGCCGGGTTGTTCTGACCGACGACATGCAGCGCCCAGACGTGCAGGGCGACCACCGCGGCGATGACGAACGGCAGCAGATAGTGCAGCGAGAAGAAGCGGTTCAGCGTCGGGTTGTCGACCGAGAAGCCGCCCCACAGCCAGATGACGATCGGATCGCCGATCACCGGAATGGCCGAGAACAGGTTGGTGATGACGGTGGCGCCCCAGAAGGACATCTGGCCCCACGGCAGCACGTAGCCCATGAAGGCGGTGGCCATCATCAGCAGGAAGATCACGACGCCGAGGATCCACAGGATCTCGCGCGGAGCCTTGTAGGAGCCGTAGTACATGCCGCGCAGGATGTGGATGTAGACGGCGATGAAGAACATCGACGCGCCGTTGGCGTGCATGTAGCGCATCAGCCAGCCCCAGTTCACGTCGCGCATGATGTGCTCGACCGAGGCGAAGGCCATGGCGGTGTTCGGGGTGTAGTGCATGACCAGGACGATGCCGGTGATCAGCTGCACCACCAGCATCATCGACAGGATGCCGCCGAAGGTCCACCAGTAGTTGAGGTTGCGCGGCGTCGGATAGGCGACGAAGCTGTCGTAGCTGAGCCGGATGATCGGCAGGCGCTCGTCGATCCAGCGGGTGAAGCCGTTCGACGGCGTGTAGGTCGAATGACCGCTCATGTGCATCTCTCCTGAGGCGACGGCGTCAGCCGATCTTCACGACCTTGTCGGAAACGTACTCGTACGGCGGAACCGGCAGGTTGGCCGGGGCCGGGCCCTGGACGATGCGCCCGGAGGCGTCGTAGTGCGAGCCGTGGCACGGGCAGAACCAGCCGTCGAAATCGCCGGCATGGCCGAGCGGCACACAACCGAGATGGGTGCAGACGCCGACCACGACCAACAGGTTCTCGTGACCCTTCTTGACGCGCGCCTCGTCCGACTCCGGATCCTTGAGGCTCTTGGCGTCCATCGCCGCGAGCTTCTTCATCTCGTCCGGGGTACGGTTGCGGATGAACACCGGCTTGCCGCGCCACTTGACCGTGACGATCTGACCCGGCGCGACGGCCGAGACGTCGACCTCGGTGGAAGCGAGCGCCAGTGCCGAGGCGTCGGGGTTCATCTGGTCGACGAACGGCCACACCGCCGCAGCGGCGCCGACGGCGGCGACGGCGCCGGTTGCGATGTAGAGGAAGTCGCGGCGCGACGGTTCTGCGGTGTCCATGGTAGCCAAGGTCGGATCCTCTCGAATGTCGTCGGATCTTACGCCTCCTCCATCCGCGCCGTTCCCCGTTCGCTCCATCGAGTCCGCGGGACCGTCACGCGCATGTAGGAAGGATCTGCGCGGAGAAATGGGCGCCGGAAGCCTACAAGACCCCCAGTGTCCGATCGGCCGCCGTTTTGACATCTGGTCGCCGCATTGTCCAGCGACGGGATGTCACTTGCGGGGCCTACATTAGAAGAGTCCGAGGTATTTTTCTGCCGATGTGGCAGTGTTGCCGCGCCTCGTGCGGCGAATCCGCGCGACCACCCGATACCCCTTTCGGCGCCGACGCCGCGCCCCCGACACCGTCCACCGCCACCACGTCGATTCTCTCCGTCCTCGACCCCGCTCCCATGACCGATCTGCGCCTCGCCCTCTACCAGCCCGACATCCCGCAGAACACCGGCACGCTGCTGCGCACCGCCGCCTGCCTCGGCCTCGCCGTCGACCTGATCGAGCCGGCCGGGTTCGCCGTCACCGACCGCAACCTGCGCCGCGCCGGCATGGACTACCTCGACGCGGCGGTCATGACCCGCCATGTCGGCTGGACCGCCTTCGAAGCGCAGCGCCGCGCCAGCGGCCGCCGGCTGGTGCTCCTGACCACGCGCGGCACGACCTCCCATCTCGACTTCGCGTTCCGCGACGGCGATGTGATCATGGTCGGGCGCGAATCCGTCGGCGTCCCCGACGAGGTCCACGCTGCCGCCGATGCCCGCCTCGTCGTCCCGATGCGACCGGGGATGCGATCGCTCAACGTCGCCGTCGCCGCCGTCGTGGTGCTCGGTGAAGCCCTGCGCCGGACCGGTGGTTTCCCGCCGCTCGACCCGGCCCTCCGTGGAGACACCCGGTGACCCCGACCGACCTCGATACCCTGAAACGCGACACCGCCATCTGGTTCGCCGCGCTGCGCGACCGGATCTGCGCCGCCTTCGAGACGCTCGAGCGCGACATCGCCACGCCCGGCATCGACGTCGCGCCCGGCCGATTCGAGTTCACCCCGTGGCAGCGCAGCGACGTGACCGGCGGTCCCGGCGGCGGTGGGGTGATGGGGATGATGCACGGCCGGGTGTTCGAGAAGGTCGGCGTCCACGTTTCCACCGTCCACGGCGAATTCGCCCCCGAGTTCCGGCGGGAGATCCCCGGTGCGGAGGAGGACCCGCGCTTCTGGGCCTCCGGCATCTCGCTCATCGCCCATCCCTGGAACCCGAACGTGCCGGCGGTGCACATGAACACCCGCCACGTGGTGACGACCCGGCGCTGGTTCGGCGGTGGCGCCGATCTGACGCCGGTGCTCGACCGCCGGCGCACGCAGCAGGATCCCGACACCGTCGCCTTCCACGCGGCGATGGAGGCGGCCTGCCGGGCACACGCCGTCGCCGACTATCCGCGCTACAAGGCGTGGTGCGAAGAGTATTTCTTCCTCAAGCACCGCAACGAACCGCGCGGGGTGGGCGGCATCTTCTACGACCGGCTCGACTCGGGCGACGTCGCCGCCGATTTTGCCTTCACCCGCGCCGTCGGCGAGGCCTTCCTCGGCATCTACCCCGACCTCGTCCGTCGCAACGGCACGACGCCGTGGAGCGAGGCCGATCGCGACGAGCAGCTCGTCCGCCGTGGCCGCTACGTCGAATTCAATCTGCTCTACGACCGCGGCACCATCTTCGGCCTGAGGACCGGCGGCAACGTCGCCTCGATCCTCTCCTCCATGCCACCGCTGGTGAAATGGCCGTGAGACCATCGATCACCGGACTGATCGACGGTCTGCCGCACGCGAATGACCCACGTTACGGATGCAGATGAGACATTCCCGTGTCCGCGACGCCCGCACGCGTCGGCGCCCCGAATGGCGGTATGACACCCGTCCGCCGACCGACCGTGTCGGATCGGATCATTCGGCGGCTTCGTGCAGCGCGATCGAGACGCGCCGCCGCCTGGGCCCCGGCTCCACTTCGATCGCGGTGAACCCCGGGGTCGAGGCATGGACCCGGTTGCGACCGAGCCGTTTCGCCTCGTAGAGGGCATTGTCTGCGGCGCGCACCAGGTCCTCGGTGGTGATCCCGTCGGAGATACGGGCGGCCGCCACTCCGATCGACACGGTGACCGTGTCGGCGATGTCGCTGCGGGCGTGCGGAAGATTCGTCGCGGCGATGGCGTGGCGGATGCGTTCGGCGACCTTGGTGGCGTCGAGCAGATCGGTTCCCGGCAGGATGACCAGGAACTCCTCGCCGCCGAACCGGCCGATGAGATCGTCCTTGCGCCGCACCTGATCGCGCGCCACCGCCGCCACCATCTTGAGGCAGCGATCACCTTCCGGATGGCCATAGTGGTCGTTGAAGCCCTTGAAGTGATCGACGTCGACCATCATCACCGCCAACGGCACCGCGGCGCGCAGCGACCGGTCGGCCATCTCGTCGAGATGGGCCTCGAGCCAACGCCGGTTGGCGATACCGGTGAGCGTGTCGAGATGCGACAACTGACGCAGCTCGTCGTTGGAATGGCTGAGCCGGTCGGCGGTGATCTCACCGCGCAGGTGGCCGAGATAGGCCCGCCGCAATTCGCTTTCGATGAGGAACACCGCGACCAACGTCACCACCGCCACCGCCAGGAACTCGATCCCTGCCGCGATCGCCACCTCGACCGGCAACCCACCGCGCGCCATCGCCGCCCAGTGCAGGACCACGGCGATGCCGGAGGCCCATGCGGCATAGGGGAAGTGCGGGCGCTGAACGACGTTGCCGTAGAGGATCGGCAGGGCGGCGAAATAGTGGTAGTGCGCCGCCGCCGGCGTGTCCGAGATCAGATAGATCCACAGGATGGTGGCGACCGAGACGACCGTCAGCGCCGCCGAGGCGCCCTCACGCACCCAGGGGGTGTGACCATGGGCGGCGATCAGCGCCACCCCGAAGCCGAGCGGCACCATCACCGCGAGATGGACGAAGGCCGAGGTGAAGAACACGTCGGCGACGAGGCGCGCGTCGATGCCGAGGAAGAGCCCGTAGCACACCGCGAACCAGAACGCGGCGAGCGACAGCCGCCGCTGACGGGCCGGACCGCGATCCTGCTCGTAGCGCGCTTCCAGACGCGGCGGGAAGGTCGGCGGGAACGATCGCACTGCGATCGCCCGGTCGATCTCCTCGATGGTGACGGATTGCGGCGCCATGGCGCGGTTCCCCGATCGTGCTCCCATCGGGGTACCCCATGGATTTTAAGGGGGACCTGACTCGATCCCTAAGATTCGAACCACCCCGCGTTTTTCGCCCCGGACGAGATCACGACGCCGCTTCACGGGTCCCGAACACCGTCTCGCCGGCCGATCTCGTCCCGGATCAGGGTGAGGAGCCCGTCACGATCGAGGCTGAAGTCGCTCGCCACGAAGGCCCGTTCGGCGAGCATCAGCAACCGGCCGACGCGCGGACCGCCGGTGACCCCCAGGCTCGTCAGATCCCGCCCGCCGATCGGCAGCCGCGGCACCGGCCAGGTGTCGGCCAGATCGAGATGCGGCGTCATCGCCGCCCGCGGCAGGCGCCCGCGCACATGGGCGAGGACGAGGCCGTCGCGGTAGGCCTCCCCGCCGACGGCGTGCAGCAGCCGCCGCGCCGCTCGCGCGTCGAGATCGGCGCCGACCCGGCGCGACGCGGCGACCGCTGCGGCCATCCGTTCGGTCGCCTTGTTGGAAAGGCGCAATCGTGCTCCGAGCCCGACCGCATCGCCCTCGCTCCACACCGCGAGGGCGGCGAGGAAGAGCGGCGCCTCCGCCCGCTCGCGCGCCGGCCGACCGGTCGCCGCGGCGAGTGCGTGCAGCCGGACGAAGGCGGCGAGGTTCGCCGCCCGGCCGGTCACCCGCTGCAGGATGCCGCAATCGCTCATCGCCGTCGCCGTCGCCGGCGCCCCGACCGTCACCACCAGCTTCGCCATCTCCTGGCCGAGTCGTTCCGCCGACAGTCCGTCGAGCCCGGCCCGCGCCACGATCGCCGCGTGCAGCCCACCGGGATCGAGGCCGCCGCGCCCGTAGGCGGCGTGGAAGCGGAAGAAGCGCAGGATGCGCAGATAGTCCTCGGCGATGCGCGCCGCCGGATCACCGATGAAGCGCACCCGCCGCGCCATGCAGTCGGCCACGCCGCCGACGAAGTCGTGCACCACCCCGTCGCGCGAGGCGTAGAGGGCGTTCATGGTGAAATCGCGCCGATGCGCATCCGCCGCCCAATCGCGGCCGAAGCGAACGGTGGCGTGGCGCCCGTGGGTCTCCACGTCCTCGCGCAGCGTCGTCACCTCGTAGGGGTGGCCGTCGACCACCACCGTGACCGTGCCGTGATCGATGCCCGTCGGCACCGGTTTCAGCCCGGCGGCATGCGCCCGTGCCGTCACCACCTCCGGCCGCGCCGTGGTGGCGACGTCGACGTCGGTGACGGCCAGACCGAGGAGCGCGTTGCGCACCGCTCCGCCGACCACCCAACAGGTCTCGTCGTCGCGTTCGATCGCGGCGAAGAGCCGCGCGAGCGACGGCGCCGTCAGCCAGTCGCAACGGGCGAGCGAAGGGATGGGCGTGGCGGTGGGAGTCACTGGATCCGTCCCGGCACCAGACGGCCGTTCTCGAAGCGATCGGGCACATAGGTGCCGCCGGCGGTGCCGTCGTGGAAGGCGGCGAGCGCGATCAATGAGGCGACCACCAGCAGCAACCCGCCGATGGCCAGTTCGATCACCGGCGCCTCCGCGCGCAGGAGTCCGAGCGACAGCGCCCGGCGTCGAGCGAGGAGCAGGAGCGCGAAGATGGCGAAGGGCGCCAGGAACAGCGCCACTTCGATGGCGATCAGACGACCCATACCCTTCTCCGACACTCGACTCGATCAGGCTCCGACGCTCGCATCGGCGTCTCCGTAGGCGCGTTCCCAGATGCGCCGGATGATACCGGCGGTGACACCCCAGATATACCGCTCGCCGTAGGGCATTTCATAGGCACGGACGGTGAGGCCGTTCCAATCGCGCGCGACGACGGCATGATTGGCCGCGTCCATCAGGAAGGCGAGCGGCACTTCGAAGACATCGGCGACCTCGTGCGGATTCGGCGTGTAGACGGCGCCGGGGTGAACGCGGGCGATCACCGGAACTATGCGGAAACCGGACCCCGAAGCATAGGGCGGCAGGCAACCCATCGGCACGACGAGCGCCGGATCGAGACCGATCTCCTCCTCGGCCTCGCGCAGGGCGGTGGCGACCGCGTGGACGTCGTCGCCGTCGATCTTGCCGCCGGGAAACGCCACCTGCCCGGCATGTGCGGCGAGATGCTCGGTGCGCTGCGTCAGGATCACCCGCGGTTCGCCGTCGTCGACGATGCCGACGAGTACGGCGGCGTCCTTGAGCGGAATCCCGACCATATGGGCGGCGAAATCGGGATTGAGCGCCAGATCGCTGCCGCCTTCGTCGAAGGGCTGTCCGAGTGGATCTTCGACGAAATGCGGCCGCACCCGGTCGAAGAAGGCCTCCGCCCGGAACTCCGTGTGAGGCGTCGTGTCCACCGTCCTCATCCGATCGCCTCGATCTCGTCCGCCGGCACCATGGGAAAGAACCGCCCCGAACTCCGGACCCCGAACCAGTCGCGGCCGTCGTGGATCTCGCTCTCGCCGAGCGCCGCCAGGTCGTAGAGCACCGGCCGCGCCAGCCGCGCCTCCAGCCGGCCTCGCACCCTCACATAGGGTTTCAGGCCGCCGTTCACAGGGTCGGTCGCGAAACGCAGCGGATGGTCGTCGTCGACCACCACCCGGTCGCCGACGTTGGTGCGGAAGCCGATCACCCGATCACGTCCCTCGCCCGCGACCTGCATCTCCACCGCGACGAAGGCGACGTCGTCGACGGTGATGCCGCATTTCTCCACCGGAGTGACGAGATAGGTCTTCCCGTCGTCGTCGCGCCGGAGCACCGAGGCGAAGAGGCGGACCATCGCCTCGCGCCCGATCGGCGTACCGCCGTAGAACCAGGTGCCGTCGGCGGCGATGCGCATGTCGATGTCGCCGCAGAACGGCGGGTTCCAGCGTTCGACCGGCGCCGGCCCGCGACCTTCGCCGATCCCACCGAGTTTCGCCGTCAGGCTCGCCAACCCCGCCCCGGCGGCGGTCGGCCTCGTCGCTTCGCTCTCGTCCATCGCCTCGCTTCCGCCCGATCGCGGCTGTTCACTTCACCGCGCCGCCCGACGGTTTCGGGATGCGCGCTCGCGCGTATCCTGTCAAACTCGCTCCCGGCGCGGAAGCCGCGCCCGCGAAAACCCGCGCGGAAGCCGCGCCTGCGAAAACCTGCGCGGAAACGGCGTCTGCGATCACCCGCGCGGACGTCGCACCCCGAACACCCGCGCCCACCGAGACGAAGACGACGGCATGAACGACACGACAGGGACGGCTTCGACCGACGTGGTCGAGCGAGTGGAACGGGCGATCGAGCGTCTGGCGGCGGTGCGGAAGGCGATCGGCGAGGTGATCTACGGCCAGGAGGGCGTCGTCGAGCGCACCCTGGTGACGCTGCTCTCCGGCGGCCACGGCCTGCTCGTCGGTGTCCCCGGCCTCGCCAAGACCCGGCTGGTCGAAACCCTCGGCATCGTCCTCGGCCTCGACACCCGCCGGGTTCAGTTCACCCCGGATCTGATGCCCTCCGACATTCTCGGATCCGAGGTGCTCGATCAGGCCCCCGACGGCACCCGTTCGTTCCGCTTCATCCGCGGCCCGGTCTTCGCCCAGTTGCTGATGGCCGACGAGATCAACCGCGCGAGCCCGCGCACCCAGTCGGCCCTGCTCCAGGCGATGCAGGAGATCCACGTCACCGTCGCAGGTCACCGCCACGACCTGCCGCGCCCCTTCCACGTCCTGGCCACCCAGAATCCGCTGGAACAGGAGGGCACCTATCCCCTGCCCGAGGCCCAGCTCGATCGCTTCCTGATGCAGATCGACGTCGACTATCCGGCGATCGATGCGGAACGACAGATCCTCACCGCCACCACCGGTCCGAGCGAACCGAAGGCGCGGCCGGTCCTCACCGGCGCCGATCTGACCGACCTCCAGGCCCTCGTCCGCCTGATGCCGGTCGGCGAGCGCATCGTCGACGCCATCCTGATGCTGATTCGCTCGACCCGACCCCTTCCGGCCGGCGAGGCCGCCGGTCGCGACGACCTCGCCCGCGCCGTCGCCTGGGGCCCTGGCCCGCGCGCCGGTCAGGCGCTGATGCTGACGGTGCGTGCCCGCGCCCTCCTCCAGGGCCGGCTCGCCCCCGATCTCGACGACGTCGCGGCGCTCGCCGAACCGGTGCTGCAGCACCGCATGGCGCTCACCTTCGCCGCCCGCGCCGACGGACTCTCGGTGCGCGACGTCGTCGCCCGCGCGTCCGCCCGCATCGGCTGAGCCCTCGATCCCGGACACCACCCTTTGGCCACGCCCGTCGCCCCTCTCGTCTCCCGCCTCGCCTCCGGCCTCCGCGCCGCGGCGAAGGGCGAGGACGCGACGGTGGTCGATCGTGCCCGGCTCGTCGCCGCCCGCACCCTCGCCGCCGCCATGCCCGACCTTCTGGTCGAGGCGCGTCGCGTCGCCGCCACCGTCGCCGCCGGCTGGCACGGCCGCCGCCGCGCCGGCTCGGGCGAGGCCTTCTGGCAGTATCGCCCGCTGGTCGGCGGCGAGGCGGCGAGCGCCATCGACTGGCGCCGCTCCGCCCGTGACGATCTCCTCTATGTGCGCGAGCGCGAGTGGGAGGCCGCTCACACCGTGTGGCTCGCCCCCGACCTGTCGCCGTCGATGGACTGGCGCTCCGAGCTCTCGCCCGTCACCAAGCGCGACCGTGCCGTGGTGCTGACTCTGGCGCTCGCCGACCTCCTCGCCCGCGCCGGTGAACGCGTCGGCATGCCCGGGGTGATGCGGCCGATCACCCATCGCCGCGCCGCCGAACGTCTCGCCGCCGCCCTCGCCACCCATCCCGAACGGCTGTCGATGCCGATGCCCGGCGCCGTCGACCGCTTCTCCGAACTGGTTCTGATCGGCGACTTCCTCGACGCGTTCGACACGATCGAGACCCGCCTGACGGCGCTGGCGGCGAGTGGCGCGCGCCTGCATCTCGCCCGCATCGTCGATCCTGCCGAAGCGACCCTGCCCTTCCTCGGTCATCTCGAATTCCGCGATCCCGAGACGGCCGAGATCGTCCGCGTGCCGCGCACCGAATCGCTGAAGGAGGCCTGGGCGGCGCGCTGGGCGGCACACGGGGCGAGCCTCGCCGACCTCGCCCGCCGCGGCGGCTGGACCCTCGTCACCCATGCGACCGACCGCGCCCCGGTGGAGGCCGCCCTGGCGCTCGCCGCCTCGCTCGGCGGCGACCACCACGCCCCGCCCTTCTCACGATCGCGCGGAGGTGCGACGTGAACGGCCTCGTCCCCCTCGCCTTCGGCGCGCCGGTGGCGCTCCTCGCCCTCTTCGCCCTGCCGGCGATCTGGTGGCTCCTGCGCCTCACCCCACCGAAGCCGACGACCCGCGATTTTCCGCCGACCGCGCTGCTGCGCGACCTCGTCCTCCCCGACGAGACGCCGGCCCACACCCCGTGGTGGCTGCTGGTGCTGCGCTTCGCTCTCGCCGCCGCGGTGATCCTCGCCTTCGCCGCCCCGGTCTGGCGCCCGACGATCGACGACGACGGCCGTTCCGGTCCGCTGTGGCTGATCGTCGACGACGGCTGGCCGGCGGCGACCGACTGGGAGGCGACTCGCGCCGGCCTCGCCGCCCGCCTCGATCGCGCCGGCCGACGGGGTCGCCCGGTGGTTCTCGTCGGCTCGGCCGACGGCATCGACCAGGCCTTCGATCCGGCCTCGCCCGAAGAGGCGGCACGCCGCCTCGCCACGCTCGCGCCTCGCCCGCGGGCCGACGCCCGGCTCGACCTCGTCTCCGGCCTCACCGCCGCCGCCGCCCGCCATCCCCCCGGCTCGATCGTCTGGGTGACCCACGGGGTCGATCTCGCCGCCCCGGCCGACGGTCGTCCCTTCGCCGAAGCCCTGGCGAAACTCGCCGGCGAGGCACCGCTCACCATCGCGCCGCCGGCCCGGCTCGTCACCCGCGTCCTCGACGGCGTCGACAACGGCCTCGACGCGATGACGGTGAAACTCGCCCGCGTCGGCCTCGACGGCCCCGACACAGGCCGCCTGCGGGCGCTCGATCCCAAGGGGCGGGTGCTCGCCGAAGTGCCGTTCCGCTTCGAGGCCGAACGGACCGGCGCGGAGGCGCGCATCGACCTGCCCACCGCGGTGCGCAACGACGTCGCCCGCCTGGAGATCGCCGACGAACCCCATGCCGGCGCCGTCGCCCTGCTCGACGAACGTTGGCGCCGCCGCGTCGTCGGCCTCGTCTCCGGCGGCGGGGCGTCCCGCGCCCAACCGCTGCTCGGCCCCGGACATTTCCTCGACAAGGCCCTCGCTCCTTTCGCCGACCTTCGCCGCGCCAAGGCTGCCGAGACCGGTGCCGGCATCGTCGAACTGATCGAGGCCGACGTCTCGGTACTGCTCACCGCCGACGTCGGCACCGTCGTCGGCGAGGCCGGCAAGCGGCTCGAGAAATGGGTGGAGGGCGGCGGCATCCTGGTCCGTTTCGCCGGACCGCGGCTCGGCGGTGGCCGCGGCGACGATCCGTTGCTGCCGGTCGAGATCCGCGGCGGCGAGCGCACCCTCGGCGGGGCGCTCACCTGGGGCGCCCCGCGCGGCCTCGGCCCCTATCCGGCGACCGGCCCCTTCGCCGGCATGACCGTCGCCGACGACGTGCGCGTCTCCCGCCAGATCCTCGCCGAACCCCGTCCCGACCTCGCCGAACGCACCTGGGCGGTGCTCGCCGACGGAACGCCACTGGTCACCGCCGCCCGTCGCGGCGCCGGCCGGGTCGTCCTGTTCCACGTCGGCGCCGAGACCTCCTGGTCGAACCTGCCGCTGTCCGGCACCTTCGTCGAGATGCTGCGCCGCATCACCGCGCTCGCCGCCGCCACCCGGGCCAAGGGCGAGACCGCCGCCGGCACTCCGGCGACGTTGCCGCCCTGGCGCCTGCTCGACGGTTTCGGCCGGCTCGGCACGCCCGGTCCCGAAGCTCGGCCGATCTCCGCCACGGCGCCGCCGCAACGGCCGAGCCGCGAGCATCCGCCGGGCCTGTGGGGCAGCGACGACGCTTTCCTCGCCCTGCCCACCCGGCGCCCCGGCGATCCGCTCGCCGCGATCGATCTCACCCGTCTCGGCGCCGCGACGATCACCCCGCGCGCCCCGGTCGAGCACCGCGACCTGCGCCCGACGCTCCTCGCCCTCGCCCTGCTTCTGGCGGCGATCGACAGCCTGATCCTGCTCGTCCCACATATACGGGCCCGCCGCCTCGCCACCGCCGCCGCCGTGCTCGTCGCCGGACTGGTCGGAGCACTCGTCGCGTTCCCCGACCGCGCCCTCGCGGCCGAGACCGCGGCGGACGCCTTCGCCCTCGCCACCACCCGTGAGACCCGGCTCGCCCATGTACTGACCGGCGACGACGCCCTCGACGACATCGCCCGGCGCGGCCTCCTCGGCCTCGGCCGGGTCCTGGCGGACCGCACCGCCGTCGATCTCGGCGATCCGGTCGGGGTCGATCCGGCGCGCGACGAACTCGCCTTCTTCCCGCTGCTCTATTACCCGATCTCCCCCGGCAACGCCGCCGTGTCGCCGACCGCGCTCTCCCGCATCGACGCCTTCATGAAGAACGGCGGCACGGTGATCTTCGACACCCGCGATGCCGCCGACGCCGAAATGCGCGCCGGCACCGGACGGCCCACCCCGGCGAGCGCCACCCTGCGCCGCCTCCTCGCCGGCCTCGACCTGCCCGAGCTCGAGCCGGTCCCCGGCGACCACGTGCTCGGCCGCACCTTCTATCTGCTGCGCGATTTCCCCGGTCGTTTCGAGGGCCGCCTGTGGGTCGAGGCGACCCCGGCCGCCGACCCCGACCGACCGGAAGGCCGGCCGGTACGCCCCGGCGACGGCGTCTCGCCGTTGATCGTCACCGGCAACGATCTAGCCGGTGCCTGGGCGATCACCGACGACGGCGACGATCTCCTGCCGATGGCGACGTCCGACCCGCGCGGCCGCGAGATGGCGCTGCGCGTCGGCGTCAACATCGTCATGTACACCCTGACCGGCAACTACAAGGCCGATCAGGTGCACGTCCCCGCCCTCCTGCAACGGCTCGGCCGATGAGGAGGGCGCGATGACCTGGAGCCTCGACTTCGCCCCCCTGCTGCCGCCGGTTCTCCTCGCCGCAGCGGCGCTCGCCATGGTCGCCCTCGCCGGCCTGACGCTGTGGCACGGCCGCCGTGGCGCACGCTGGCGCGCCGCCACCCTCGGGCTGCTGGTACTGGCCGCGACCGGCCCCGAGATCCGGCGCGAGTCGCGCAAGCCTCTCACCGGCGTCGCCGTCCTGGTCACCGACCGCTCGTCGAGCCAGACGCTCGTCGGCCGCGACGCCGAGACCGAGGCCGCCCGCAAGATACTCGCCGAGCGTATCGCGGCGCTGCCCGGCATCGAACTGCGCGAGGCGATCTTCGACGACCGCGACGGCGTCGACAGCGACGGCACCCGCCTTTTCGACACCCTCGGCCGCGCCCTTTCCGACGTGCCGCCCGACCGGGTGGCCGGTGTCGTCATGATCACCGACGGCCAGGTCCACGACGTCCCCGAACGCGCCGCCGCCCTCGGCTTCGCCGCGCCGCTGCACGTCGTCCTCACCGGTCGCCCCGACGAGATCGACCGCCGCATCGAGGTGATACGTGCCCCGCGCTTCGGCCTCGTCGGCAAGCCGCAGACCGTCGCCTTCCGCATCGTCGACGCCGGGGTTCCACCGACCGGCCGGCCGGTCACCGTCACGGTGAAACGCGACGGCGAGGAGATCCGCACCCTCCAGGCGATGCCGGGTCGCGACGAGACGGTCGAGATCGACATCCCCCACGCCGGCGACGTCGTGGTCGAACTCGAGGTGGCGGCGCTCGCCGGCGAGATCACCACTCTCGACAATCGTGCCGCACTGACCATCGAGGGCATCCGCGAGCACATGCGCGTCCTTCTCGTCTCCGGTGAACCCCATCCCGGTGAACGCACCTGGCGCGACCTGCTCAAGTCGGATGCTTCCGTCGATCTCGTCCACTTCACCATCCTGCGCCCGCCGGAGAAGCAGGATGCCACCCCGATCACCGAACTGGCGCTGATCGCCTTCCCCACCCGCGAACTCTTCCAGGAGAAGATCCGCGACTTCGACCTGATCGTCTTCGACCGCTATCGCCGCAAGGCGATCCTGCCCTCGATCTATCTCGACAACATCGCCCGCTGGGTGCGCGACGGCGGTGCCGTGCTGGTCGCCTCCGGCCCCGATCTCGGTGGCCCGGCCAGCCTCTACGACACGCCGCTCGCCGACGTCCTGCCCGGCCGACCAGCCGGCGGCGTCTTCGAGGGTCCCTTCGTCCCGCGCGTCTCGACGATCGGCGCCCGCCACCCGGTGACCCGCGATCTGCCCGGCGCCGCCTCCGATCCCCCCACCTGGGCGCGGTGGTTCCGCCGCTCCGGCCTCGACATCCCCGCCGGCGACGACGTCGCCGCGGTGATGACCGGCGCCGACCGGCCGCTGCTGGTGCTCGCCCGCAAGGGCAAGGGCCGCGTCGGCCTCATGACCTCCGATCAGGTGTGGCTGTGGGCGCGCGGCTTCGAGGGCGGCGGCCCCCACGGACCACTGTTGCGTCGCCTCGCCCACTGGCTGATGAAGGAACCCGACCTCGAGGAGGAGCGCCTGCGGCTCTCCCGCCACGGCCGCGACCTCGTCGTCGAACGCCAGACGCTGGCCGAGACCACCGCCCCGGTCGAGATCGAGACGCCGACCGGCGCCAAACGCCGCCTCGAACTGGCCACCACCCGGCCCGGCCTGTGGCGGGCGACGCTGCCGGCGAGCGAACCCGGCCTGTGGCGCGCCTCCGACGGCAGCCGCTCCGCGCTTCTCGCCGTCGGCCCACCCGACCCGCGCGAATTCACCGACGTGCTGTCGACCGAGCGGCACCTCGCCCCGCTGGTCGCCACGACCGGCGGATCACTGATGCGCCTGCACGGCAACGACCTGCCGCGCCTCCTCCTGCGCGACCCGGGGACGGCGATGGCCGGTTCCGGCTGGATCGGACTCACCCCGTCGCGCGCCTCGGTGCTGGAAGGCCTCGACCGCATCGCCCTGTTCGAGGGCCTCCTCGCCCTCGCGGCTCTCCTCGGCCTCTTCGCCGTCACCTGGTGGCGCGAAGGGCGGTGAGCCGACCGCCATCTTTTCGATTGGCGTAGCGGATAATTTGCCGATAAACTATCGGTACATCCGATCGAAATCGAGCTCACCCCCATGAATCTGCGTGACCTGCAATATGTCCTGGCCGTCGCCGATCTCGGCCATTTCGGCCGCGCCGCCGACGCCTGCCACGTGTCGCAGCCGACGCTTTCCGGCCAGATCCTCAAGCTCGAGGACGAACTCGGGGTGCGCATCTTCGAACGCGTCGGCCGGTCGATTCGCCCGACCCCGGTCGGCGAACAGATCCTCGGCCACGCCCGCCGCGCCGTTTCCGCCGCCGACGACATCACCGCGCTGGCGCGCGCCAGTCGCGACCCGCTCGCCGGCCCGTTGCGCCTCGGCGTCATCCCGACGCTCGCTCCCTATCTGATGCCCTTCGTCCTGCCGATCGCGGCGGAAGCGCTGCCGGCAGCTCCCTTGATGCTCTACGAGGATCTGACCGCCAACCTGCTGCAGGCGCTGAGCGAAGGTCGGCTCGAAGCGGCGATCATCGCCTCCGATCCGGGCGATCCGCGCCTCTCCTCGCATCTCCTCTTCGACGAGCCCTTCTTCGTCGTCCTGCCCCCCGGCCACCCGCTCGCCGCCAAGACCACCATCCACGCCGACGATCTCGATCCGAAATCGCTGCTGCTCCTCGCCGACGGCCACTGCCTGCGCGATCAGGCGCTGGAGTTCTGCGGCCACCCCAACCGCGGCGAAACCGCCGGTGCCGACATCCGCGCCACCTCGCTCGAGACGCTGCTGCATCTGACCGCCGCCGACTACGGCATCACTCTCTTGCCCCGCCTCGCCGTCGGCAACGACCTCGGCCTGATCGGTCGCCTGGAGGCACGGCCACTGGAGGGCGACCACCATTTCCGCCGCGTCCGCCTCGTCCACCGGGTCAACACCCCGCGCCAGAAGGCTCTCGCCCTCCTCGCCGAGATGATCCGCAAGGGCGTCCCCGAAGGCGTCGAGCGGCTCGACGGGTGAGACACCGAGCGCCGGGAGGGCCACCCATGCCGCTGCCGATGGAGTACCAGCACGCCTCCGACGACTTCGAGCGCTTCCTCGCCGACGCCCGCGAACGCGCCGATCTCGTCACCCGCAACCAGACCTGGACCATGGTCGACGCGGTGCTGCGTGTCTTCCGCCGCCGCCTGACGGTGGCCGATGGCCTGCGCTTCGCCGAGGTGCTGCCGCCGCTGCTCCGCGCCATGTTCGTCATCGACTGGGACGTCGGCGCCGCGCCGGTCCCCTTCGCCACCCGCGAGGCGATGACGGCCGAGGTCCAGGCGGTGCGCGGCAACCACAACTTCGCCCCGGACAAGGCGATCGCCTGCGTCGCCGCGGCGGTGTGGGCAGCGGTCGAGAGAGCGGCGTTCGCGCGGGTATTGGCGGAGCTGCCCGAGGGCGCGCGGGACTACTGGGCCGAGTGATCTCGGACGTCGACCGCATCCAGCCCCGCCCGGTCCATCGCCCCCACGTCGGCGAGGATCGTCTTGGCCGCACCGTGGGCGATCATCCGGCCGTGGTTGAACAGCGCCGCCTCGTCGGCGAAGCGGAACGCCATGTCGACGTCGTGGGTGGTGAAGACCAGCGTCGTGCCGCCCGCCTCGAGCTCGGCCAGCGTGGCGAGCAGGCGCTTGGCCGAGCGCGCGTCGAGCCCCGCGGTCGGCTCGTCGATCAGCAGCACCTCCGGACGCATCGCCACCGCCCCGGCGATCGCCGCCCGCTTCTTCTGGCCGAACGACAGCATGTGGGTCGGCCGATCGGCGAGATCGGCGATGCCGAGCGCGGCGAGCGCGTCGGCGACCCGCACCCGCACCTCCGCCTCCGGCAGATCGAGGTTCATCGGCCCGAACGACACGTCCTCGAAGACCGACGGCGCGAACAGCTGATCGTCGGCGTCCTGCAGCACGAGGCCGACCCGCCGCCGCCAGCGGGCGAGCCCGGCGCGGTCGTAGGCCGCCGGCACCCCGTCGACGAGGATGCGGCCGCCGGTCGGCCTCAGCGTGCCGTTGAGATGGAGCAGCAGCGTCGTCTTGCCCGCCCCGTTGGGGCCGAGAATGGCGAGGCGGCGGCCCTTCTCGACCACGAGATCGAGGCCGTCGAGAGCCGGCACGCCGCCGGGATAGACATGAGTCAGGCCTTCCGCCCGGATCAGGCTCATCGCGTCGCCACTCCGAGCCCCACCAGCGCGGCGAGCGTCGCCACCACCGCCGCGAGCCCCGCTGCCGACACCGGCCGGCGCGGCGTCATCACCCTGAGCGGCCCACCGTCCCACCCGCGTGCCGCCAGACCGGCCTCCATCCGATGCGCCCGGTCGAGCGCCCGCGGCAACAGGTTGGCGGCCAGCAGGCCCGACGAACGGATCCGCCGCCGCCAGTCGACATGGCCGAGCCGCGCCTCCTGCGCCGCGTGCATGGCGGCGAAGGTGTCGGCGAGGACGAAGAGGAAGCGGTAGATCAGCAGCGCCAGCTCGACGATCTCGGCCGGAACCCGCGCCCGCGCCAACCCCGCGACGAGATCACTCGCCGGCGTGGTGAACGCCAGGAGGAGCAACGCCGAAGCCGCGGCACTCGCCCTCAGCGTCAGTGCCGCCGCGTCGACGAGCCCGTTCGGGGCGAGCGCCGGGCCACCGTCGCCGAGGCTCACCATGAGTGTCGCCGCCCCGGTCACCACGAAGCCGACCGGCGCCGCCATGGCGAGCCCCCAGATCCGGACCGGCACCCGCGCCCCGACCATCGCCGCCGCCGCCGCCGCCACCAGCACGGCGGCAGCGGTCGGCCACGGCGGAAAGGCGAGCGTGACCACCAGCAGCCCGAAGGCGAGCAAAGCCTTTTCGGACAGCGAGCGGGAGCGCCAACGGTTGGTGTGGGCGACCCTATCGATCGTCGACATCGCGCCGGCGGCTCCCGTGTCGACGTCCGAGGACGTAGCCGAGGATACCGGCCCCGAGCGCCGCCTGCAGCGCGAAGATCGTCCCCTCGATCTCCTTCGACGGCGGCGACCACAACGGCTCGATCCAGCGGATGTAACCCGGCCTCGCCGCCTCGACCGCCTGGGACGCGACGTCGTCGGTGCCGGAGAAGGCCCCTTCGATGCCGGGTAGCACCATCGGTGCGGCGACGATCACCGCGGCGAGCGCGAGGAGGAGGAGCGAACGACCGCGGCTCAGCGACAGATCCATCTCACCGCCCTCCCGCGATCGGGTGCAACCCGGCCTCGCCGCTACGCTCACGACCGACCAGCGCCGCCGTCACCACCACGGTGAGCAGCCCTTCGGCGATCGCCAGCGGCACCTGCGTCACCGCGAAGATGCCGGAGAACTTGGCGAAGGAGCCGGCGACACCGGAGGCCGGATCGGGGAAAGCCAGCGCCAGCTGTGCCGAGGTGACGACATAGGTCGCGAGGTCGGCGAGCGCCGCGCCGAGGAAGACGGCGACGGCGGTCGACAGACCGAGCCGGGTCGCCACCCGCCATGCCGCCCAGCCGACCCACGGCCCGGCGATCGCCATCGAGAAGACGTTGGCGCCGAGCGTCGTGAGGCCGCCGTGGGCGAGCAGCAGCCCCTGGAACAGCAGCACGATCAGCCCGACCGGCGCCATCACCGCCGGTCCGAAGGTCATGGCGCCGAGGCCGGTACCGGTCGGATGCGAGCACGAGCCGGTGACGCTCGGCAGCTTCAGCGCCGACAGAACGAAGGTGAAGGCACTCGCCGCGGCGAGCGTCAGACGGGCTTCCGGGCGGGCCCGCAGCGTCCGTCGCAAGGCGATCGAGCCGGCGACGACGAAGGGCGCCGCGGCGATCGTCCAACCGATCGCGTGGCCCACGGGAAGGAACCCTTCCATGATGTGCATGACATTCCACCTCTGTTCGACGCGCCGCGACCATCGGCCTGGGGCTCGACCTCCGGGACACCCCGCCCGGGGAACGCGCACGGCGCCGGGGTCGACGGCAGGTCTCCTGGCTCGCGGGTCTTCGGGTCTCGGTCGAGCCTTCCCGGTCTCACGCTGCGTCCCCCGGTGGGGAGGGACGCGACCAGTGGCCGATCACCGGACCCTCTCGTCGAGAAGGCGGTGATCCGATCCGATACCTCTCCGCGTACAGTTGCGGGGGCAGCCACGGCTCCCGTTCCCGCCTCGGCCTCCTGTCGAGCGCCGCGGCGGGTGACGTTCCCGTGTTCCCTTTTCACCGTGGCCACGACGCGGCCACGGAACCGTCGATGCCGGCACGGTAAGCATCCCCCGCCGCCGGCGCAAGCCATACCTGAGGGGGCGTGGCGCCGCGTCCGCCGCTGTTCGGCCGGGGCGACCGCGCGAAATGGCTCCGGTGAACCACCGGCCGCCGAAGCCCTCATCTTCGGTTCCCCTTCGCGGGGCCCCCTCTCCCACGGGAGGGAAAGGCGCGGCCGGCGGCCATTCCTCGCGACCGGTGAGGTTCCGATGGTGCTCCGAGCGATCGCCCTGCCGAGAAGTGCGGAACCCGCGGCGGCGGCTGCTTGACCGTTGTCGTTGACAGGGCCGAACCGGCTCGCCCATGGTGGCGTCATGTTCGAAACGGCGCGCGGACGATCGATGCGGCTGCTGGCGTCGGCGCTCCTGGCGCTGACGACGGTGATCGTCGGCTTCGCCCATCGCCCGCTGCGCCTCGAGCCGCGTGGCTACCCGATCGACGTCACCGCGTGGGTCCTGCCCGACGGCACGCTTCCCGAACTGTGCCACTACGACGATGTCGGCGGTCACCGGCACGGCTCGGACGCCGCCGCCACCTGCGACGCGTGCCGGCTCACGGACGCACCGGGGCTTCCCACCGTCGCCGCATTCGTCCTACCCGCTCCGACGGCGATCCCCCTCGTCCGTCACCGGCACGGGCCCGCCGCCCTCGCCGGCTCGCTTCTGCCGGCGCCGTCGTCGCGTGGCCCGCCGCCGGTCGGCTGACGCCCCGAAGCCGCCGGCAGCGCCGGCGCCCTGTCGATCCGCTCGTCCCATATCGCTGTCCGAGCCGCCCGTCGGTCCCGATGCGGACCGACCGAGGCGGCGATCCGAGCACGCATCCGTGCTCCTTCGAGGAGAACGCCCCATGATTCGCTTCCGCACTCTCGCCTTCGTCGGCGCCCTCGCCGTCGCCTCCCTGGCCCATGCTCACGCCTACGAACT
Organism: uncultured Alphaproteobacteria bacterium; assembly: GCA_937864925.1. Lineage (GTDB taxonomy): Bacteria > Pseudomonadota > Alphaproteobacteria > Rhizobiales > Ancalomicrobiaceae > CALBKH01. Next base: position 5,937 of record CALMFH010000102.1, on the reverse strand, counting down.
CGGCGATCTCACCATCGACCATCCGTGGAGCCGTGCCACTCCGGCCGCCGCCCCGGTCGGCGCCGGCTACCTCGTCGTCACCAACAAGGGCAGGACCGACGACCGCCTCGTCTCCGCCGCCGCCGGCATCTCGGCCAAGGTCGAGATCCACGAGATGGCGATCGTCGACGGCGTCATGCGCATGCGCGCTCTCGATCAGGGCATCGTCGTCCCCGCCGGCGGCAAGGTCGAGTTCAAGCCCGGCGGCTACCACATCATGTTCATCGGCCTGAAGCAGCCGATCGCCAAGGACTCGAGCTTCAAGGGCACCCTGACCTTCGAGAAGGCCGGCACCGTCGAGGTCGAGTACAAGGTCCAGGGCATGGGTGGTGGCGCCGCCGGCCATTCCGGCCACTGAGGCCGCACGGTTCGACCGAGTCGGACCGGATCGTTCCGGCGGGGGCGGGATCGCGTCGGCGGCCCGCCCCTTCGCACGCCCCTCGGGAGTTCAGCCACGCGGCCGGGTGAGGATCGGGAAATAGACGAGGGCGAAGCCGGCGAAGGCGACGAGCCAGCCGACCATCGCCAGATGCAGGAAGACGATCGCCGCCGGCCCGATCCCCATGGCGATCCGCGCCACCGTCGCGACGACGGCGCCGAGATGGATCACCTGGATGGCGCGGGTGGCGTGCAGCGGCCGGCCGGTGTGTCCGAGGCTCGCCCGCGTCATCACCGCCAGCGTCATCGTCCCGATCGCCCCGACCGTCCAGGCGTGCAGTGCCGCCGAGGCGAGCAACGGCAGCACCCCGAAGATCACCCCGGCGAGCAGCAGGAAGCCGACCGGCACGAAGAGATAGGCGACGTGCAACACCAGCACGAGCTTTTCCCCGGCCGTCCGCCAACCGACCCAGCGCCACAGGCGCACCGCCTGCAACACACCGGCGACGAGAAGCCCGGCGCCGGTCACCCGATGCTCCGGCAGCGCCACCCAGAGGGCGAGCGCCGCGGCCGATGCCGCGATCACCACCCCGTCGAAACGGGCGAAGGGCACCGGCATCGCCCCCGGCCCACGCGGGCGCAGCCAGTTCATGGTGAAACTCGGCACGATCCGCCCGCCGATCACCGAGATCAGCACCACCGCCGCGGCGATGCCGAGACGGGTGCCGTAGGCGGCGGTGCCACGCATCAGGGCTTCGACGTGGAAGACGGCGTTGCCGAGCGCGAGGAGTGCGACGAGACCGACGACCCGCAGGTTGCGCCAGTTCTTCCCCGTCCACACCTCACGCCCCGTCAGCCCGGTGAGCGCGGCGAGGAAGCCGACGTCGATCGCCGCCGCGAGCCATCCGCCGATCACCCCCGAGACGAGAACCGCGACGCGCCCCGCCCCCCACAGAGCGACCAGAAGGCCGAGCGGTCGCCCGACCACCGGCAACCGCCCGGTCCAGTTCGGGATCGCGGTCAGCAGGAAGCCGGCCACCGCCGCGGCGAGATAGCCGTAGAGCAGTTCGTGGACGTGCCAGTCGAGTGGCGAGAAGGCGCTCGGCAGCGAGAAATGGCCCTCGAACATCGGGATCCACAGGACGATGGCGATCGCCGCCCAGATGGCGCCGAAGAGGAAGAACGGGCGGAACCCCCCGGTCAGGATCGCCGGCCCGCGGTGACTGCGCAGCTGTTCGGCCGTGGTCGCCATGCTCATGACCCCTCTCGCCCGCGCATGCCGCGCGGTCGTCCCATCTTGTCGCGCCACGCCGAGCGGCGTCCATTGACGAATGACAAGGCGAGTGGTTCCGATCCGCCCGAATTCCGGGCATGATCGCCCCCGCGTTCGCCGACGACGCCCGTCGGCGCGCCTCAGATCACGGAAGAAAGCGAATGACGTCAGAGACTTCCGCAACGACCGAGGCGCCGATCGGCGTCGTCACCGTGTCCGACCGTGCCTCGCGAGGCATCTATCAGGATCTCTCTGGCCCGGCGATCGAGACCTATATGGCCGAGGTCCTCGCCACCCCCTTCCGCATCGTCCGCCGCATCGTCGAGGACGAGCAGCCCTTGATCGAGGCGGCGCTGAAGGAACTCTGCGACGTCGAGGGCTGCCATCTGGTGGTCACCACCGGCGGCACCGGCCCGGCGCCGCGCGACGTCACCCCGGAAGCGCTCTTCGCCGTCTGCGACCGGATGATGCCCGGCTTCGGCGAGGCGATGCGGGCCAAGAGCCTGACCATCGTGCCGACCGCCATCCTCTCCCGCCAGGAGGCGGGCCTGCGCGGGCGGTCGCTGATCATCAACCTGCCGGGCAAGCCCGCCTCGATTCGCGACTGCCTCGACGCGGTGATGCCGGCGGTGCCCTACTGCATCGACCTCGCCGGCGGCTATCGGCTGGAGACCCGCCCCGACCGCATGGTCGCCTTCCGGCCGAAGGGAGCGTGAAACGATGGCCGATCCGGCGATGTTGACCGCCTTCCTCTATTCGACCGGCGAAGGCGCCGTGATCGGCCGCCTCGCCGAAGCGGCCCGCGCCCGCGGCCTCCGCGTCGCCGGCATGATCCAGAAGGACGAACGCCGCCCCGACCGACGGCGCTGCGACATGAGCCTCGTCGACCTCGCCACCGGCACCGAGATCCCGATCTCTCAGGACCGCGGCAAGGACGCCCGCGGCTGCCGCCTCGATCACGGCGCCCTCGAGGAGGCCGCCGAGCTGGCCGCCCGCGCCCTCGACGACGACGTGCCGCCCGATCTCCTGGTGCTCTCCAAGTTCGGCAAACGCGAAATCGAGGGCCACGGCTTCCGCCAGATCGTCGAGCGCGCCGTCGAACTCGGCGTGCCGATTCTCGTCGGTGTCGGCACCGACCACGTCGAAGGCTTCCTCGCCTTCGCGGGAGACTACGGACGCGTGGTCGACAGCGAAGCGCAGGTCCTCACCGAAATCGCGGAAATCAGCCCTCCTCTACGTCTTCGGTAGCGTGACGCCGTGCCACGTCAGTATTCGACCGGAGCGTCCGAAGGCCGGGGGCTTATCAAATATCAAGTTCGGAATTAGTGTGAAAAGACATGGTCCCGCCTCGAGAGGAGGCATCCATGCCTGTCGCATTGGCACGTCGCGACCTGTTCCGAGGGCGGCTCGCTCGTCCTGCGGAAGCGCGTGCCCTGCGGCCTCCGACGGCGCGTGACGAAGCGGCCTTCCGCGCCGCCTGCGACGGTTGCCTCGCCTGCGTCACCGCCTGCCCCGAGAAGGTGATCCGCCTCGACGCCCGGCGCCGACCGGTCCTCCAATTCGTCCACGGCGAGTGCACCTTCTGCGGTGACTGCGCCGACGCCTGCCCGACCGGCGCCCTCACCCGCACCGAGTCCCGCCCCTGGACGGCGAAGGCGGCGATCGGCGCGAAATGTCTGGCGCTCGGCGGCGTCCACTGCCGCTCCTGCGGCGACGCCTGCCCGACATCGGCGATTCGGTTCGCCCCCCGCGTCGACGGCCGTTTCCTGCCGGCGCTCGCCACCGAGACCTGCTCCGGCTGCGGCGCCTGCGTCGGCGTCTGCCCGGTCGCGGCGATCGAGATCCACGACGGACCATCGCAAGAGGGAGCGACGGCATGAACGTGATCGGTGTTCTGGTCCAGACCACGCCCGAGCGGGAAGCCGAGGTCGGCACCCGTCTCGCCGAGATGCCCGGCGTGGAGGTCCACGCCTCGTCCGGGGACGGCCGTCTGGTCGTCACCGCCACCGATGTCGGCGACCGCTTCGCCTCCGACGCCCTCATGGCGATGAACCACGTGCCGCATGTCGTCGGCACGTCGCTCGTCTATCACGCCTTCGAACCCGACGTTTCCGAACCCGTGGCCGACACCCGCGCGGCCTGAGACCACCCCCGATCGACCACTGGAGGGTCGCGACCGATGACCATCGACACTTCCCGCCGCGACGTGCTGAAGGCCTCCGCCGCCGCCGCCACCGCTGCGGTGGCCGGCATCCCGCTGCCCGCCTCCGCCGCCGCCGTCGGCGACGCCGGCATCCGTTGGGACAAGGCGCCCTGCCGCTTCTGCGGCACCGGCTGCTCGGTGCTGGTCGGCACCAAGGGTGGCCGCGTCGTCGCCACCCAGGGTGACCCGGAGGCGCCGGTCAACCGCGGCCTCAACTGCATCAAGGGCTACTTCCTGTCCAAGATCATGTACGGCCAGGACCGTCTCCAGACGCCGCTGCTGCGCATGAAGAACGGCAAGTACGACAAGAACGGCGACTTCACCCCGATCACCTGGGATCAGGCCTTCGACATCATGGCCGAGAAGTGGAAGGCGGCGCTCAAGGCCAAGGGCCCGACCGGCGTCGGCATGTTCGGCTCCGGCCAGTGGACGGTCTGGGAAGGCTACGCCGCCTCCAAGTTCATGAAGGCCGGCCTGCGCTCCAACAACCTCGATCCCAACGCCCGTCACTGCATGGCCTCGGCCGTGGTCGGTTTCATGCGCGCCTTCGGCATCGACGAGCCGATGGGCTGCTACGACGACCTCGAGCACGCCGACGCCTTCGTGCTGTGGGGCTCCAACATGGCCGAGATGCACCCGATCCTGTGGTCGCGTCTCACCAACACCCGTCTCACCAAGCCGGGCTGTGAGGTCCATGTCCTGTCGACCTTCGAGCATCGCTCCTTCGAGCTCGCCGACAACGGCATGATCTTCGTGCCGCAGACCGATCTGGCGATCCTCAACTACATCGCCAACCACATCATCCAGACCGGCGCGGTGAACAAGGAGTTCGTGGCGAAGAACGTCATCTTCACCAAGACCGCCACCGACATCGGCTACGGCCTGCGTCCCAAGCATCCGCTCGAGGAGAAGGCGGTCAATGCCTCTCACAAGGTCGACGCCGGTAAGCTCGACCCGATCACCTTCGAGGAATACGCCGAACTGGTGAAGCCCTACACCGCCGAGTACGTCTCCAAGCTCTCCGGCGTTCCGGTCGACAAGCTGGAGCGGATGGCCAAGGTCTACGCCGACCCGAACAAGAAGGTCATGTCGCTGTGGACCATGGGCTTCAACCAGCATACCCGCGGCACCTGGGTGAACAACATGATGTACAACGTACATCTGTTGGTCGGTAAGATCTCCGAGCCGGGCAACTCGCCCTTCTCGCTGACCGGACAGCCCTCCGCCTGCGGCACCGCGCGCGAGGTCGGTACCTTTGCCCACCGCCTGCCCGCCGACATGGTGGTGACCAACCCCGAGCACCGCAAGATCGCCGAGACGATGTGGGGTCTGCCGGAAGGCACGATCAACGACAAGATCGGCGCCCATGCGGTCCTGCAGCACCGCCAGCTCAAGGACGGCTTGATCAACGCCTACTGGGTGCAGTGCACCAACAACATGCAGGCCGCCCCCAACATGAACGAGGAGGGGTATCCGGGCTACCGCAACCCCGCCAACTTCATCACCGTGTCGGATCCCTATCCGACCGTCACCGCGCTGTCCGCCGACCTGATCCTGCCAACCGCCATGTGGGTCGAGAAGGAAGGTGCCTACGGCAACGCCGAACGCCGCACCCAGTTCTGGCGTGAGCAGATCGAACCGCCGGGCCAGGCCCGCTCCGACGTCTGGCAGGTGGTCGAGTTCTCCAAGCGCTTCAAGGTCGAGGAGGTGTGGCCGCCGGAACTGATCGCCAAGAAGCCCGAACTCGCCGGCAAGACCCTCTACGAGGTGCTCTACAAGAACGGCAAGGTCGACAAGTTCCCGGTCTCCGAGGTCGCCGAAGGCTTCACCAACCACGAATCGAAGGACTTCGGCTTCTACCTGCAGAAGGGCCTGTTCGAGGAATACGCCGACTTCGGCCGCGGCCATGCCCACGATCTCGCGCCCTTCGACGTCTACCACAAGGCGCGTGGCCTGAAGTGGCCGGTGGTCGACGGCAAGGAGACCAACTGGCGCTTCCGTGAAGGCTACGACCCCTACGTCAAGCAGGGCGAGGGCGTGAAGT
>CALMFH010000101.1 GCA_937864925.1 uncultured Alphaproteobacteria bacterium | reverse complement strand
GCCAACGCCCAGTACGAGGGCGACTATCTGCTCGGCACCTCGATCGCCCGGCCGCTGATCGCCAAGCGCCAGATCGAGATCGCCCGTCAGGTCGGCGCCGACGCCGTCTGCCACGGCGCCACCGGCAAGGGCAACGATCAGGTCCGCTTCGAGCTCGGCTACTACGCCCTCGAACCGGACATGAAGATCATCGCCCCGTGGCGCGAATGGGACTTCAAGTCGCGCGAGGCGCTGATCGACTTCGCCGAGAAGCACCAGATCCAGATCGCCAAGGACAAGCGCGGCGAGGCCCCCTTCTCGGTCGACGCCAACCTGCTGCACTCGTCCTCGGAAGGGAAGGTGCTCGAGGATCCGTGGGTGGAGCCGCCGGAATACGTCCACATGCGGACGATTTCGCCCAAGGAGGCCCCGGACGCCTCGACCGAGATCGTCGTCCGCTTCGAGAAGGGCGACGCGGTGGCGATCGACGGCGTCGAGATGTCTCCCGCCACGCTGCTCACCAGGCTCAACGAGCTCGGCCGCGACAACGGCATCGGCCGCCTCGACCTGGTCGAGAACCGCTTCGTCGGCATGAAGTCGCGCGGCGTCTACGAGACCCCGGGCGGCACCATCCTGCTCGCCGCCCATCGCGGCATCGAGTCCATCACCCTCGACCGCGGCGCCGCTCACCTCAAGGACGAGCTGATGCCGCGCTACGCCGAGCTGATCTACAACGGCTTCTGGTTCTCGCCGGAGCGCGAGATGCTGCAGGCGCTGATCGACAAGTCCCAGGAGAGCGTCACCGGCGAGGTCCGGCTCGAGCTCTACAAGGGCAACGTCCGCGTCACCGGCCGCCGCTCGCCGTGGTCGCTCTACGACCAGGAACTGGTCACCTTCGAGGAAGGCAAGGTCGCCTACGACCACCGCGACGCCGCCGGTTTCATCAAGCTCAACGCCCTGCGCCTCCGGACGCTGGGCCGGCGGAAGAACCGCCTCGGGGCGTGATCCGGGCCGAACGATATGTGGCCATGACGGGCGGCGACCGCAGGGTTCGCCGCCCTCTCTTTTCATCCGCCGTGTTCGACCGCGGCGCCGTCGTGGACGATCCGTCGCTTCCACAGCCCCGCCGCGACCGCCACCGCCAGCATCGTCGGGAACACCACCTTCAGCCCGGTCACCGGGTCGGTGAACAGCGTCGCCGCGGTGCCGCCGAGGAAGCCGGTGCTCATCTGCAGGAAGCCCATCAGCGCCGAGGCCGAGCCGGCGGTCGTGGCGAAGGGGGCGAGCGCCGCGGTGGTCAAGGGCGGGATCACCAGCGCCATGGCGAAGGCGAAGACGCCGACCGGGATCATCACCGCCGCATAGCTCGCCGGCCACAGCACCCCGATCGCCAGCGTCGCCGCCCCGCCGCAGAACGACAGCACCAGGCCGGGCAGCACCAGCCGGTCGGCAGCGACCACGGCCATCAGCCGCCGGGCGAAGAGACCGCCGGCGAAGAACGACCCGGTCTGCGCCAACATGCCGACGCCGAAGGCGGTGGGTGTCAGGCTGACCCGGTCGATCAGCACGAAGGGCAGCATGGTGCCGAGCGAGTAGATCGGCCCGACCGAGAAGGAGATGGCGAGCGCCGGAGCGAGGAAGCGTCGATCCCCGAGGAGGCTGCGATAGGTGGCGAGCACCCGGCCCGGCCGGGCGAGCGCCGGATCGGGCGTCCGATTGGTCTCCGGCAGGGCGAAGTAGACCGACGCCAGCGCGCCGGCGCCGAACACCGTCATGGCGACGAACACCGCATGCCAGCCGAGCGTCTGGGAGAGCAGGCCGCCGATGGTCGGGGCGATCGCCGGCCCGGCCGCCAGCACGATGCCGATGGCGTTCATCACCCGGGCCGACTCCTGCCCGGTGAAGAGATCGCGCACCACCGCCCGGCTGATCGCCACCCCGACCGCCGCGCCGACGCCCTGGACGAGCCGCGCCGCGATCAACACCTCGACCGTGCCGGCGAGGCTCGCCGCGACGCCGGCCACGGTGTAGAGCGCCAGGAAGGCGAAGGCGATCGGCCGCCGGCCGTAGGCGTCGGAGAGCGGCCCGCACACCAGCTGCGCCAGGGCGAAACCGGCGAAATAAGCGGAGAGCGACAGCTTGATCGTCGCCATGGTGGTGCCGAGCGCCGTGACCAGCGCCGGCATCGCCGGGGTGTAGAGCGCCATCGACACCGAAGCGATGGCGGTGAGGAGCCCACCGATCAGCGTGGCGCGCGCCGGCGACACCGCCGGCCGAGAGGTCTCGCTCATCACCGCCCCTCCCCAATGTCGAATCCGGCGAGATTGGCCCTGACCCGCGTCAGGAGACCGCGCAGCGCCGCCGCCTCGTCGGCCGAGACCCCCGCCGTCTGCGCCGCCCTGATCCCGGCCGAGATCGCCCTGAGCTCTTCCAACACCGGCGCCGCCCGCTCCGTCGGAAAGACCAGCTTCGCCCGCCGATCGCCCGGATCCGCTCGCCGCTCGACCAGTCCGCGCCCGCCGAGCCGGTCGAGATGGCCGACCAGCGTCATCGGCTCGATGTAGAGCCGCTCGGCGAGCTGTGCCTGCCTCAGACCCGGGTTGTCGACGATGGTGATCAGCACCCGCACCTCGGCCGAGCCGAAATCGTGACCGGCGCGCGCCCAGGCGGTCTCCAGCCGCCGCCAGAACAGCCGCGCCACGTCGGAGAAGAGAAAGGCGAGGGGTTCCTCGCTCGGGTCGTTCATCGGTCGCCCCATGAAATTCGTCGCCCATAAAATAAGGATACCTTATGATATGTCCAGTCCGGTCGTCACGAAATCGTCTCGGTGGGCTCTCATCGTCCGCTCCCGACCGGAGCAGCCCGTCTCTCGCGCTTGCGAAAAATCGGCTAAACGAGTAGAGACGGCGCAAATCCGTGACAGATCATCGAACAGAACGCGGGCGGCGCGACATGACGCGCGAGCCCCGGAACCGGCAGGCGTTCCCATGAAGCTCCGCAACATCGCCATCATCGCGCACGTCGACCACGGCAAGACCACGCTGGTCGACGAGCTCCTCAAACAGTCCGGCACCTATCGCGAGAACCAGAAGGTCGCCGAGCGCGTGATGGATTCCAACGAGCTGGAGAAGGAGCGCGGCATCACCATCCTGGCCAAGGCGACCTCGATCGTCTGGAAGGACACCCACATCAACATCGTCGACACCCCCGGCCACGCCGACTTCGGCGGCGAGGTGGAGCGCATCCTCAACATGGTGGACGGCGCCATCGTGCTGGTCGACGCCGCCGAGGGTCCGATGCCGCAGACCAAGTTCGTCGTCGGCAAGGCGCTGAAGGTCGGCCTTCGCCCGATCGTCGCCATCAACAAGGTCGACCGCCACGACGCCCGCGCCCAGGAGGTGGTCAACGAGGTCTTCGATCTCTTCGCCGCCCTCGACGCCAGCGAAGAGCAGCTCGACTTCCCGATCCTCTACGGCTCCGGCCGCTCCGGTTGGATGGCCTATTCACCGGAAGGGCCCGAGACCGACGGCATGGCGCCGCTGCTCGACCTCGTCCTCTCCCACGTGCCCGAGCCGCACGTCGAAGAGGGCGCCTTCCGCATGATCGGCACCATCCTCGAGGCCAATCCCTTCCTCGGCCGCATCATCACCGGCCGCATCTCGTCGGGGTCGGTGAAGCCCAACCAGACGATCAAAGTGCTGCACCACGACGGCACTGTGCTCGAACAGGGCCGCGTCTCCAAGATCCTCGCCTTTCGCGGCCTGGAGCGTCAGCCGATCGACCTCGGTGAGGCGGGCGACATCGTCGCCATCGCCGGTCTGTCCAAGGGCACCGTCGCCGACACCTACTGCGACCTTTCGATCACCGAGCCGATGCACGCTCAGCCGATCGACCCGCCGACCGTCACCATGAGCTTCCTGGTCAACGATTCGCCCCTCGCCGGCACCGAAGGCGACAAGGTGACGAGCCGCGTCATCCGCGACCGCCTGATGAAGGAGGCCGAGGGCAACGTCGCGCTGCGCATCGAGGAATCCGAGGACAAGGACTCGTTCTTCGTCTCCGGCCGCGGCGAATTGCAGCTCGCGGTGCTGATCGAGACCATGCGTCGCGAGGGCTTCGAACTCGCCGTGTCGCGCCCCCGCGTCGTGCTGAAGAAGGACGAGGCGACGGGTGAGACGCTCGAGCCGATCGAAGAGGTGCTGATCGACGTCGACGAGGAGTTCTCCGGCGTCGTCGTCCAGAAGATGGCCGAGCGCAAGGCCGACATGGTCGAGATGCGGCCGTCGGGCGGTCACCGCCTGCGCCTGGTCTTCTACGCCCCGACCCGCGGCCTGATCGGCTACCAGTCGGAGCTGATGACCGACACCCGCGGCACCGCCATCATGAACCGCCTCTTCCACGACTACGCCCCCTACAAGGGCGAGATCGCCGGCCGCCGCAACGGCGTGCTGATCTCCAACGACCAGGGCGAATCCGTCGCCTACGCCATGTGGAAGCTGGAAGACCGCGGCCCGATGATGATCGAGCCGGGCACCAAGGTCTATCGCGGCATGATCGTCGGCGAGCACACCCGCGACAACGACCTCGAGATCAACGTGCTCAAGGGCAAGCAGCTCACCAACATCCGCGCCGCCGGCAAGGACGAGGCGGTGAAGCTGACCCCGCCGATCCGCATGACGCTGGAGCGGGCCCTGGCCTGGATCCAGGACGACGAGCTGATGGAAGTCACCCCGAAGTCGATCCGCCTGCGCAAGCTCCATCTCGACCCCAACGACCGCAAGCGCTTCGCCAAGCAGAGCGCCTGAGCGGCCGCGTCGTATCGCCGACAGAAGGCCGGGTCTCGTCCGTCGACGAGGCCCGGTTTTTTATTTTCAGAATACTGTTTCTTCATTGGAATGCGAAGGGATGCGATTGATCGCATATTAAAAAGTTAGTGCAGCATCTAATATTACTCGGAGTAGGTGTAACTGCGCTCTTGTTGAAATCAATCGAAGTAGCAACATTATCATGTCCTCTGGGGCTATCGAAGCTCTTAACCCATCGTGGTACCATATCGTATACGTGATTATTGCTCATGATTTGGGATAAAGTGAAATGTCCGGAGCCAAAGAAACCTGCACCCCCAATAAGATAGACTCGTCAAATCAATTAATGAAGTCATTATATATGGAGTATTTAGATAAATACTACAGCAATTCAAACTCAGCGGAAATTTTCAAAAGGGAAATAGATTTCAATAATTTCAAATGCCTTGATACTAGTATTAACTTCGATGAAACAACAAAATTACTAGAACGATTGCTTTTACAATATTCAGCCTTGGAAAATATCCAACGAATACAGGGTCATGGGATTTCGAGTAAAAATATCGACCATAACGAAGCCGATAATTACAATAGACAAGATTCGAGTAGTGACTTATCGAATCAAGATACAAGATTCAATACGGAAAATGGGGTACCCTCATCGGAGGAAATGAACAAAGAAGATTATAAAAAAGAAAGTCACACAATATCAAATGCCAAGAAGCAGAATATCATAGCAGCAGATCTATTAGTAGAATTATCAGCCATTTATTTAGAATATGACGCTATCGGCTACATTAGACAGGGCAGAAAATTTTTCACGATGGCGATAACAATGATAACGTTTGGTATATTCGTTTCTTCTATCCCTTTTATCAAGCAATTTATTGGCGCCGAAACTGCTAATACTATAATAGGTTCTATATTGTATACGAATGAAACTCAGATAAATTCCTGGGTTGCACTTATAGTATCGGTAATTAAAAGTATTACGTTCTATGGATTTATTATGTTATTTGTAATTATTTGTATTCGCCTTGGAAGGGCGCAGATGGACCAAGCTGAGCGCTTGCGAGAGCGGCGTCACGCATTGCGACAGGGCCGCCTATATATTCACCTAAGGGATGGGGAAATGACGGTCAGGGAGCTTCAAGAGGCATTTGACTGGGAGGCTTCCAAAGGAAATGCGTTTAAAAATCTACCAACCGAGGCCCTCGTCCCTTGGATGACAGTTATAAGCGAGACACTTAAGGCGATTCCCGAGGCTATCAAGAAGGTCCAGGGAGTAAAAGACTGAGGGCAATTCACTTTGCGGGAGCAGTCGCTACGTTCGACTATCGAGGGCAAATCGGGAACAGCCCATCCACTACCTCGATCCCTTGAAATTGGGGCAGATAAAGATTTCTGTCGGGCGACGAGGCCGGATCTCAGGAGGCAACGAACTCATCCCCCCTCCCCGGCACACATCTTGCGAATTCCTCCCAAGAGAGATCCGCACGGCCCACACCGTGTCGGATTGCCGACGACGGAGGACGACATGCCGCAGGCCATCGCAACTTTACTTATTGCGAGTGATTATCAAAAGCGATATCAACGGGCACGTTCGATCGTCGGAGCCCGTCTCATGATCCCCACCCGTGAATCCGCCTTCGCCGCCCCGGCCGGCGCGCCTCTCGACCGCCTCGGCCGCCGCTCGCGCGGTTGGTCCGGTTGGGTCACCGGCCTCACCCCGACCGACGCTCTCACCATTCCCTGGACCGAGATGGAGCGCCGCCTGCTGGAGATGGGCTTCGTCGAGGGCGCCAGGGTCGAGATCCTGCACGAAGGCCCCTTCGGCCGCGATCCCCTCGCCGTCCGCGTCGACGACCTCACGGTGGCGCTGCGCCGCCGCGAGGCCGATGTCGTCCTCGTCGCCGAGGGTTGAGGCATGAACGGTCCCGCCGCTCCCGAGATCGCCCTGGTCGGTTGCCCCAATTCCGGTAAGACCTCGCTGTTCAACGCCCTCACCGGCTCGCGCCAGAAGGTGGCCAACTACGCCGGCGTCACCGTCGAGCGCAAGGAAGGCTCCTTCGTCACCCCCGCCGGTCGGCCGGTGAAGATCCTCGATCTGCCCGGCACCTATTCCCTGCGTGGCCGCAGCCCCGACGAGGTGATCACCCGCGACGTCGTCCTCGGTCGGCTCGACGGCGAGGAGATCCCCGACGCCGTCGTCTGCGTCGCCGACGCCACCAATCTGCGCCTCGTCCTGCGCCTGGTGATGGAACTGAAGGCCGTCGGCCGGCCGATGGTGCTCGCGCTCAACATGATGGACATCGTCGCCCGCCAGGGCGGCCGTATCGACGTCGACCGACTGTCGAAGGAACTGGGGATCTCGGTGGTCGAGACCGTCGCGGTGAAACGCGGCGGCACCGCCGCCCTCCTCGCCGCCATCGACGAGCTTCCCCTGCTGGAGGACCCGCCGACCGAACACGGCTGGCGTGAACCCACCGCCGCCGAGATCCGCGCCGCCCATGCCGAGGCGGCCCGCATCCTCCACGACTGCGCCTTCCATCCCGGCAACGAGCACCTCACCCGCAAGCTCGACACGGTGTTGCTCCACCCGGTCGCCGGCGTCGTCATCCTGCTCGCCGTGCTGTTCCTGATGTTCCAGGCGGTCTTCTCCTGGGCGACCCCGGCGATGGACCTGATCAAGGCCGGCATCGAGGCGGCCGGTGTCGGGGTCGGCGAGATCCTGCCGGACGGGATGTTGCGTAGCCTGATCGTCGACGGCGTCTTCGCCGGTGTCGGCGCGGTGCTGGTCTTCCTGCCGCAGATCGTCATCCTGTTCTTCTTCATCATCCTCTTGGAAGACTTCGGCTACATGGCGCGGGCGGCCTTCCTGATGGATCGCCTGATGGCCGGCACCGGCCTGCACGGCCGCGCTTTCATCCCGCTGCTGTCGTCCTTCGCCTGTGCCATTCCCGGCATCATGGCGGCGCGCGTCATCGAGAACCGGCGCGATCGCATCGCCACCATCCTGGTGGCGCCGCTGATGACCTGTTCGGCCCGCCTGCCGGTCTACACCCTGATCATCGCCGCCTTCGTGCCGGACGAGACCATTCTCGGCGGCGTCGGACTGCAGGGCCTGGTGATGTTCGGTCTCTTCGCCACCGGCATCCTGTCGGCGTTGGCGGTGGCCTTCATCCTGAAGAAGCTCGTCTGGCGCGAGGCGACCGAGCCCTTCATCATGGAACTGCCGGACTACAAGATGCCGGCTCCGGCCAACGTGGCGCTCGGTCTGTGGATCCGCGCCGGCGCCTTCCTGCGCCGCGCCGGCACCGTCATCCTGGCGCTGATGATCCTGATCTGGTTCCTGTCGAGCTTTCCGGCACCACCGGAAGGCGCCACCGGTCCGGCCATCGATTTCTCCGTCGCCGGTCGCATCGGTCACTTTCTCGCACCGATCTTCGAACCGATCGGCTTCAATTGGCAGATCGTCGTGGCACTGATCCCCGGCATGGCGGCGCGCGAGGTCGCGGTCGGCGTGCTCGCCACCGTCTATGCCCTCTCCGCCACCGGCGAAGAAGCCCGCCAGGCGCTGCAGCCGATCCTCTCCGCCGCCTGGTCGCTGCCGACGGCGCTCTCCTTCCTGGTCTGGTACGTCTTCGCGCCGCAATGCCTGTCGACGCTGGCGGTGGTCCGTCGCGAGACCAACTCCCGCGTCTGGCCGACGGTGATGTTCGTCTACATGTTCGTTCTCGCCTATGCCGCCTCCTTCGCCACCTACCACATCGCCGGAGCCCTCCTGAGATGAACGAGATGACGATCGTCTACGGCATCGTTCTCGGTGCCGCTGCCTTCCTCGCCCTACGTTGGCTGCCGGCGAGCCTCCGCGCCCGCGTTGGCCTGAAGGACGGTGCCGCCTGCGCCTCCAAGGCGAGCTGCGGCTCCAAGAACTGCGACGGCTGCCACTGATCGGCTCTGCGGCCACACCCCTGGCGCCGCGCCGTCCATCGCATAGACTGGCTCTCCGACCACCGCGGGCGCGTCCTTCGCCCGCGGTGCCGACTTCCGGGGAGTCCCATGCCGATCGCCAAGACCGACTTCTACATCGACGGCGCCTGGGTGGCGCCCGCCACGCCGCGCACCCTCGAGGTCATCGACCCCTCCGACGAATCGGTCGCCGCGGTGATCTCGCTCGGCTCGGCCGCGGACGTCGATCGCGCCGTCGCCGCCGCCCGTCGCGCCTTCCCCGCCTGGGCCGAGACCCCCCTCGCCGAGCGCCGCGCTGCCCTGGTCCGACTGGAGGAGGTCTATCGCGCCCGCCACGACGAGATGGCCGAGGCGATCTCCGAGGAGATGGGCGCCCCCATCGACTTCGCCCGCCGCGCCCAGGCCGCCGCCGGCATCGAAGAGATCCGGGGAGCGCTCGCGGCTCTCGATCGCTTCCGCTTCGAGCGGCCGCTGAACCCCGACGGCTCCGGCGACCGGCTGCTGTGGGAGCCGATCGGCGTCTGCGGTCTGATCACGCCGTGGAACTGGCCGATGAACCAGATCGCGCTGAAAGTCGCCCCGGCGGTCGCCGTCGGCTGCACCGTGGTGCTGAAGCCCTCCGAGATCGCACCGCTCTCCGGCCTGCTCTTCGCCGAGATGATGCACGAGGCCGGCTTCCCCGCCGGCGTCTTCAACCTCGTCAACGGCGACGGCCCGACCGTCGGCGAGGCCATGTCGAACCATCCGGGCATCGACATGATGAGCTTCACCGGCTCGACCCGCGCCGGCATCGCCGTGATGCGCGCTTCCGCCGGCACCGTGAAGAAGGTGGCGCTCGAGCTCGGCGGCAAGTCGCCCAACCTGATCTTCGCCGACTGTGACGTCGAGGCGGCGGTGAAGCGCGGCACGCTCGCCGTGATGGGCAACTCCGGCCAGTCCTGCAACGCCCCGACCCGCATGCTGGTCGAGCGCCCCGTCTACGACGAGGCGGTCGAAGTCGCCGCCCGCGTCGCCGCCGCCACCGAGGTCGGTCCGGCCTCGAAGCCCGGCCGCCACATCGGTCCGGTGATCTCCGAGGCCCAACGCGACAAGATCCGCAACCTCATCCGCATCGGTATCCAGGAGGGTGCCCGCCTCGTCGCCGGCGGCCCCGAGGCACCGGAAGGGCTGGAGAAGGGATACTTCATCCGCCCGACCGTCTTCGCCGACGTGACCAACGACATGACCATCGCGCGGGAGGAGATCTTCGGACCGGTGCTGTCGATCATCCCCTTCGACACCGAAGAGGAGGCGATCGCCATCGCCAACGACACGCCCTACGGCCTGTCGTCGCGGCTCGAGACCGGCGACCCGGCCCGCGTCCGCCGCGTCGCCCGGGCGCTGCGCGCCGGCATGGTCCACGTCAACGGCGTGCCCCGCACCCCCGGCGCCCCCTTCGGCGGCTACAA
>CALMFH010000100.1 GCA_937864925.1 uncultured Alphaproteobacteria bacterium | reverse complement strand
GCTCGCCGCCGGCCATGAGCCCGTAGAGGTACGCCCGGCCCACGAGGCAGGCGCGGGCGCCGAGCGCCCCCGCGGCCACGACGTCCGCCCCGTCGAGGATCCCCCCGTCGAGGTAGACCTCGGCCCGGTCGCCCCCCGTCTCGCCCCCGAACCGCCGGCGCCGTCCGCCACTCCGGCCGCTCCGGCCGCGCCCGCCGCACCGAAGCCGGCTGCCGCCGCACCGGTGACGACGGCCTCGGCGCCGGTCGCCATCGCTCCGCCGCCGCCGGCCTCGGGTGGTGGCGACTACATGGTCCAGATCTCGGCCTCGGGCACCGATGCCGCGGCGCGAGCCTCCTTCGCCGCCGCCCAGCGCAAACATTCCGGCCTCGCCGGCAAGGCGGTCGACGTCCAACGCGCCGACCTCGGCGCCAAGGGAGTGTTCTACCGTGCCCGCGTCGCCGGCGGATCGCGCGAACAGGCCGCGGCACTGTGCTCTCAGATCCAGTCGCAGGGCGGCCAGTGCATGGTGGTCAAGCGCTGAGCCGGCGTTCGCTTCTCGTGCGGCCGGTCGTGGTCCAGCCTCGACCGGCCGTTCGCGTCTTCCGACCTCGTCCCCGCCCTCCGGAACCTCTCCATGACCGCTTCCGCCTTCATCTGTGGCTCCTCCGGGCCAGTGCTCACCACCGACGAGATCGCCTTCTATCGCGACGCCGATCCGTGGGGTTTCATCCTCTTCCGCCGCAATTGCGAGACGCCGGCGCAGATCCGAGCTCTCACCGCGGCGATGCGCGAGGCGGTCGGCCGTGACGCGCCGGTGCTGATCGACCAGGAGGGTGGCCGCGTCCAACGGCTCGGGCCGCCGCAGTGGCCGGCCTACCCGACCGGCCGCACCTACGGCGACGTCTTCGCCCGGTCGCCCGCCGACGGTCTCGCCGCCGCCCGGCTCGGCGCCCGCCTGATCGCCGCCGATCTCCGCGCCCTCGGCATCGACGTCGACTGCCTGCCGGTCCTCGACGTGCCGGTCGAGGGCGCCCACGACGTCATCGGCCACCGCGCCTACGGCGTGACCCCGGACGTCGTCTCCGAACTCGGCCGCGCCGCGGCGGAAGGACTGCTCGCCGGCGGCGTCCTGCCGGTGATCAAGCACATCCCCGGCCATGGCCGCGCCGGCGTCGACAGCCACCACCATCTGCCGGTCGTCGACACGCCCCGCGCCGAGTTGGAGGCGACCGACTTCCCACCCTTCCGTGACGGCGCCGGACTGCCGCTCGCCATGACCGCCCACGTCGTCTACACCGCCCTCGATGCCGAGCGGCCGGCGACGACCTCGAAAACGGTGATCGACGAGGTGATCCGCGATTTCATCGGCTTCGACGGCTGCCTGATGTCGGACGACGTGTCGATGCAGGCGCTCTCCGGCACGATCGGCGAACGTACCGCCGCCGCACTCGCCGCCGGCTGCGATCTCGCCCTCCACTGCAACGGCGACCTCGCCGAGATGCGGGCGGTCGCCGCTGCGGCCGTGCCGCTCGCCGGTCGTGCCGCCGAACGCGCCGCCCGGGCACTGGCCTGCCGGCGTGCGCCCGAACCACTCGACGAAGCCGCGGCGAGAGCGCAGTTCGCCCGATTGACGGGAACGCCTTCCGTCTGACACACCTCTCCCCGGGGGGCCGGGGAGACGACGACGTGGTGGCGAGCGAGGCCGAGACTTCGCCGGAGACGAGGGACACGCAGGCGGTGTTGCCGTTGCCGCCGGGTGGACGCGTCGACGCGCCGGCCGAAGACTGGAGCACGCCACCGCGCACCGCCGACCCCGACGATACCCTGATCGTCGACGTCGCCGGCTTCGAAGGTCCGCTCGACCTCCTCCTGACCCTCGCCCGCAATCAGAAGGTCGATCTCGCCCGCATCTCGATCCTGGCCCTCGTCGACCAGTACCTCACCTTCGTCGAGCGCGTCCGCGCCCGCCGCCTCGAACTCGCCGCCGACTATCTGGTGATGGCCGCCTGGCTCGCCTACCTGAAATCGCGCCTGCTGCTGCCGGCGCCCCCGCAGGACGACGAGCCGACCGGCGAGGAACTCGCCGCGGCGCTTGCCTTCCGCCTGCGCCGGCTGGAGGCGATGCGCGCCGCCGCTGCTCGACTGATGGCCCGCCACCGCCTCGGCCGCGACGTCTTCCCGCGCGGCGCCCCCGAGACGACGACGGCGACGGTGCGGGCCGAATGGCAGGCGAGCCTCTACGACCTCCTCGCCGCCTATGCGGTGCAGCGCCAACGCTACATGATCACCTCGGTCAGGGTGGTGGCCCGCGCCGTGTGGGGTCTCGCCGACGCCCGCGACATCCTCGAGCGACTGATCGGCCGCACCGCCGACTGGACGCCGATCGAGAGCCTCGTCGCCGACTTCCTGACCCCGGAAATGCGCGCCACCGTCATCGCCTCGACCTTCTCGGCGAGCCTCGAACTGGTGCGCGAGGGGCGCATGGAACTGCGCCAGACCGATGCTTTCGCACCGCTGCACGCCCGCGCCCGCAGCGCGCGCGACGACGAGCCGACCGACATCGACGACACCAGGGAGGATCTCCGGTGAGCGATCTCTTCGACGACGACCGCGACGACGACGCGATCGACGACGATTTCGACGCCCTCGAGCGCGACGCCGCCGCTCGCCGTCTGGTCGAGGCGCTGATCTTCGCCTCGGCCGATCCGGTCGGCGAGGACGATCTCGCCGCCGAGTTGCCCGCCGACGTCGATCTCGCCGCCGTCCTCGCCCGGCTCGAGGCCGATTACGCCGGCCGCGGCGTCGAACTGGTGCGGGTCGCCGGCAGATGGCAGTTCCGCACCGCCGCCGACCTCGCCGCGCGCCTCGGCCGCGACACGGTGGAGCAGAAGAAGCTCGGCCGCGCTGCGCTGGAGACGCTCGCCATCATCGCCTATCACCAGCCGGTGACCCGCGCCGAGATCGAGCAGATCCGCGGCGTCTCCATGTCCAAGGGCACACTCGACGTGCTGTTCGAGGCCGGCTGGATCCGGATGCGCGGCCGCCGGCGCACCCCCGGCCGACCGGTGACCTGGGGCACCACCGAGGCCTTCCTCGTCCACTTCGGCCTCGAATCGATCCAGGACCTGCCCGGTCTCGAGGAATTGAAGGGCGCCGGCCTGCTCGAGGGCCAGATCCCCGCCGGCTTCGCCGTGCCGCTGCCCAGCGACGACTCGGCCCTCACCCCCGACGAAGACCCGCTCGACGCGGCGGATCTCCTGGAGATGGCCGAGACCGAACCGACCGACCCCGACGAGGACGATCGCGAACGCACCGCCGATTGACCCTCGTCGCCCACCGGTGCCGGCGATCCGCGCCTCGCGGCCACTGTTGCGGGGGGATACCCTTTTTGCCATAGTGCGGCGCACCGCCCGGGGGGCTTCGCGATGATCGCCGGAAACGGCCGCAGGAGACGTCTGTAATGGGTTCCATGAGTATCTGGCACTGGTTGATCGTCGTGGTCGTGGTGCTGCTCTTGTTCGGCAAGGGCAAGGTGTCCGACCTGATGGGCGACCTCGCCAAGGGCATCAAGAGCTTCAAGAAGGGCATGGCCGAGGACGACACCGCCGCCGCCACGCCGCCGGCTCCGCCCAAGACCATCGACGCCAAGCCCGGCGAGACCGTCGCCGCCACCGACCCGACCAAGTCGGCGCACTGACGCCGATCGGAGCGGCCCGTCCGTTCCGAGGCGATTCCCGGAGGCCCCGCTCGGGGCCTCTTTTCTCGAGGGAGACGGCGCGGCGCGCCCAGGCGCTCGGCGTTCCGTCCCGAATGGCGAACGACATGCTCGACGTCGGTTGGAGCGAACTGGTGATCATCGGCGTGGTGGCGCTGGTGGTCGTCGGCCCCAAGGAACTGCCCTCCCTGCTGCGCACCGTCGGCCAGTGGGCCGGCAAGGCGCGCCGTATGGCGGCCGAATTCCAGGGCCAGATCAACGACGCCATCCGCGAGGCCGAGCTCGAGGACGTCAAGAAGAGCGTCGACGACCTGCGTTCACTCAGCCCCACCAAACTGGTCACCGACCAGCTCGCCTCGATCGGCGACGAGGTCAAGCGCGTCGGCAGCGCGGTCGACGCCGACTGGGCCGGCGGCGCGCCCTTCGCCACGCCGAACTTCGGTGGCTCCGGCGAGGCCGGGTCCGCCATGTCCGCCTTCACCGTCGCCGACGAGGCACCGGCGATCTCGGAAGCCGCCGCCGAGAAGCTCATCGACGATGCCGCCATGCCGACCGAGGACTTCGAACCGGTGATGGATCTGACCCCGGCACCGATGCCGGCACTCGCCGCCGCGCCGAGTCCGGTCGAGATCGCCGCGACGCCCGCCACGCCCGCACCCGAGGGTGAGAAGAAGGCGACCGGCGCATGAGCGACGCGGACGACATCGAAGCTTCACGCGCCCCGTTGATCGAACACCTGATCGAGCTCAGGGTCCGCCTGATCCGTGCCCTACTCGCGCTGGTCGTCGCCTTCGTCGTCTGCTTCGCCTTCGCCAAGCAGATCTACAACTTCCTGGTCTGGCCCTACGACTACGTCATCCGCTCGATGACCGGCAAACCGGCGACGATGATCTTCACCGCGCCGCAGGAGTTCTTCATCACCCAGATCAAGGTCGCCTTCTACGGCGCCCTGATCATCGCCTTCCCGATCATCGCGGCGCAGATCTACAAGTTCGTCGCCCCCGGCCTCTACCGCCACGAGCGCAAGGCCTTCCTGCCCTATCTGATCGCCACGCCGGTGTTCTTCCTGCTCGGCGCGGCGCTGGTCTACTTCATGCTGCCGATGGTGCTCGGCTTCTTCGCCGGGATGCAGCAGACCGAGGGCGACGGCATCAAGATCGAGCTGCTGCCCAAGGTCTCCGAGTACCTGTCGCTGATCATGGGGCTGACCTTCGCCTTCGGTCTGGTCTTCCAGATGCCGGTGGTGCTGACGCTGCTCGGCCGCATCGGCATCATCGACGCGCAGACCCTGCGCGAGAAGCGACGCTGGGCGATCCTCCTCGCCTTCATCGTCGCTGCGGTGCTCACTCCGCCCGACCCGCTGTCGCAGTTGTCGCTTGCCCTGCCTTCCATCCTTCTCTACGAACTCACCATCTTCTCGGTGAAGTGGGTCGAGCGGAAGACGGACGAAGACGACGCGGACGACGGCGCCTGAGCCTCAACGACCTCCCCGCCTCTCGGCTCGCCCCCTTTCCAGCCGACGGACCCGCGCCGTCACCGCGTTCGTTTCCGAGGACGTCCCCATGCACGACATCAAGTGGATCCGTGAGAACCCGGAAGCCTTCGACGCCGGGCTGACCAGACGTGGCAAAGAGCCGATGGCCGCCACCGTCCTCGCCCTCGACACCGACCGCCGCGCTCACCTGACGACGCTGCAGGAGTTGCAGGCCAAGGCCAACGCCGCCTCCAAGCAGATCGGCGCCGCCATGGGCCGCAAGGACCTCGCCGAGGCCGAGCGCCTCAAGGCCGAAGTCGCGACGATCAAGGCGACGATCCAGCAGGGCGAGGCCGAAGAGCGCGAACTCGACCGGAAGATCACCGATCTCCTCGCCGGCATCCCCAACACGCCGGCCGCCGACGTGCCGCTCGGCGCCGGCGAGCACGACAACGTCGAGGTCGCCCGCTGGGGCACCCCGCGCGCCTTCGACTTCACGCCGAAGCAGCACTTCGACATCGGCGAAGCCCTGGGGATGATGGACTTCGACACCGCCGCCAAGATCTCCGGCGCCCGGTTCGTCCTGCTCAAGGGCAGGCTCGCCCGGCTGGAGCGCGCCCTCGCCCAGTTCATGCTCGACCTCCACACCGAGGAGCACGGCTGCACCGAGGTGAACCCGCCCTTCCTGGTGAAGAGCGAGTCGGCCTACGGCACCGGCAACCTGCCGAAGTTCGCCGAGGATCTGTTCCGCACCGAGAACGGCTACTGGCTGATCCCGACGGCCGAAGTGCCGGTCACCAACATCGTCCGCGAGGAGATCGTCGAGGAGGCCGCCCTCCCCTACCGCTTCACCGCCTGGACGCCGTGCTTCCGCTCGGAAGCGGGCTCCGCCGGTCGCGACACCCGCGGCATGATCCGCGTCCACCAGTTCCACAAGGTGGAGATGGTCACCATCTCGACGCCCGAGACCTCGGCCGACGAGCACGAGCGCATGACCCGCAACGCCGAGCGCGTGCTGGAGAAGCTCGGCCTGCCCTATCGCCGCATCGTCCTGTGCACCGGCGACATGGGCTTTTCCTCGCAGAAGACCTACGACCTCGAGGTCTGGCTGCCGGGTCAGAACGCCTATCGCGAGATCTCGTCCTGCTCCAACTGCGGCGACTTCCAGGCCCGCCGCATGAACGCCCGCTACCGCTCGAACGACTTCAAGGGCACCCGCTACGTCCACACCCTCAACGGCTCCGGCGTCGCCGTCGGCCGCTGTCTGGTGGCGGTGCTCGAGAACTACCAGAACGCCGACGGCTCGGTGACCGTACCCGAAGCCCTGCGCCCCTACATGGGCGGGCTGGAGCGTATCGAGAAGGCGTGACGGCCGGGGCGAACGTCGACCGCGTGCCCCGACGTTGCCGGATGATACCGAGTTCACGAAGTTTCGACCTGTTCGAAACTTCGTGAACGAAGGCGAGCCCGAACGGGCGTCGGCCGGTCGGGCCGTACCGCTCATGAAATTCGGACGAGTCCGAATTTCCTGAGCCCGGTATGACGCGGCGAAACCCGCCCCCTTTCGCGAACCACCGTCGTGATCGGCGGGCCGGTCCGATGAGTCGGGTGCGAACCGGATGTACCCGCGCCGGAACGTGTTCGAGGGGTGTGCGCCGGCCGGGCGATCGGGTCTCGAAGTTCATCTCGCGCGACCTCGACCTCACGCGCCCGAGGAGCCCGGCTCGGTTGGGTCGAAAGACCGTGTTCACCACCCGCGACGTCGCTGGCCGTGCCTTTCGCCGAAGTTCATCTCAGAATTTCGTGGTGATCGAAGCTTTGAAGCCGACGGTCCAGAGATACTGAGTGCGGAAAGCGATCGCATCGATCGAAAGATCACTCCGGCCTGCCGGGTCGAGAAGCAATCCCCGGAAGGGAGCGCTTTCATACTTCACGCTCATCAGCGGTTCCAAGCGGTCCTGAACGTCTCTCGCATGAATGTCGAAAAAGGCCGATTTGACGTCCAGGCTCGTGATGGACCGATAGGCGATCGCCCCACCGCCCAGCCAGAGTTTGTTTCCGCCGCCTTCGCCCCATTCCAGCACCGGTATCGAGACTTCTCCGGCTGCACCGAAGAAGAGCGCGCGGGCATCCAATCTGGCCGGATCGACGAACACGCCGACACCGTGAGGCGCGAAGAAATCGACCCCGTTGTCGCCGGCCATCACATGGGCGACGAATCGAACCGGGCGCTGACGACCGGCGAACGACAGGTTCGTTCGCATCCCGACGGAAAAGTCGAAACCGGTACGTCCGCTGTATCGATAGCTCAGGTTCTTGGGAATACGACCATTCGGAAATAGAGCGGAGGCGTTGAATCCCCCATTTCCGGTCGACCCGGAGCCGGAGCCTCCTCCTCCGCCCCAGAGTGCCCTCCATGCCGATGCCAGTTCCGGTGCGATGTATCGGTCGTAGGCTCCGACATGTGATGTCATCATCGGACCGAACGAGAACTCGATGCTTCGGTCATGGGCGATCGCCTCACCGCGAACGAGTTCGCTCTGTGCGACGGCGCTCGGTATCGAAAAGCCGATACCGAGCGCCATCCACAGCGGTGAGATGGCACAGACTGTCCGAATTACCGGCATGTTTCCGCCCTTGCGGTCCATGCTGCGCCGTAGGGACTCGGGGACGGACGTGGATGCCCGTCCCCAACCCACCCGGCTCCCGCAAGGCCGGCGGCCCGATCTCTCACCCGATGAGCACACCGTTCTGCGCGGTCCAACCGGTCCCGGCCTGAGCGGACGTGAAGCCCGATCCGACGACGTACGTCCCATCCATCATCCAGGCATAGGTGGCACCCGTCGAGGTCTGTTGCCACAGGATGTCGGACTTGCTGTCGCCGTCGAAGTCACCGATCGTCGCCAACTGCCAATCCTCGCCGACCTGCCACTGTGTCGGCGCGCCCGACGTCACCGTCGTGCCATCCATGAAGCCGACATAGGTGAGCCCGTTCAGCGGGTCGGATGCGTTCGCCGCATTGTGATAGCGGAACAGGATGTCCGCCGCACCGTTGCCGTCGAAGTCACCGGTACCCGCCACCTGCCAATCACCGGAGGCCTGCTGCGACAGCAGTCCCGACCCGACCACGTTGGTCCCGTTCATCGTCCATTCGTAGAGCGTGCCGTTGAGACCGTCGGAGGCATCGGCCGCATTGGAATAGCGCCAGAGCACATCGGCCATGCCATCGCCGTCGAAATCGTCGACCGCCGCCACCGTCCAGTTCGTGTCGGTGACCTGCGCCGATGTGAAGCCCGACGTGCTCCAATCGATGTCGGAACCGTACATGACGTCGAGATAGGTCTGACCGGTCGTGTCCGAGCGGTAGAGGACGTCCGACTTCCCGTCACCCGTGAAATCGGCGACGCCGACGATCGACCAGCCGGTGAGCTGTTGCACCACACCGCCACCGGTATCGACGGCGCCGTTCTGGAACGACACGTAGGAGATGCCGTTGAAACCGTCGCCGGCATCCGCGGCATTCTCATAGAGCCACAGGATGTCGGAGGTGCCGTTGCCGTCGAAATCGCCGATCCCCTCGATCTGCCAGTTGTTGCCGACCTGGACGGTCGTGGTGGTTCCCGCCGACACCGTCGCTCCGTTCATCGACCACAAATAGGTCACGCCGGTCTCGTTGCGCAGCAGCACGTCGGAGGTACCCGATCCATCGAAGTCGCACGAAATCTGCGCATTGCCGATGTAGATCTTCTTGTCGGTGAAGATAAATTTTTCAAAATTCTTGAATTCCCCAGTCCAATTATAGAATACCTCCGCACCATTACTGTATCCGAGGCTGGACTGACCCGAAATCGTATAGGAGTCATCTCCGTTTTTCACGAATCCGTAATTGTTGAAAGGCCCGAGGAACTGGAGCGTATCCCTACCGCTGCCCCCATCGATGACGGCCGCACTACCGTTGACGATGGGTGAACCACCGGCGACACTGAGATAATCATCGCCGCCCGCGAGGTCGATCGACGTCTTCGCAACCGGCGTCCAGGTGAAGACGTCATCTGCTGCGTCGGTCAGGATGAAGTTTTCGATATTCTTGCCAAAGGTCTGAGAGAACACCCCATTCAGGGATGTCCCGAAATACGACTCCTGAAAAGTCTCGAGGCCGTTGTAGCTGTACCCTGCGAAGATGTCACCCAACACACCCTGGCTGAATCCCTTCAGTGACAAGGTATCGTACCCGTCGCCGCCATCGACGAAGGGTCCGGGCGCCCACAGGTTGATCGTGTCATCACCATTTCTTGCGAAGATGGAAAGTTTGTCATTGTGGCTGTCGATCACATCGGCAGCATCGGTTCCTCTACTGAGAATCACCGTCGCCGCATCGGCGAGCGACAGTACCGGACCGGTGTAACTCATGATGGCGGAACCGGTGGACGTCTGCGTAAGAGACAGATCGACCACACTGAACCCCGCGGCGAAGGCACCTCCCGGATCCAACACGACGCCGGCGATCTGCGCCAGATTGGTCGGCAGGGTGCCCGTGACGCTCGCGACGAAGTCACCGGCCGTGATGGTGATGCCGGTGGAGGTCCAATGCATCGCGACGTCGACGCTGCCGGACGTACTGACGGTGATGTCGGTGATCCCGAAACTCGCGAGCGACGACGTCGCGGCATCGAACGAGGAACGGAACTGCCCCGTCGCCGGATCTATGATCTCGTTGATGGCGTTTGCCACCTGCGTGAAGTTGGTCGGCAGATTCCCCGTGATCGTCATCACGTCGGCACCGCTCGTGATGGTCCAGGACGTCGGCGAAAGGACGACTTCCGCGAGCGTGCTTCCCGACCCCGTGTCGGTCAGCGCGATGCGCGACAACGTCGCATGGAAATTGGGGTCCAACGTCATGACCATATGCACGAAATCGGAAAAGGCCTGGCCGACGTCGACCGATGTGATCGGGCCGAAATTCGAACCCTCGATGGAGACCGTCACTCCACTCGGCGAGGAAAACCGGATCAGGCTGGCGCTCACGACCAAGGGTGTCACCTGGCCGAGATCGAAGGCGGTGAAGAACGACCTCAAGGCCGAAAGATTGGTCAACGCCAATCCCGCCGGGTTGGGCAGCCCGAAGAACGACTCCAGCGCTGCCGTGGAATTGATTACGATATGAGCCATGGGAATCCCCAACGGTGTTGTCGACTGAACAACTGTCGATAGCATCATATCCGAGAGCCGAGGCAGGATCGATCCGGACATCCGCATAAGCACCAATGCTTATTGCGCGCGACCGAACGATCGGCGCTCGCGCATGTAACGACGGTGGACCGCCTGCGTCGGAAGCGAGCCGAACGACCGCATCGGACGAGGCGGCGTCACCGGATGGGTCGAGGGTCGTGGCGGACCGCGCAGAGGCACGATCGATGAACACGTCTGCCCTGCCGCCCGGCAGATCCGGATGGATCCGGCCGTTCGATCGGCGCGACGCGATCCGATACACGGCGCTCTGCAGATGTCCGGCGGTTTCGAAGTCCCGAGAGACGCGACGCTCGGCCGCTCCGGCGTGACGGAGGAAGGCTTCACCCGGCGCGTTCGCCGCCCTGCGCTTCCTCGCTCCGCCTTGCCGCAGGCGGTACGGCATCCTACCTTCGGGGCGACGACAGGGAACCGACGGGACGCCGGCCGAAAGCGGCCGCCCCGACGCGAATCGGGAGACGATCGCCATGACCGACGAGCCCAAGGCCCCCGGCCGCCCCGCCTATCCGCCGGGATACGACCCCGTCACCCACACCTACACCCCGCCGATCGGCCCCGACGGCGTACCGATCTACCCCGAGGGCTACGACCCGGTCACCCACCGCTTCACCCCACCGAAGCCGGCGGGCCCGCCGGTCGCGAGCGGCGGTGCAGCGGCCGGCGATCCGGCGAAGTGCCCGGTCGACCACGGCCATCACCCCTATCACTCCGCCGAGCCGTCCTATGCCGCCGACGGCTCGCGCCGCACCATGCTGGTGACCGGGGCGAGCCGTGGCATCGGCCATTCGATCGTCCGCAAGTTCGCCGATCAGGGCTGGCGCATCATCACCATCTCGCGCCACGCCTTCGAGCGCTCGCGCTGCCCCTGGGAGGCGGGACCGGAGGACCACGTCCAGTGCGACCTCGCCGACCGCGAGCAGGTGCCGCTCGCCATCGTCGACATCAAGGCGCGCATCGGCGGCGGACCGCTCCACGCGCTGGTCAACAACGCCGGCATCTCGCCCAAGGGCCCGGCCGGCGAACGGCTGAACTCGATCACCACGCCGATGTACACCTGGATGCAGGTGTTCCACGTCAACATGCTGGCGCCGATCCTGCTCGCCCGCGGCCTGTTCGACGAGCTGAAACGCGGCCAGGGCTCGATCGTCAACATCACCTCGGTGGTCGGCCACCGCGTCCATCCCTTCGCCGGGACGGCCTATGCCACCTCGAAGGCGGCGCTGACCTCGCTCACCCGCGAGATGGCCGCCGACTTCGCTCCCCACGGCATCCGGGTGAACGCCATCGCGCCGGGCGAGATCATCACCGACATCCTGTCGCCCGGCACCGAAGAGAAGTTCCTGCCGCTGATCCCGATGCGCCGGCTGGGGCGCCCGGAAGAGGTGGCCGAGCTCGTCCACTTCCTCTGCTCCGAGGCCTCCTCCTACATCACCGGCGAAGAGATCAACATCAACGGCGGCCAGTTGCTGTGAACCGGAGGGGCGGGGCTCACCGCCCGAACGTCAGCGTCTCGCCGATCGCCATCACCCGCGCGTCGAGGCGACCGCGACCGGCTTCGACGAAACGACGCGACGCCTCCGCCGGGCTCTCCGGGCCGAGGGCGAAGGTGCCCCAGTGATGACCGATCGCCCGGCGCGCCCTCAGGTCGACGGCGATCGCCACCGCCTCTTCCGGCGTGGCGTGCATCCCGCCGAAGAAGGCCCGCGGCTCGTAGGCGCCGATCGGCACCAGTGCCAGATCGAACCGGCCGTAACGCGCGCCGATGGCGCGGAACGCCGGGCCGTAGCCGGTGTCGCCGGAATGGAAGATCCGCCGCCCGCCGCCCTCGATCACCCAGCCGACCGCCGGCGTCGGCGCAAGGCCGATCATGTCGCGGCGGCCGTGGTGATAGGCCGGTGTCGCGGTGAGCCGCAGCCCGCCGAGATCGACGGTCCGGCCTTCCTCCGTCGCGATCGTCGCGGCGAAACCGAGGTCGGCGGCTCTCGCGTCCATTCCGGCCGGGATCACCAGCCGCGCCGCGGGGAAGCGCGCGGCGAGGCGGCGTAGCGTCGGTCGATCGTAGTGATCGTGGTCGGCGTGGCTGATCACCACCGCGTCGAGCCGATCGATCGCGGTGATCGGCGGGGGCGGTGTCATCCGGCGGGGCGCGAGCGGTACCGGCAGGCCGAGCCTCTCGGAAAGCATCGGATCGACCAGGATCGACCGCCCACCGAGGCCGATCCGAAAACCGGCGTGGCCGAGCCAGGTGACCGCACCCTCACCGTTCGCACGCCACGCCGCGACCGGCCGCACCACCGGTGCGCCGTCGCCGCGATAGAGATGCAGCGCCGATCCGACCCCGAGCGCCATCACCCCGACGGCGCGGATCGGTGCCGGTGCCAGCCCGTCGACCTGCGCGCCGTGGTTCGGGGCGCTACAGCCGAGGAGTGCCGCGACCGCGACGGCCATCCCTACCGTCACGGCGAGATCCCTCGCGACTGCATACGCGCGGCCGACCATCGTCGCCTCTCGGAAACGGATCAGACACCCGGAACCGCATCCCTGCAATCCGGCCAAGACCGGAGCACGACACCACGGGGTGACCCCGCGTCCGTCGCCCGCTATCTTCGCCGGAACCATCAGCCGAGCGAGTCCCCATGAAGTTCGCCACGTGGAACATCAACGGCATCAAGGCCCGCATCGACACGGCTCTGGCCTGGCTCGAGGAGACGCGGCCCGACGTCGTCGTCCTCCAGGAAATCAAGAGCGTCGACGAGGGTTTTCCCTTCGCCCCGTTCGAGCGGCTCGGCTACCACGTCGCCACTCACGGCCAGAAGAGCTTCAACGGCGTCGCCATCCTGTCGAAACATCGGCTCGAAGACGTCTCCCGCGGCCTGCCCGGCGACCCCGACGACGTCCAGGCGCGCTTCATCGAGGCGGTGATCTCGGTGCCCTGTGGAGTCGTCCGCGTCGCCGGCCTCTATCTGCCCAACGGCAACCCGATCGGCACCGACAAGTTCGCCTACAAGCTCGCCTGGATGCGCCGGCTCGAGGCCCATGCGAAAGCCCGTCTGGCGCTCGAGGAGCCCTACCTCATGATGGGCGACTACAATGTCATCCCCGATCCGATCGACGCCAAGACACCGCAGAACTGGCTCGGCGATGCGCTCTTCCAACCGGAGAGCCGCGAAGCTTTCCGCCGCCTCCTCGGCCTCGGCTTCACCGACTGCCTGCGCGCCTCGACCGACACCCAGGTCTTCACCTTCTGGGATTATCAGGCCGGTTGCTGGCCGCGGAACGAGGGCATCCGTATCGACCACGTGCTGGCGAGCCCACAGGCGGCCGATCGGCTGAAGGGCGTCGGCATCGACCGCCACGTCCGCGGCTGGGACAAGCCGTCCGACCACGTGCCGGTGTGGATCGACCTCGACGTCGGGTGAGGAGATCGCGATGGCGGCGGAGCGGATCGAAGGCGGATGCCTGTGCGGCGCGGTGCGCTACACCCTGGCCACGCCGCCCGACGACGTCGCCCACTGCCACTGCCGCATCTGCCGCCGTGCCGCGGGCGCCCCCGTCGTCACCTGGGCGACGGTCGCGCGCTCCGATCTCGACGTCACCGGCGAGGTCCGCTGGTTCCGTTCGTCGACCCTGGCGAAGCGTGGCTCCTGCCCGATCTGCGGCACCCAACTGTTCTTCGCGCAGGAGATCGCCGCCGCGGTCGGCGCCACCGCCCTCCCCCTCGCCGATGCCCCACCGGCGTCACCGGCCGGTGCCGTGACCATCGACGTCACCGTCGCCTCGCTCGACGACCCCGATGCGGCGCGGCCGACCCGCAACATCTGGGTCGGCTCCCGCCTCGCTTTTCTCCACGGCTTCGACGCGAGCCTGCCGGACCATCCGGACGAAGGCGGCTGACCGCCCGTCGAGCACGACCGCCGCGCCCCCCGAAACGCATCGAACCGGAGGTGATGCCCCCGGTTCCACAAGATCCGCTCGTCGTGATCCGTGCGTCCCGATCGGTGCGTAGAGGCGACGCCGAGCGGCCTTCGCCTCACTGATTGCCCGACTTGGCGATCCAGTCCTGCGCCTGGGCGACGCCGAGGCGGCGTTCCTGCTCGCTCGCCACCGAGAAGGCCTGCTCCTGCGCGTCGCGGATCCAGTCCTCGTTGGTGGCGTTGGCATTGGCGCGTGCCACCGTGAGCCACATCAGCCCCTGAGCCGGACGACGCGGCACATCGTCGTCCCCGGTGAACAGCAGTTGCCCGAGCAGCGCCTGAGCGCCGACGTGGCCCTTCTTCGCCGCCACGCGCAGCCAGCGCGCCGCCTGCTTGGGATCGCGCTCGCTCGAGTCGGCGTCGAGGTAGAGCCGCCCGAGGTTGAACTGGGCGTCGGCGTCGCCGAAGTAGGAGGCGGCGTAGGTGTAGATCTCCCGCGCCTTCTGCACGTTC
>CALMFH010000099.1 GCA_937864925.1 uncultured Alphaproteobacteria bacterium | reverse complement strand
GCGCGCTCCTCGCGTCGCTCGGGGCTGCCTCCGGCACCGGATCGGCACCACGGTGCATGATCGAGAAGGAAAGGTGGGGCGCGGGCGCGACGCAGAACCTTCCATCGCCCGGCCCCGCAAGCATCACACCACACCCATGGTTAAGGCGAAGTTGAGGAAAGATTTACGAAAAATGAAATGTCGGCGTCACTCCTCGTCCCGATTCCGCACCCCGCGCTCTCGGTCCGCCGCCGCCCGCATCTCGTCGAAGCGGGCGAGATCGAGCCGCGTCGGCCGCCCTTCGAGCGCCGCCACCACGCCGCGCAGCGTCCTGACTTCCTGCTCCGAGAGTCGCGCCTTCTGGAAGATCTGGCGCAGATTGCGGACCATGTGGTCACGCTTCGAGACCGGGCGGAAGAACTCGACCCGGTCGAGGGCCTGCTCCAGATGCGCGAAGAAGGCGAAGACATCGGCCTTGGCGGCCCGGGGCGAACGCTCCTTCTCGCCGAACGGCGTCCAGGCGGCATCGCCCAACACCACCCGGCGCCACTCGTAGGCGACCAGGATCACCGCCTGCGCCACGTTGAGCGAGGCGAAGATCGGATCGACCGGTACCGTGCAGATACGGTCGCAGGCACCGACCTCGTCGGAGGTCAGCCCCCACTTCTCTCGTCCGAAGACGACGCCGCAGCGCGCCCCTTCCCCGGCCGCTGTCGCCATCGCCACCGCCGCCACCGCCGGGCTCTCCACCTCCTTGGCGATGTCGTGCGGCCGAGCCGTCGTGGCGTAGACCAGTTCGAGATCGGCGATCGCGTCGGCGAGCGTGTCGAAGAGCCGCACCGCATCGATGATCGTGTCGCCCCGGCTCGCCGCCGCCCGCGCCTTGTCGTTGGGCCAGCCGTCGCGTGGTTTGACGAGACGCAGCTCTTTCAGGCCGAAATTGGCCATGGCACGCGCTGCCGCGCCGATGTTTTCGCCCATCTGGGTCTCGACCAGCACGATCACCGGCGGCTGCACCGCTCCGTCCGCTCCGACGCTCATCTGCGACGACATCTTCCTCTCCCAGGATCTCCGTGCCACGGGGTTAGCCTAAGCCGCGAAGCCTGTCGACGTGCCGTCGGACTGACGGATTGACAGAAACGTTCGGGGCGTCCGAAATGGCCTCGCTTCCGCTGGGGAACGCCGGATGTCGAACCGCGACGAAAAGGTCGTCGAAGAACTCGGGCGTATCCTCGCCTCCGAGCCTTTCGTCGCGTCGCCGATGCTCGCGTCCTTCCTGCGCTTCGTGGTGGGGGAGACGCTCGCCGGTCGCGGCGATCGCCTGAAGGCCTACACCATCGCCGTCGGCGCGCTCGATCGCTCCGACGACTTCGATCCCAATGACAATCCGCTGGTGCGCGTCCAGGCCCGCCGCCTGCGTCAGGCGCTGGAACGCTGGTATCTGACCGACGGCCGCGATGCCGCGTTGCGGATCACCCTGCCGCTCGGCACCTATGTACCGGAATTCGTCGAGCGGTCGGCCGGGCTCGACATGCCGGCCGCCCGGTCCTCGAGCGGCGCGGTGCAGCCCGGCGGGGATGCTGCGGCGCTCCCCGGTGCCCGACTTCGACTGCCGCCACCCCGGTCCGCCCTCGTCGGCCTCGTCGTCGTGCTCGCCGTCGTCGCGATTTTCGGCGCCTGGTACGCCGGATCGCGCGTCGTCGGCCCGCCACCGGCGGGTCGCGGAGCGACGACGATCGAGCCGACGGAGATGCGGCAGGCGATCGAGACGGACCTCGGCTCCGCCGTCGGGGTCGACGCGACGCGCGTCCTGCCTCTCTTCGCGGTGACCGTCGAAACCGGCTCGCCGCCACCGCCCGAATTCGACGCCGCGGTCTATCGCAACCGCATCGAGGATTACGCGCGCCGCTTCGACGACGCGGTCGTGGTGACGCGCCGGTCCCCCGATTTCCCGCCACCGGTCGGTCAACCGCTCTATCGCCTGCGCGCCCTCGTGGTACGCGAAGGTGGAACCAGCAACGTCTACTTCCAACTCGTCCACGCCGGTGACGAGCGGCTGGTCGATTCCGTCGCCGTCACGCTCGATGCCGTCCGCGGCCCGAGCTACACCACGTTCGAGCCCCCGCCCGATCTCGCCTTCGTCCGCAACACGGTACGGGTCCACGGCACCATCTCCCAGGATCTCGGTCGCAGTGGCGACATCGGCCCCGAGCTCACCTGCCTCACCAAGGCGTGGCACTACTTCCACGAATCGACCCGCAAGGCCCATCACGACGCGCGCGACTGTCTGATCCCCGTCGTCGCCGCCAATCCGCGTCTGGTCCCGGCCTTGACGATGCTCGGTGAGATCCACATCGGCGAGTATCGGCAGAACCTCGATCGGTCGCTCGCCGACCCGCTCGCCCGCGCCGAGGAACTCCTCAATCGAGCGTCCCGGCTCGCACCCGGATCGTCGGCGGTCTTCCGCGTGCTCGAGAACCTCCTGCTCATCCGCGGCGACACCGACGCCGCGCTCCGAGCAGCGGCGCGCGCGGTGCGCAACAACCCCGAAGACGCCGACGCGATCGCCGGGTTCGGCGCCGTGCTCGCCCGTCTCGGCCGTTACGAGGAAGCGGTCCATTTCCTCGTCCGCGCCGAAGCGAGCACCGCCACGCCACCCCGGTGGATGCAGTTCTACACCTTCCTCGCCCTCAATGCCCTCGGCCGTACCCGTGAAGCCGACGAACGGGTCGCGTTCTTCGAGGGCGCCACCTCGTCGCTCTACCTCGCCGCCACCGCCATCCGGTCCCACCGCCGTGGCGACGAGGTCGCCGCCGCCCGTGCGATCGCCGCGATCCACGAGATCGAGCCCAGCCTGGCCACCGATCCGAAGGACTTCCTGCGCCGTCGCGGCTTCGCCGACACGGTCGCCGACCACCTGCTGGTCGACCTCACCGCCGCCGGCCTCTTCCGCTCCCGCACCTGACGAGGACCGCTCGCCGCCGGCGCCGGTCGCGTACCGTCGCCGGAATCGGCGCGACGGCGCGGCGCCCGGCGAGACGCTCCGCGACCCGCATCCGCACCCGGCGCCACCCACTACCCGGAGCCTCCGACGCGCTTTTCGGCGTCGACATTTCGCGAAGCGACGTGAAACGTCCGTTCCATCACCCGGTACGGATACGTCCGGACGTTTCGCCCGCAGCGCCGGCGACCTGACGTCATCTCATGAAACGTTCTTTTGTAACAATAGGTTGGCAGCGTTACATGCCCTTGGGGTAACCGTTTGCCGTAGCGGAATGAACCGTTACGACCTGCACCAGTGGAGCTCTCGGTGCCATACCAGGGACCGTGAAACGGACGCACCCCCCGACGTCCGGGTTCACGTATTCGAGGAGAACCGAGGTGTACGCCCCCCACAGAGACCTGTTCGTGACGTCGGAACTGATGCCGGTCGAGAATCGTCCCTACCAGATCGGTGAACTGGCGGAGAAATTCGGCATCACGCTGCGCACGATCCGCTTCTACGAACAGAAGGGTCTGATCAAGCCGCGCCGCATCGGCGCCAACATGCGCATCTTCGGCGTCGACGACGTCGCGCGCCTCGGCCTGATCGTCACCTGCCGGCGTTTTCGTTTCCCCGTCGAGGCGATCGCGGAGCTGCTCGCCGATCGTGACACTCTCGGCCCCGTCGCCTTCCAGCCGCGCTTCGCCGAGGCCCTGGCGCACCGCCGCGCCGCGCTGACCGCCGAGATCGCCGAGCTCGAGCAGGCGTGCCACGAACTCGACGGCTTCCTGAACGACATGCCGCAGCAGGGCTGACCCCCTCGCCGCCGCCTTGCCCCCCCGTGCCGCGCCTCTGCCGCAGAGGCGCGGTCGTTCGTTTCGTCACGCGCGCGGCACTCGGACCGTTCCCGTCGCATCCGTCGGCGCGCGGGCGATTGCCCGAGACGACCGACCGGTGTCTCATCGCTCGTCACCGACCGACGGGGGATGTCCATGTTCGAAATCGTCGTGCGCCTCCTCCATGTCCACGCGGCCCTCACCTTCGTGATCATGGGCGTCGCCTTCACCGCCTTCTCGCTGCAGACCGTCGAGATCTTCCACATGCTCTCGGCCAACCTCGACTTCATCGCCCGCCACGGCGCCGTGGCATTGATGGAGGGTGCGGCGCGCCAGTTCGTCGGACTTCTCGCCGGCCTCGTCGGAGCGCTCGTCTCCTATCTGGTGTTCAAGGCCTGTGAACGTGTTCTGGTCGATCGCATGACTCGGCGCTGAGCCCGGGCATCCTCCGAAGGCAAGGGTTGGCGGCTCTCGCGCGCCCGTGATATGGACCGCCGCGACAATTCAACGCTCCCGGTCGATCGACCGGCCCGCGCCCGGGCCGGGGCCGCGGGGCCTCCAGCGAGGACGCGCATATGGCGAAGATCAAGGTGGCGAACCCGGTCGTCGATCTCGACGGCGACGAGATGACCCGCATCATCTGGCAGCTGATCAAGGACAAGCTGATCCTGCCCTACCTCGATCTCGAGATCGAATACTACGACCTCTCGGTCGAGAACCGCGACGCCACCAACGATCAGGTCACGATCGACGCCGCCCACGCCATCCGCAAGCACGGCGTCGGCATCAAGTGCGCCACCATCACGCCGGACGAGGCCCGCGTGAAGGAGTTCAACCTCAAGGAGATGTGGAAGTCGCCGAACGGCACCATCCGCAACATCCTCGGCGGCGTCATCTTCCGCGAGCCGATCATCTGCAAGAACGTGCCGCGCCTCGTCCCCGGCTGGACCCAGCCGATCGTCGTCGGCCGTCACGCCTTCGGCGACCAGTACAAGGCCACCGACTTCAAGTTCCCCGGCAAGGGCACCCTGTCGATCAAGTTCGTCGGTGAAGACGGCGCGGTGATCGAGAAGGAAGTGTTCAAGGCCCCCGGCGCCGGCGTCGCCATGGCCATGTACAACCTCGACGAGTCGATCCGCGACTTCGCCCGCGCTTCGATGATGTACGGCATCATGCGCAAGTGGCCGGTCTATCTGTCGACCAAGAACACCATCCTCAAGGCCTACGACGGCCGCTTCAAGGACATCTTCGAAGAGGTCTACCAGACCGAGTTCAAGAAGCAGTTCGACGAGCTCGGCATCACCTACGAGCATCGCCTGATCGACGACATGGTCGCCTCGGCGCTGAAGTGGTCGGGCGGCTACGTCTGGGCCTGTAAGAACTACGACGGCGACGTCCAGTCCGACACCGTCGCGCAGGGCTTCGGCTCGCTCGGCCTGATGACCTCGGTGCTGCTCACCCCCGATGGCAAGACCGTCGAGGCCGAAGCCGCCCACGGCACCGTCACCCGCCACTATCGCCAGCACCAGAAGGGTCAGGAGACCTCGACCAACTCGATCGCGTCGATCTTCGCCTGGACCCGTGGTCTCGCCCATCGCGCCAAGCTCGACGACAACGCCCTGCTGGCGAAGTTCGCCGACACCCTGGAGAAGGTCTGCGTCGACACCGTCGAGGCCGGCTTCATGACCAAGGACCTCGCCCTCCTCGTCGGCGCCGAGCAGAAGTGGCTCTCCACCACCGGCTTCCTCGAGAAGGTCGCCGAGAACATGGAGAAGGAAATGGCCACCTGGGGCTGACGCCTCGGACGGTCGATCCGATCCGTTGATGTGCGCGAAACGGCGGGGGCGACCCCGCCGTTTTCGATTCCGAGCCTCGACGTCGGTACCGCGCACTGCCGGAATGTCACTCCGCACCCACACCTCTCCCCTTTCGCAGCCCTTGCCCCGATCGTCGCCCTGTCACACTCTCGGCGCAGACGAAATCGCGTGTTCGCGGTCGGGGGGGACGATCATGGGCGGGACGATGGACGCGGCGGCCCCGCCGCGAGTGGAAGCGTTTCGCCAGATCGTCATCTGGCCTCTGCAGCTGATGCCGACCAACGGCAGCGCCCCCTGGGAGGCGCTCCTCGCCGAGGACGGTGGCCGGCGCTGGCGCGAACTCGACGACGACTTCCCCGAAGACCCGGCCGACTATCAGGAACGGCACTATCGCGAGTTCGTCGCCTTCCTGCCGCATGTCCAGCGCTTCCTCTACGGCGAGCGCGCCTCCCGCTCCGGCCGCACCACCTACGGCGACAGTCCGATCCGCATCTTCCGCCGCACCGACGTCGCCGGCGTCCGCCTCACCCGACACGGTCGCCCCGAGCCGATGACGCTCGAGGTGGTCCATGTCGACCTCTATTTCTTCTACGACGTCGACGTCGTCATCCTGGTGGTCGAGATCGCCGGCGCCGATATGGCGATGCGCGAGGTTCAGGAGGTGATCTACCGTTTCGGCCGCGCCTATCCTGCCGGCTGGGAGGCGGACGGCGCCCCGACCAACTGCTTCGCGAAGGTCGAGTGGCTCGGCCCCGACGGCGCCATCGTCGCCGTCTCCGACTACGCGGCGCGCGACAAGTTCATGGCCTCGGTCTGTCGCCACCAGACCACCGCCATCTCCGCCCATTGGGAATACCTGCTCGAGCCGATGGTGCCGAACCAGAGCGAGGCGCGCGGCCTCGCCCGCTACCGCCAGCTCGAGTTCCATCGCATGCCGATCATGGCGTGGCTCGCCCTCGACGATCCACGCCGCCTCACCCGCTCCGACCACATGCGCCTCGCCTTCGCCGGCGCCCCCGGCGACCCCGGCCGCACCCCCTATTCGGAGCCCTTCCTCGCCGATTTCGAGAAAGTCTACTGCTACGACCGCTTCCACGAGCCGAGCCGCCCCGGCTGGATCGACACCCGGCTGATGTGTTCCGGCCAAGCCTTCGTCGCCGTCGGCGAGGCCGGCCAACCGATCTTCACCGATCCCGAACGCGGCTTCGTCGCCCAGTTCCGTCACCAGCTGTTCCTGACCGGCCTCATCGCCCACTTCCACCGCGCCGCTCTGCTCATGCTCTCCGACCGGCTGGTCGCCACCATGAGCCGGCTCGACCCGTCACGGAAGGAGTCGGTCGGCCGCTTCCGCCACGACATCCGCGCCACGCTCGAGACCTTCCTTCGCTTCACCCACCGCTACTATTTCTCGGAGATCTCCGATCAGGCGACGATCCGCGACGTCTTCCGCCTGTGGATGGGCCATCTCGGCACCGAGCGGCTCTATCAGGAGCTGAGCGAAGAGATCAACGACATGGCCTCCTATCTGGAGACCGACCTGTTGCGCCGTCAGGCCGTCACCATCCTACAGCTCACCGTGGTGACGCTGTTCAGCCAGATCGGCATGTTGGCGACCGGCTTCCTCGGCATGAACATCTTCGGCTATGCCGAAGCCGAGACCTGGCAGAAGTTCGCCATCTTCGCCTCGGTGCTGATCCCCTCGGCGCTGATCACCTTCTACACCGTCTTCAAGGCCCGCCGTCTGGCGAACTTCCTCGACGCCCTCGCCGACGAACGCCGCTCCTGGAGGAGCCGGCTCGCGACACTCTCGTTGGTGTGGAAAGCGGAGGAGTGACACCGAGCCCGAAAGGGCGGCGGCCGGTCGGGCCGTGACGTTCATGACATTCGGGCGAGTCCGAATGTCATGAGCCCGGTACGACGACCCGAGGCAGCGCCGCCACGGCTTTCCCGACCGCTACGGCCGCACGGCGACCGAAGCCGCTGCGACGAACGCCGGCCTCAGATCCAGTCGTCGGGCGAGGCGCGACCGTCGTCGATCTCTTCGAGCGCGATGTCGCCGCGCGGCGTCACCGCCTCACGCGCCACCCGCTCGCGCGCCACCGCGCGGATGTGGGCGGCGACGTCGCTCTTCTTCTGCATCAGGTATTGCAGATCCTCGGCGTCGAGCACCAGCAGCCGG
Organism: uncultured Alphaproteobacteria bacterium; assembly: GCA_937864925.1. Classification (GTDB taxonomy): domain Bacteria; phylum Pseudomonadota; class Alphaproteobacteria; order Rhizobiales; family Ancalomicrobiaceae; genus CALBKH01. The sequence continues at coordinate 12,119 of CALMFH010000099.1, read as the reverse complement.
CAGTGGGTGAGCGCGATCACGTCGGCCGAGCGGCGCGCCTTTCGCAGCACCGCGATCTCGCCGAAGAACTGCCCCTCGCCGAGCCGGAGCTTCTCGCGCGGCAGATCGATCTCCACCGTGCCGGCGGCGATGAAGTACATCGAATGCGCCGGCTCCCCCGCCGCCGTGACGATGGTCCCCGCCTCCACCGTCTGGGCGCGCAGGAGGCGCATGACGTCGGCGATCTCGGAGGCCGAGAGTTCCGAGAACAGCGGCACCCGCGCCACCATCGACCAGGTGACGACGAAGTCGCGGCTGTGGATCTCGCGCGCGAAGGCGGTGGCGATGATGCCGACCGGTAGCGCGAACATGCAGAAGCCGAACAGCATGACCACGCCGGCGAGTGCGCGACCCGCCGGGGTGACCGGCACCATGTCGCCGTAGCCGACCGTGGTCAGCGTCGTCACCGCCCAATACATGGCGAGCGGGATCGAACCGAACCGATCGGGCTGGATGGCACCTTCGAACCAGTGCATCAGCGACGCCGCGGTGATCACCAGACCGGCCATGATCACGCCAGAGGCGAACAGCGCCCGCCGCTCCGACGCCACCGCATTGACCAGCGAACTCATGCCCGCCGAATAGCGCGCCAGCTTGAGGAAGCGCAGCAGGCGGAAGACCACCAGCACGTTGACGTCGTAGACGCCGAAGGCGAAGCCGACCAGCGTCGGCGCCACCGACAACAGATCGATGATCGCCCAGGGGGTGAAGACGTAGCGCAGCCGCGCGCCGATCCGCCCGTAGCGCTTCAACGGCACGTGTTCGTCGGAGATCCACACCCGCAGCAGATATTCCGCGGCGAAGATGACGACGGTCCAGATCTCCACCGCCAGGAAAAGATCGCCGTACCTCGCCCGGTAGTCCGGCACCGTCTCCAGGACCACCGCGACGACGTTCACGACGATGAGCAGCACGATCGCCCGGTCGACCGCGAGAGCGATGCCGTCGCCGAGCGGCGGCACCTCGAGGATCTCGTAGATCCGGTGCTTCCAGGCCTTGTATCGGCTCACCGTCGCCACCGCCGACCTTCCCTCCGCCACGAGAGTGCCCGACGATGATCAGCCACCGACCGACGCCCGGATTCGCTCGGCGATCGCCTCGATCGCGGCTTCCGCCTTCGAGGCGTCCGGCCCACCGCCCTGCGCCATGTCCGGCCGGCCGCCACCGCCCTTGCCGCCCATCACTTCCGCCGCGACCCGCACCAGATCGACCGCGTTGTTCGCCGCCGCCGCGTCCGGGGTCACTCCGACGACGATGCTCGCCGGCTTGCCGTCGTCGGAGCGGCCGATCAACACCACCACCCGGTTGGCATGGCCGTTGCGCGCCTCGTCGACCAGACCCTTGAGATCCTTCGGCGCCACGCCGGAGACGATGCGCGGCACGAATTCGGTCGCACCGATGGTACGCACCGCTTCGCTCGCCGCGGCCGATCCGCCGCCCATGGCGAGCTTCTTCTTGGCGTCACCGAGTTCGCGCTCCAGCCGGCGCCGCTCCTCGGCGATGGTCTCGACGCGACCGACCACGTCGGCTTGTTGCACCTTGAGCGTGGCCGCGAGATCGCGCACCCGCTTGTCCTGTTCGGTGAGATGGCGTCGCGCGCCGCGCGCCGTCAGCGCCTCGAGACGGCGGACACCGGCCGCCACCGCACTCTCCATGACGATCGACACGAGGCCGATGTCACCGGTGCGCCCGACATGAGTGCCACCGCACAGCTCGACCGAGAAATTGCGCCCGGCGCGATTGCCGTCGGCCCTCCGGCCCATCGACACGACCCGCACCTCGTCGCCGTACTTCTCGCCGAACAGCGCCCGCGCGCCCGAGTCCTGCGCATCGTCGAGGCTCATCAGCCGCGTCGCCACCTCGGCGTTCTGCAACACCACCTCGTTGGCGATGTCCTCGACCCGCGTCAGTTCCTCCGCCGACATCGGCTTGGGATGCGAGAAGTCGAAGCGCAGCCGATCGGCCGTCACCAGCGAACCCTTCTGCGCCACGTGATCGCCGAGCACCTCGCGCAACGCCTCGTGTAGGATGTGGGTGGCCGAGTGGTTGGCCCGGATGGCGCCGCGCCGCTCGCCGTCGACGACGAGACGGACCGCCGCCCCGACCGCCACCGGCCCGGCCTCGACCACACCGACATGGACGAAGACCCCCTCGCCTTCCTTACGGGTGTCGGTGACACGGAAGCGGAAGCCGTCGCCGAGGATGACGCCGGTGTCACCGGTCTGGCCACCCGACTCGGCATAGAACGGCGTCTGATTGACGACGATCGCCGCTTCCGCCTCGCTGTCGAGCGAGGCCACCTCGGTACCGCCGGCGACCAGCGCGACGATCGCCCCCTCCGCCGTCTCGGTGTCGTAGCCGAGGAACTCGGTCGCCCCGACCTTCTCCTTGATGGCGAACCACACCGCCGCCGAGGCCGCTTCGCCCGAGCCCGCCCACGACGCCCGCGCCTCGGCCTTCTGTCGCGCCATCGCGTCCTGGAAGCCGTCGAGATTGACATGGATTCCGCGGCGCCGGAGTGCGTCCTGGGTCAGATCGAGCGGGAAGCCGTAGGTGTCGTAGAGCTTGAACGCCGTCTCGCCGTCGAGCATGTCACCGTCGCTCATCCCGACGGTCGCCTCGTCGAGCAGTCCGAGGCCGCGCTCCAGCGTCTTGCGGAAACGGGTCTCCTCGAGCTTCAGCGTCTCGCTGATCAGCGCCTCCGCCCGCGCCAGCTCGGGATAGGCACGGCCCATCTCGCGCACCAGCCCCGGCACCAGACGCCACATCAGCGGTTCGCGCGCCCCGAGCAGATGCGCATGGCGCATCCCCCGCCGCATGATGCGGCGCAGCACGTAACCGCGGCCCTCGTTCGACGGCAGCACCCCGTCGGCGATGAGGAAGGAGGAGGCGCGCAGGTGATCGGCGATCACCCGGTGGCTCGCCCGCGCGTCGCCCTCCGCCGCGACCCCGGTCGCCTCGACCGAGGCCCGGATCAGCGTCTTGAAGAGATCGATGTCGTAGTTGTCGTGGACGCCCTGCAGAACCGCCGCGACCCGCTCGAGCCCCATGCCGGTGTCGATCGACGGCCGCGGCAGGCGCGAGCGTGAGCCGTCGCCGAACTGCTCGAACTGCATGAACACCAGGTTCCAGATCTCGATGAAGCGGTCGCCGTCCTGTTCCGCCGATCCCGGCGGGCCGCCCCAGATCTTGTCGCCGTGGTCGAAGAAGATTTCCGAGCACGGCCCGCACGGACCGGTGTCGCCCATCTGCCAGAAATTGTCGGAGGTCGGGATGCGGATGATCCGGTCGTCCGGCAGGCCGGCGATGCGTTTCCACAACGAATGCGCCTCGTCGTCCTCGGAATAGACGGTGACCAGCAGCCGCTTGGCGTCGAGGCCGTATTCCTTCGTGACCAGGTTCCAGGCGAGTTCGATCGCGCGATCCTTGAAATAGTCGCCGAAGGAGAAATTCCCCAGCATTTCGAAGAAGGTGTGGTGGCGCGCGGTGTAGCCGACGTTGTCGAGATCGTTGTGCTTGCCGCCGGCCCGGACGCATTTCTGCGCCGTCGTCGCCGTCGAATAGTCGCGCTTCTCCATCCCGGTGAACAGGTTCTTGAACTGAACCATGCCGGAGTTGGTGAACATCAGCGTCGGATCGTTGCGCGGCACCAGCGGGCTCGACGGCACCACCTCGTGACCGTTCCGGGCGAAGTAGTCGAGGAATGTCGCGCGGATCTCGTTGACGCCACTCAAGATGTTGCTCCCACCACTCGCCATGTCGCTCGGACCTCTCGTCGAATTCGGCCTGGAGGTTTTATCGAGCGATCCGCGCCCTGTCCACGGAAAGCACACGCGTTTCCGCCACTTCTGCGGCGTTCGCTGCCCACCTTCGAGGGGATCACGCGACCGACCTGCCGGCTCATCTCGTCCCCCGGTCCCATCGTGGTCCCCTTCGGCTCGACGGGAACGCCTCCTCGACCTGCCGGTCCGAACGGGAAACGGCGGGGAATTCCCCGCCGTTCGATCGTCTCCTCGTCTCGCTCTGCCGGCCGGCTCAGCCGGTCACCGGCCCATCCTCGTCCTCGGCGGTACCGGTCGGGATGATCTTGTCGGCGATGAGCCCGGCGTTCTGGCGGATCGCCGTCTCGATCTTGTCGGCGATCGCCGGGTTGTCGCGCAGGAACTGCTTGGCGTTCTCCCGGCCCTGACCGATGCGCTGGCTCATGAAGGAGAACCACGAACCCGACTTCTCGACCACACCGGCCTTGACCCCGAGATCGACCAACTCGCCGACCTTGGAAACGCCCTCGCCGTACATGATGTCGAACTCGACCTCCTTGAACGGCGGCGCCATCTTGTTCTTGACCACCTTGACCCGGGTCTGGTTGCCGACCACCTCGTCACGATCCTTGATCGCGCCGATGCGACGGATGTCGAGGCGGACCGACGCGTAGAACTTGAGCGCGTTGCCGCCGGTCGTGGTCTCGGGATTGCCGAACATCACGCCGATCTTCTGGCGGATCTGGTTGATGAAGATCACCATGGTCTTCGACTTGGAGATCGAGGCGGTGAGCTTCCTCAGTGCCTGGCTCATCAACCGCGCCTGCAGGCCGGGCAGGCTGTCGCCCATCTCGCCCTCGAGTTCGGCCTTCGGGGTGAGTGCCGCGACCGAGTCGATCACCAACACGTCGAGAGCACCGGAGCGCACCAGCGTGTCGGCGATCTCCAGCGCCTGCTCGCCGGCATCGGGCTGGGAGATGAGGAGATCATCGAGATCGACCCCGAGCTTGCGCGCGTAGATCGGATCGAGCGCGTGCTCCGCGTCGATGAAGCCGCACACCCCACCCTTCTTCTGCGCCTCGGCGATGCAATGCAACGCCAGCGTCGTCTTGCCCGACGATTCCGGCCCGTAGATCTCGACGATACGGCCTCGTGGCAGACCACCGATGCCGAGCGCGATGTCGAGCCCGAGCGAGCCGGTCGGCACGGTCTCCACCTCCACGACCTTGCCCTGGCCGAGCCGCATGATCGAGCCCTTGCCGAAGTTGCGCTCGATCTGCTGAAGCGCTGCGTCCAAAGCCTTCGTCTTGTCCATGCCGTCCCCTTCGACGAGGCGAAGTGAAGCCTGTGCCATCGTCCCGCTCCCTTATCTCACGCGTCTCCGTGCCTGCCAATCGCAGCCAATGTACATGATTTGTTCCGTTTGGCAAGTCGCGTACCAAGACTTTGTGGAGTCGAATGAAATCCTTACATGTTCACAAAGTGTTCACGGCGGTCGGGTGCGTTCTGCCGGGGTCCTTCCCGGTCTGCCGCCGGGGCCGACTCTCCGGCCGATTCGCCTCCTTTCGACCGGATCCGAAGCGGCTTGGGGATCGCCTTTCACGACCATCGGAGATTGCACGGATCTATCGCCGACGGCGTCGATCCCACAGCCTGCGACGACCTGTACCGTTCCCGAATTTGCCGCCGACACGGACACGCGACAGCGCCGTGTCGATGGGGTCGCAGCGTTTCGGCGTCGCTCGGCGTCGCCCACCGGCCGCGAACCGACCCACAAGTGGCCTTCGCGGCTCCCCATTCGGAGACCTTCCCGCGCGAGCCGTCGGGACTCCCCTTCTCCGCTCTACTCTACGGCGCTCCCCGGCTATGCTGGCGTCGCCGACCCGGAGGAATCGATGGTACCCGCCTCCCTCACCCTCTCCCCCGAAGTCGCCGCCGCCCGCGCCGACGGCCGGCCGGTGGTGGCACTCGAGTCGACGGTGCTCACCCACGGACTTCCCTTCCCTCAGAACCTCGACACCGCTCGCGCCGTCGAGGCGGCGGTGCGCGACGGGGGCGCCGTGCCGGCGACCGTCGCCGTTTTCGATGGGAGGATCCGCGTCGGCCTCGACGCCGCCGCGCTGGAGCGTCTCGCGCAGACGAGCGGCGTGATGAAACTGTCTCGCGCCGACCTCGCCTGTGCCGTTGCGCTCGGCCGCACCGGCTCGACCACCGTTGCCGCCACCATGATCGCCGCCCGTCTCGCCGGCATCGAGGTCTTCGCCACCGGCGGCATCGGCGGCGTCCACCGAGGCGCCGAGACGAGTTTCGACATCTCGGCCGATCTCGGCGAACTCGCCCGCACGCCGGTGATCGTCGTCTCCGCCGGCGCCAAGGCGATCCTCGATCTGGCGAAGACGTTGGAAGTACTGGAGACACACGGGATCCCCGTGGTCGGCTGGCGGACCGACGACTTTCCGGCCTTCTGGTCGCGGGCCAGCGGTTTGCCGGTTCCACTGCGCCTCGACGACGCCGCAGATCTCGTTCGCTTCTGGCGCGTCCGCCGCGATCTCGGCCTCGAAGGTGGCCTGCTTCTCGCCAATCCGGTACCGGCCGAAGCCGAAATCCCCTGTGTAGAAATGGAGTCGGTGATCGCCCGCGCCGTCGCCGAGATGGAATCGGTGGGCGTAAGGGCCAAGGATGTCACCCCGCGCCTGCTGTCGCGCATCGTCGAACTGACCGGCGGCCGCAGCCTCACCACCAATCGCGCCCTGATCCTGTCGAATGCCCGCCTTGCCGCCGAAGTCGCCGGGGCTCTGATCTCTCGGGACCGGTGAAACGACTGGGGCGACGACTGAAATATCTTACCCAAGGTAAGTCTACGGTGCGAGATGAACGTTCGTCAGGGTGTATGCAACCACCGGTCAACGTTTCAGAGCGAACAATTTGTTGAGAATTTCTCGCCATGATCGTCGCGAATGCCGGGGACGCGGAACAGTGTCCGGCAACAGATGGGACGGCGATCGGAAATGTTCGGACGCGACGAGGACCCACACGCCGAAGGTGTCGCGCACCCCTCGGTCTTTTACGTAGTGCTTTCCGGCACGTTCTGCGCCGGCGCGGCGTCGGCTCACGCCGCCGAAGCGCCGCCCGCCACGGTTGCCGCGCACTGGATCGATCCCGGACTGGGTTCCCTCGCCGCCGTCATCCTCGCCCTGGTCGGGCTCGCCGCCGCCGTCCTGCGCGACCGCCGCCGCCGCCGTCCGCGCCTGCCGCGCACCCTCGGCGCCGAAGGTCACATCGCCATCACGCCGAACGATCTCGTCGCCATTCCGCCGGAGGCGATCCACGCCGCCTTCGACAACATGAGCGAAGGGCTGGTGATGTACGACGCCGACGAACGGCTGGTGCTGTGCAATCGGCGTTATGCCGAGATCTATCGCCTGCCGCCGGAACTCGCCCGTGTCGGCACCCCCTTCGCCACCCTCCTCGCCTACTGGAACGGCATCGGCCTGCTCGACGGCGCCGACAACCGCCGCAAACGCGTCGCCGCCTCCGTCGCCGACGGGCCGTGCCGCATCGAGCTGGCTTTCGCCGACGGCCGCATCATCGAACTCAACGAGCGTCCCTTCCCCGACGGCGGCTGGGTCGCCACTCACGAGGACATCACCGAACGCCGCCGGGCCGAAGAGAACGTCCACCGTCTGGCGCGCCGCGACGTCCTCACCGGTCTGCTCAACCGCCTGACCTTCGACGAAGAACTGTCCATGCGCCTGGCACCGTTGGCCGCCGGCCGGCTCGGTCTCGACGCGCCACCGCAGGCCGTGGTGTTGGTCGATCTCGACCGCTTCAAGAAGGTCAACGACCTCTTCGGCCATGCCGTCGGCGATGCGCTGCTGGTGGCGGTGGCGGGACGAGCGGTCGCCGCGGCCGGCCCCGGCGGACGCGTCGCGCGCCTCGGCTGCGACGAGTTCGCCATCCTGATGCCGGCCGCCGACATGGACCATGTCGTCCGGTTCGCCGCCGATCTGATGCGCGAGATCTCCCGACCCTATCGCTTCGGCCACATCGCCGCCGAGATCGGGGTGAGCATCGGCATCTCCCGCGCTCCCGAACACGGCTGCGGCCCGAGCGATCTCCTCGCCCGCGCCGACCGGGCGTTGCGCGCCGCCAAGACCGCCGGCGGCGGCCGCATCGAGGTCTATTCGCCGGCCCTCGACGCCCGCGAGGCCGAACGGCGCGAACTGGTGCGCGATCTCTCCCGCGCCCTCGGCCACGGCGAGCTCGAGCTCGCCTTCCAGCCGATCGTCCACACCGCCACCGGGGCGGTCCAGGGCGCCGAGGCGCTGCTGCGCTGGAACCACCCCTGCCTCGGCCGCGTCTCGCCCGAACGCATCGTCGAGGTGGCGGAAGAGAGCGGCCTCATCCATCCGCTCGGCGAATGGATCCTGGAGACCGCGCTCGCCGCCGCCGCGACCTGGCCGATCCACGTCTCCGTCTCGGTCAATCTTTCGGCCCTGCAGTTCGGCAGCGACGACATCGTCGCCACCGTCACCCGGGCGCTCGCCCGCTCCGGCGTCCCGGCCCACCGGCTCGAACTCGAGGTCACCGAGACCGTGCTCTGCGACCCGGAGGCCGCCGCCACCATGACGGCGCTGCGCGCCCTCGGCGTCCGCCTCGCCCTCGACGACTTCGGCACCGGCTACGCCTCGCTCGCCTATCTGATGCGTTTCCCCTTCGACCGTATCAAGATCGACCGCTCCTTCGTCTCCGGCGCCGACACCCGCCCCGACTGCCGCGCCATCATCGAGGCGATCGGCAATCTCGCCACTTCGCTGCGCCTGCAGGTCGTCGCCGAAGGGGTCGAGACCGAGAGCGAACACACGCTGGTACGCGCCGCCGGCTGTCGTTTTTCGCAAGGATGGTTGTTCGGCCGACCGATGCCCGCCGCCGACTTCGCCGCCCACGTCACTCGCCCGGCGATCGAACTCCACGACCACCCGTCCCTGGTCGAGACCGCGCTGATCGTGTGACAGATGTCCGCCGCGGCCATTCCGCCGGGTGGTGACGCCCCCTCACCGCCCCAGCGCTTCCTTCACCGCCGTCGCCAACGCCTTCAGCGTGAACGGTTTCGGCAGGAACGAGAAGCTCTCACCTTCGGGCAGGTTGCGGGCGAAGGCGTCTTCGGCGTAGCCGGAGACGAAGATGATCTTGAGGTCCGGCCGCTTCTGCCTGAGTTCGCGCAACAGCGTCGGGCCGTCCATCTCCGGCATCACCACGTCGGAGACGACGAGGTCGATCTCGCCGCCGACCTCCTCCATCACCTCGAGCGCCTCCTGGCCGGTGCCGGCCTCGTGCACGGTGTAGCCGCGCGAGGCGAGCGCCCGGCTGGCGAAGGCGCGCACCGCTTCCTCGTCTTCGACCAGCAGGATGGTCGCCGATCCCGTGAGATCGGTGACCGCCGCATGCGCCACCGCCGGCGCCTCGGCACCGCCCTTACCGGTGTCGCTCTCCGCCACCTCGACATGCCGTGGCAGGAAGATGCGGAAGGTCGTGCCCTTGCCGAGCTCACTGTCGCAATAGACGAAGCCACCGGTCTGCTTGACGATGCCGTAGACGGTCGAGAGCCCGAGACCCGTCCCCTGCCCCACCGGCTTCGTCGTGAAGAACGGCTCGAAGATGTTCTCGATGATCTCCTTGGGAATGCCGGTGCCGGTGTCGGTGACCTCGATCGCCACGTAGTCGGCCGGCGGCATGCCGAGCGTCGCATAGGGCAGCTTCTCTTGCGCCGAGACGTTGCGGGTGGCGATGGTGAGTTTGCCACCCGACGGCATGGCGTCGCGGGCGTTGACCGCGAGATTGACGATCACCTGTTCGAGCTGACTGGTGTCGGCCTTGACCGGCCACAGATCGCGCCCGTGGATCACCTCGAGCCCGACCTTCTCGCCGAGCAGCCGCCCCAGCAGCATGTGCAGGTCGGCGAGCGTGTCGCCGAACTGGACGACCTCCGGCCTGAGCGTCTGGCGCCGCGAGAACGCCAGCAGCTGGCGCACCAGCGCCGCTGCCCGATTGGCGTTCTGCTTGATGTTCATGATGTCCTGGAACGCCGGGTCGGACGGCCGATGGCTGGCGAGCAGCAGATCGGAGAAGCCGATGATCGCGGTCAGCACGTTGTTGAAGTCGTGGGCGATACCGCCGGCGAGCTGGCCGATCGCCTGCATCTTCTGGCTCTGGGCGAAGCGCTGTTCCAATTCCTGCTGCTGCGTCGTCTCCAGCGCATAGACGATCGCCGCCGCGCCGGCGTCCGAACCGTCGGCGACCGAGGAGACGAAGAACCGGGCCGAGCGCTTCTTCGCCGGGTCGTCACCGACGAGTTGGGCATCGACCGGCTCGATGTCACCCTTGCCCTCGACCGCCGCGGCGAGCGCTTCGGCGAACTTCGGCCGATCCGCCTCGGCGACCGTGTCGGCGAGATTGCCGCGTGCCCCTTCCGCGTCGGCGCGCACGCCGCCGCCGAAGAGCTTGAGGAAGGGTGCGTTGGTCCGCCCGATGGCGCCGTCGCGCCCGACCTCGGCGATGGCGATCGGCGTGTTGTTGAAGAAGCGCTGGAAGCGCACCTCCGCCGCGCGCAGCGTCTCCGACGCGTCCTCGCCGGCCGAGCGGTTGATCACCAGGGTTCGGCTGTCGCCGGGCCTGCCGGATGCCCCGACCGGCACCTTGTGGAGCAGCCTGACCGGCAGCGACTGGCCGTTGCGCTTGACCAGATCGAGATCGACGATCGCGGTGCGCCCGTCCGCCGGCGCGTCGGCGATCAGCGCCATGCCCTGCCCCTGGACGATGTCCTTGAGCCGGATGCCACCCGCCTCGAAACGCGCCAGATCGTGGCCTAGCCAGTCGGCGAGCGTGGCGTTGAGATAGGTGATGCGGCCCGTCGCGTCGGCCGAGAAGAAGCCGGCCGGGGCATGGTCGAGGAAGGTGACGACCTGCTGCAGGTCCTGGAAACTCGATTCCTGCGCGTCGCGCTCCTTGGTGATGTCGGCGATGCGCCACGCCGTCAGCCGATGGCCCTCGGCGCCGCGATCGGCGACGAAGGCGAGCGGTCGCACCTTGACCCGATACCAGCGTGGCGCCCCCTCGCTCGCCCCGATCGGCAGTGCGGTGCGGATCTCGGCCTCCGCCGGGGTACGCGCGCGCGCCGCCTCCGACAGACGGAACATCGATTCCGCCGCTTCCTGATTGCCGGCGAAGATACGCTCGATGGTCCTCAGGTCGTTGGCACTCGCCGCCCGTGTCAGCTGAGCATAGGCGGCGTTGGAATAGGCGATGCGGCCCTGGTCGTCGGTGACCAGCACCCCCTCGTCGAAACCGTCGACGAAGACGCGAGCGAGCGAGCGGCCCTGCGGTTTCACCCCGAAACGAACGAGGCCGATCGCCCCGGCGAAGAGCGCGAAGACGCCGACCACCGCGAGCAGGCCGAGCAGGATCTGGACGTAAGGAGCCGCCTGCTCCGGCTTGACCATGGCGAGCACCGCCGCCGCCGCCACGAAGGACAGCGCCAGCCCGACCAGGAGGCCGATGCTGCCGGTCTTCGCCTGCCGATCGAAGACCGGGGCCGAACCGCCGTCGATTTCGTCGTCGTCTGCCATGTCACCCGTCCCGCGGCCGATCGGCGGACACGCCGCCGGGCCCCGCGAATCTCCCGTCGCGCCCGATCGCCGAACGTCGCCCGAACCGAGCCCCGGAACAAGCCCGTAGGGGGCGCCGCGCGCGCTGCACCCTCACCGTCCGCCGCCCACCGTCCGCTTCTTCAGGCGGAGCACGAAGCCGATGACCTCGGCGGCCGCCTTGTAGTGTTCCTCGGGGATCTCCTTGTCGATCTCCACCTGGGCGTAGAGGGCACGGGCGAGCGGCGGATTTTCGACGATCGGCACGTCGGCGGCCTTCGCCACCTCGCGGATCCTCAGCGCCAGTTCGTCGACGCCCTTGGCCACCAGCTGCGGCGCACCCATGCCGTCCTCGTAGCGCAGCGCCACCGAATAGTGGGTCGGGTTGGTGACCACCACCGTCGCCTTGGGCACCGCCGCCATCATGCGCTTGCGGGCGCGCGCCTGACGCATCTGCCGGATCTTGCCCTTGATCTCGGGCGAGCCCTCGGTCTGTTTGTACTCTTCCTTCAATTCCTCACGGGTCATGCGCAGGCGCTTGAACCATCGCCGGTACTGGAAGAAGTAGTCGAGGCCGGCGACGAAGGCCATGACGATCAGCACCGCCGCCATCATCTTGACCGCGAGGTCGCGGACCACCGCCGTCAACCCGGCCATTTCGGTGGCGACGATGGTG
>CALMFH010000098.1 GCA_937864925.1 uncultured Alphaproteobacteria bacterium | reverse complement strand
TCGACATCGCCGACGTCTCGACCTCCTTCGCCATGGAGCAGATCAAGTACACGACGGCCCTGCCGCTCCAGTACGTCGTGGTCGAGAAGTCGACCGAGAAGGCGGCCGGCTGACCGCGCGGGGTGCCTGCGTCGCCGGTGTCACGCACCGCGGAATTCCGCAGCGCTTCGTTGTCGTCGGGTTGTGAGCCGGGCCGCAGCTCGCTAAACCGGAGGAGGCACGCCGGCTACGGTCGGCGTCCGACCCCGTGAGGCGACGGAGAACGGTATGGCGCGGCCTCACCCGCCGACAACCTCGACCAGGACGATCGTGCGCGCCGCGATGCTCGCGCTCACGCTGGCGCTCGCCGCCTGTTCCGGCCGTCCCGACGGCGTCATGGCGCCGACCACGCTCACCGCCGAGGGTACGTCCGCCGTCGACCTGTTGGTGGTCTCCACCCGCAACCGGACGAACGATCCGGCCCGCCCCTTCGGCGGCGATCGCGGCGACCACGCCTCGATGAACCGGGTGGTGGTGTCGATCCCGCCCGCCGCCGCCCGAGAGGTCGGCGAGATCCAGTGGCCGACCACCGTGCCCGCCGACCCGGCCAGGAGCTTCGCCGTGGTGCGCGACGACGCCATCCCCGAGCGCGACGGCCGCGCCTGGTTCCATGCCACCGGTAAGCGTCGCGTCCTCGTCTTCGTCCACGGCTTCAACACCCGCTACGAGGAGGCGGTGTTCCGCTTCGCCCAGATCGTCCACGACAGTGGCACCGACTTCGCCCCGGTGCTCTTCACCTGGCCGTCGCGTGGCTCGGTCTTCGACTACGTCTACGACCGCGAGAGCACCAACTGGTCGCGCGACACGCTGGAGAAGCTGCTGCGCGCCGCCGGCGAGGCGCCGGACGTCGCCGAAGTGACGGTGATGGCCCATTCGATGGGCTCGTGGCTGGCGGTGGAGGCGCTGCGCGGTCTCGCCCTGCACGGCGGCGTGCCGAAGAAGATCGGCAACGTCATCCTCGCTTCTCCCGATCTCGACGTCGACGTCTTCGAGCGCCAGATCCAGCGCATCGGCGCGAACCCGCGCGTCACCCTGTTCGTGTCGCGCGACGACCGAGCCCTCGGCCTGTCGAAACGGCTCGCCGGCGACGTCGATCGCTTGGGAGCCATCGATCCGGCGCAGGAGCCCTACCGCTCACGGCTCGAGCACCACGGCGTCACCGTTCTCGATCTGACCGCGCTCAAGACCGGCGACGAACTGAACCACGCCAAATTCGCCCGCAGCCCCGAGGTCGTGCGCCTGCTCGGCAGCCGGCTCATCGCCGGACAGCAGGTGTCGGAGAACCGCGTCGGCCTCGCCGACCGGCTCGGAGCGGTCGCGATGGGGGCGGCCGGTACCGTCGGTTCGGCCGCCAGTCTCGCCGTCTCCGCCCCGATCGCCGTTTTCGACGCCGACACCCGCGACAGCCTCGGCGATCGTCTCGGCGCCGTCGGCCGCCACGCCACCGGTACCGTCACCCCGGTGGTCGATCCGTGAGGCGGGGCGCGGCGACCCCGGCGACGGGCGCGACGGCTCATGCTATAGGGGCGCTGCATCCCACCGCGGAGAGATCCCGGTTCGCCCCTCGTCGGAGCCCCATGCGTCTCGTTCCGCTCGCTCTCGCTCTTCTCGTCGCGACGGCGCTCGGCTCGGCCGAAGCGCGGGACTGGAAGCGCATCCGCGTCGCCACCGACGGCCACTATCCGCCCTTCTCCTCCCTCGATGCCGAAGGCCGGCCGATCGGCTTCGACGTCGACGTCGCCCGCGCCGTCTGCGTTCGCCTCGCCGCCACCTGCGAGTTCACCGCTCCCGGCTGGGATGCGCTGGTTCCCTCGCTCGTCGGCGGCCGTGTCGATCTCCTCGTCGCCTCGCAGCCGATCACCGAGGAAGCGCGGCGCGTCGTCGAGTTCACCGCCGCTTATCACCACCTCGCCCCGCGCTTCGTCGGCCGCGACCTCGCCCACCCGGTCGACCCGCGCCCCACCACCGCCCGTGGCCTGCGCATCGGCGTACGCGCCGGCACCGCCCATGCCGCCTATCTCGCCGCGGTCTATGCCCCGGCCGGCGCCACCATCACCGCCGCGCCGAGTGAGGCGGAGGCGCTGACGGCGTTGGCCGGTGGCCGGCTCGACCTCGTCCTCGGCGACACCCTCGCCCTCTACGCCCTGCTCGATCGCGATTTCTCCGGCAAGGGCCTGCGCTTCGTCGGTCGCCCGGTCGACAGCGCCCGCCACTTCGGCGCCGGCGCCGGCATCGCCTTCCGCCGTGACGACGCCGATCTCGGCCGCGCCGTCGGTCAGGCGCTCGTCGACCTCGACCACGACGGCACGCTCGACCGTCTCGCCGGTCGCTGGTTCCCCTTCGCGATCCGCTGATCGCCTGCGAGACGAAACCTTCCACACCAGGAGACGGACATGGCCAAGATCGCATTCATCGGGTTGGGCGTGATGGGCGGGCCGATGGCCCGGCATCTGGCCGTCAAGGGCGGTCACGAGGTGACCGTCTACAACCGCTCCGCGGACAAGGCCGCGGCCTGGGTCGCGGCCCACGGCGGTCGCGCCGCCGCAACACCGGCGGAAGCGGCGAAGGGGCAGGACATCGTCTTCGCTTGTGTCGGCAACGACGACGACCTGCGTCAGGTGACGATCGGCGCCGATGGCGCCTTCGCCGCCATGGCGCCGGGGACGATCTTCGTCGACCACACCACGGCTTCCGCCGATGTCGCCCGTGAGCTCGACGCCGCCGCCCGCGCCCGCGGCTTCGCCTTCCTCGACGCGCCGGTCTCCGGCGGTCAGGCCGGCGCCGAGAACGGCGTGTTGACGGTGATGGTCGGCGGCGAGGAGGCGGTCTTCGCCCGCGCCGAACCGGTGATCGCCGCCTTCGCCCGCGCCTGCAATCTGATGGGCCCCGCCGGCTCCGGCCAGCTCGCCAAGATGGTCAACCAGATCTGCATCGCCGGCCTCGTCCAGGGCCTCGCCGAGGGCATCCACTTCGCCCACCGGGCCGGCCTCGATGTCGAGAAGCTGATCGCCACCATCTCCAAGGGGGCGGCGCAGTCCTGGCAGATGGAGAACCGTTGGAAGACGATGGACGCGGGGACATTCGACTTCGGCTTCGCCGTCGACTGGATGCGCAAGGATCTCGGCATCGTCCTCGGCGAGGCGCGCCGCAACGGCGCCCATCTTCCGGTGACCGCCCTCGTCGATCAGTTCTATTCCGACGTGCAGTCGATGGGCGGCGCCCGCTGGGACACCTCGAGCCTGATCGCCCGTCTGGAGCGCTGATCCGAGAAACAGCATGATGTCGGCCGACGCGCCCGGTGGATCCGAACGCCGGGTCACGCGGACGGCGCATGGCTCCCTTGCGACGGCGGAACTTGTCGCCGCGTCGGCACGGCTGCGAATCTCGCTGCGGTCGCACGAGTCCGGACCGACGCTCGCGATCGGCGGCGGCGACCCTGTCGTACGAGATTCGAACGACCCGTTCGGTTCTCGTAGTCCATTCGTCGTAGATGCCCCGTCCGAACGAGGGCCGAGTCGACGAGTCGGATCCGGCGTCGCGGAAAGATCCGCCGGATCCCGCACCAGGGAGAATTCGCATGAAGCGCCGTCAGTTCCTCAAGACCTCGACCGTGGGCGCCGTGAGCGTCGCGGCTGCCTCCACCCTCGCCGCGCCGGCCATCGCTCAGAGTCAGCCCAAGGTCGCTTGGCGTCTGACGTCGAGCTTCCCGAAATCACTCGACACGATCTTCGGCGGCGCCGAGACCCTGTCGAAGGCCGTCGCCGAGGCGACCGACGGCGCTTTCCAGATCCAGGTCTTCGCCGCCGGTGAGCTCGTGCCCGGCCTGCAGGCCGCCGACGCGGTGACCAACGGCACCCTCGAGATGTGCCACACCTGCTCCTACTACTACGTCGGCAAGGACCCGGCCTTCGCCTTCGGCACGGCGGCGCCCTTCGGTCTCAACGCCCGCCAACTCAACGCCTGGTTCTACCACGGTGGCGGCAACGAACTGCTCAACCAGTTCTACGACAAGTACAACTACATCGGCTTCCCGGCCGGCAACACCGGCACCCAGATGGGCGGCTGGTTCCGCAAGGAGATCAAGACCGTCGCCGACCTCACCGGCCTCAAGATGCGTATCGCCGGCCTCGCCGGCCGCGTCATGGCCAAGCTCGGCGTGGTGCCGCAGGTGGTCGCCGGCGGCGACATCTACCCGGCGCTGGAGAAGGGCACCATCGACGCCGCCGAATGGGTCGGCCCCTACGACGACGAGAAGCTCGGCTTCTTCAAGGTCGCGCCGCACTACTACTATCCGGGCTGGTGGGAAGGCGGCGCCGCGCTGCACTTCTTCATCAACAAGGCGAAGTGGGCCGAACTGCCGAAGACCTATCAGGCGATCCTCACCTCGGCCGCGGCCCAGGTGAACGTCGACATGCAGGCCAAGTACGACGCCCGCAATCCGGCGGCGGTGAAGCGCCTCGTCCAGGCCGGCGCGCAACTCCATCCCTTCCCGGCGGAGGTCATGGACGCCTCCTTCAAGGCGGCGACCGAACTCTATGCCGAGATCTCCAAGGAGAACGAGTGGTTCAAGAAGATCCACGATGCGGTGATGGCCTTCCGCAGTGACGAATATCTGTGGTGGCAGATCGCCGAATTCGGCTACGACGCCTTCATGATCCGCGCCCGCTCGCGCGGCTGAGGCGTCCGGAAAGACGATGCGGCGGGGTTTTCGCCGACCCCGCCGTCACCCCCTCCTCGAGAACGAAACGCCCTTGTGCGAGAACGGTTTTCCGCCGCACGAGACGGCTGGCGCATTTCGATGAAATCGGCTTAGATGCGGCATCCACCGACCTCGGAATGGTTCGCACCTTCCGGGCCGGTCGGTCGATCCGCACCGCGAGGCACTCGGGAGGAGTGTCCGACGGTGCGCCGGATCCGCGGCCGAAACCGAAGCCGCGCCGAGTATCTCTGGGAGGAGATCCAACACATGGAACGTCGCAAATTCCTGAAGTCCGCCACCGCGGGCACCGTGGCCGCCGCCGCGACCACCGCGCTCGCCGCTCCGGCGATCGCGCAGAGCGCGCCGAAGGTCAGCTGGCGCCTCACCTCGAGCTTCCCCAAGTCGCTCGACACCATCTACGGCGCGTCGGAAGTCATGGCCAAGGCGGTCTCCGAGGCCACCGACGGCAACTTCCAGATCCAGGTCTTCGCCGCCGGCGAACTGGTTCCCGGCCTGCAGGCAGCCGACGCGGTCACCAACGGCACCCTCGAGATGTGCCACACCGCGCCCTACTACTACGTCGGCAAGGATCCGACCTTCGCCTTCGCCACCGCGGTACCCTTCGGCCTCAACGCCCGCCAGCAGAACGCCTGGTTCTACCACGGCGGCGGCATGGACCTCCTCAACGAGTTCTTCGCCAAGCACAACATCTATTCGATGCCCGGCGGCAACACCGGCACCCAGATGGGCGGTTGGTTCCGCAAGGAGATCAAGACCGTCGCCGACATGTCCGGCCTCAAGATGCGCATCGGCGGTCTCGCTGGCCGCGTTCTGACCAAGCTCGGCGCCGTACCGCAGCAGATCGCCGGCGGTGACATCTATCCGGCGCTGGAGAAGGGCACCATCGACGCCGCCGAGTGGGTCGGACCCTTCGACGACGAGAAGCTCGGCTTCTACAAGGTCGCCCCGCACTACTACTATCCCGGCTGGTGGGAAGGCGGTGCCTCGCTGCACTTCTTCATCAACAAGGCGAAGTGGGCGGAACTGCCGAAGAACTATCAGTCGATCCTGGCGACCGCCGCGGCCATGGCCAACGGCGACATGCAGGCCAAGTACGACGCCCGCAACCCGGCGGCGTTGAAGCGCCTGGTGCAGGCCGGTGCCCAGCTCCATCCCTATCCGGCGGAAGTGATGGATGCCGCCTACAAGGCCTCGAACGAGCTCTACGCCGAGATCTCCAAGGACAACGCCGACTTCAAGAAGGTCCACGATGCGATGATGGCCTTCCGCGGCGATCAGTATCTGTGGTGGCAGATCGCCGAGTTCGGCTACGACGCCTACATGATCCGCGCCCGTTCGCGCGGCTGATCGACGAACGCCGGCACCGACCGACGAGGAGAGGCCCGGGGAGCGATCCCCGGGCCTCTTCGCGTATCCGCAGCGCTCGATCGCCCGGTCCCGTCGGACGCGCGCCCCGTGGAGCCTCGAAACGAAGAAGGGGAGCCGGCGGGCTCCCCTTCGCGTCGTGTCGATCGAGCGTCGTCCTCAGAACTTCGGCGGCGCGCCGAGGTCGAGTCCGGGAATGTCGATCTGCGGGATCTTGTCGAGTTGTTCGAGGGCCTTCTTCTGCTCCTCGACGTTCACCTTCTCCTTGGCGCCGATGACCATGCCCGGCGTGGTCATCACCAGCGTCACCATGATCAGCTGGATCACCACGAAGGGCACCGCGCCCCAGTAGATCTCCGAGGTCTTCACCGGTGCCATGGTCTTGCCGGTCACCTTGTCCTTGTAGGGGTTGCGCGGCGCGACCGAGCGCAGGAAGAACAGGGCGAAGCCGAAGGGCGGGTGCATGAACGACGTCTGCATGTTGACGCCGAGCATGACGCCGAACCAGATGATCATCGTCTTGGCGATGTCTTCCGGCGAGGTCAGGTTGAAGGAATGCGCGATGGCCAGCGCCGCCGCGTCGGTCTTGAAGATGAACTCCGCCGCCGGCTTGATCAGCGGGATGATGATGAACGCCAGCTCGAAGAAGTCGAGGAAGAAGGCGAGCAGGAACACCGCCAGATTGACGATGATCAGGAAGCCGTAGAGGCCGCCCGGCAGCGAACGCAGCAGTTCCTCGACCCAGACGTGGCCGTTGACACCGTAGAAGGTCAGCGAGAAGACGCGCGCGCCGACCAGGATGAAGACGACGAAGGCCGAGAGCTTGGCGGTCGATTCGGTCGCCTGACGGACGATGGTGAAGTTGAAGCGGCTCGGATCCTTGTCGATCGTCCGTTTCAGCCAGGCGAGCAGCATCGCGCCCGAGGCGCCCATGGCACCGCCTTCGGTCGGCGTCGCGACGCCGATGAAGATGGTTCCGAGCACCAGGAAGATCAGCGCCAACGGCGGCACCATGACGAAGGTCACCTGTTGGGCGATCTTCGACAGGAAGCGGATGCCGAGGAAGCGGTCGGTCAGCCAGTTCACGCAGGCGATGGCGAAGGAGAAGGTGACGCCCACCGACATCGCCAGGATGACGAAGTCGGCGCCGCCCTTGACGTTGGTCCGGCTCATCACCCACCAACCGACGATGCCCGACACCGCCACCAGGAAGGCGAGCGAGAGGATGCCGCGGTTCTCGTCACCGCTCATCAGCACCCGCACCAGCTTGACCAGGAAAGCGAGGCCGGCGAGCGCCACGAGGCCCAGCAGCACGGCGAACAGGATCTCGTTGAACCCGCCGGAACCGGCCGCCGCGATCGTGTTGCGGAAATGCGGGACGAAGCCGACCGTTGCCACGGCCAGACCGGCGAGCAGCAGGGCGGCGTTGATGCGGGCGAGCCGCGTCGCCGCGATCGGGTTGGTCTCCTTGAAACCGATCGCCTCCGGCGGCAGACCCGGCGCCGCCTTGGGGAAGACGATGGTGACGAGGAAGACGTAGAGCGCATAGAGCGAAGCGAGCACGATGCCGGGGACGAAGGCACCTTCGTACATCGCACCGACGTCGGCGCCGAGCTGGTCGGCCATGACGATCAGCACCAGCGACGGCGGGATGATCTGGGCGAGCGTGCCCGACGCCGCGATGACGCCCGAGGCGAGCCGCCGGTCGTAGCCGTAGCGCAGCATGATCGGCAGCGAGATCAGGCCCATCGAGATCACCGAGGCGGCGACCACGCCGGTGGTGGCGGCGAGCAGCGCGCCGACGAAGATCACCGCATAGGCGAGACCGCCGCGCACCGTGCCGAACAACTGGCCGATGGTGTCGAGCAGATCCTCCGCCATGCCCGAGCGTTCCAGTACCAACCCCATGAAGGTGAAGAAGGGAATGGCGAGCAGGACGTCGTTGTTCATGACGCCGTAGATGCGCTCGGGGATGGTCTGCAGCAGCACCCAGTCGAGGTGGATGTTGCCGTTCGAGAACGGCGCCAACTCGACACCGACGACGAAGAAGAACAGGCCGCATCCGGCGAGCGAGAAGGCGACGGGGTAGCCGAGGAGCAGGAACACCACCAGCGATGCGAACATGATCGGGGCGATGTTGTGGGCGATGAACACAGCCATGAGGTCGGTCCGAGCAGAAGAGGAGCAGTCCGGCCCGCACCCTCGCAGAGGGGGACCGGCGGGGCGGGGTCGTCAGTGGGCGGGCTTCTCGCCGGGGGCGTCGGCGCTGGCGAGAAGCCGTTCGGCTTCCGCTTCGGCCGCCGCGTGATGGCCGCCGGCGGCGTGTGCATCCTCGATGAGGCCCTGCATCACCCCGATCCGCTTGATCAGCTCGGAGACGCCTTGGACGAAGAGAAGCACGAACCCGGCCAGCACCAGGAACTTCGCCGGCCACTGCGGCAGACCGCCGGCCGAGAACGACTGCTCGTTCGCCCGATAGGAGGAGAGAAAGAAGGGCAGCGCCGTCCACACGATCACCGCCGCCATCGGCAGCAGGAAGAAGATGTGGCCGATCAGCTCGATCACGTTGCGGGTCGTCTTGGCGAGCGTCGTGTTGACGATGTCGATGCGGATGTGCTCGTTCGCCTGCAACGTCCACGAGGCGCAGAACAGGAACACCGCGCCGAACAACATCCACTGCGCCTCGAGCCAGGCGTTCGACGACATGTCGAAGATCTTGCGGATGATGGCGTTGACGGTCGAGATGATGATCGCGGCGAGAATGGCCCAGGCGGCGATCCGGCCGAACCGAACGGTGAACGCATCGACCGCTCGCGAAAATGCTAGAAGGGCGTTCAAGCTGACATCCTCCCCGAGACGAGCTTTCTGCGGACCAGACTTATAGACTGGTCAGAAGATTTATCCAGACGTCCCGGCCTCCACCGATGCCGCTCGCCGACGATTTGTTCGCCTGGGTTTCGAGCCGGTCCCGCGTGGATCTCCCCCCGAGATGTCCCTGATTTCCCCTATATCAAGCATGGAACGAAAGTCCTAGCCGAGATCGGTCGAAACCCGCGCTCCCCCCCGGAAACCCGGCCGTTCGCGCGACCGGGCGGTTCCATCGGAGCGGTGAGCGGCGCATCGGGGTTCAGGTGAGTTCGTCGACGTGATATTCAGGCCCGTTCGTCGGCGACTCCCGCCCGCCGATCGCGAGGTACGTGACGTGAACGGAATGACCATCGACCAACCGATCTTCTGGATTTCGGTCGTCAAACTGATCTGGATCGACATTCTGCTGTCCGGCGACAACGCCGTGGTGATCGCGCTCGCCTGCCGGTCGCTGCCGGAGCGCACCCGCCGCATCGGCATCATCGCCGGCGCCGGCGCGGCGGTCGCGCTGCGCATCGGCTTCGCTGCGATCGTCACCGTCCTGATGGGGCTTCCCTATCTCCATGCCGTCGGTGCCGTGCTGTTGCTGTGGATCGCGATCCAACTGGTCGGCCCGGGTGAGGACGAGGCACACGGGACGACCGCCGGCGAGACGTTGTGGCACGCGGTACGCATCATCGTCGTCGCCGACGCGGTGATGAGCCTCGACAACGTCGTCGCCATCGCCGCCGCCGCCCGCGGCTCCGTCGGTCTGATCGCCTTCGGCCTGATCCTGTCGATTCCGCTGGTCGTCGCCGGATCGACGCTGGTGATGCGGCTGCTCGACCGCTTCCCCTGGCTGGTGTGGGCCGGCGGCGGCCTGCTCGGCTGGATCGCCGGTGAACTCCTCGCCGAGGAACCGCTGCTGCGCGAATTCCTACCGGTCGACCACGGTCTCGCCGGCCATCTCCTGCCGCTTCTCGGGGTGGCGGTCGTACTCGCCACCGGCCGGCTGCTGCACGCCCGCGTCCCGCCGAACGAGGCCCGCGAGATCGCCGTCGCGCCGCCCGCCGACCTCGTCGGTCACGCGTCCGATGCCGAGCGGGCCGATCGCTCTCGGTGAAAGGCGTAGAGGCCGGTCGCCACCACGATCGACGCGCCGACCAGCGTCGGCGTGTCGGGATATTGACCGAAGACCAACACGCCGGTGAGGAACGACCATACCAGCAGCGTGTAGCGGAACGGTGCGATCGCCGAGGTCTCGGCGAGGCGGGTGGCGAGAAGCAGGCCGACATAACCGGCGAGCAGCGCCACGGCATTGGCCACCACCAGGCCGCCGAGGAACGGGTCCGGTACGACCCATTCCACCCGGCGGCCGACGAGATGCTCGAACGGCCAGACGCCGACGCCGAGCACCGTCACGGTGACGGCGGTGACGAAGGTGACGAGCGATGCCGGCGCGCTCGCCGGCAGCCGCGCCGTGGCGATGTCGCGCACCGCGACGAAGCCGACCGAGATCAGCACCGCGATCGACCAGGCGTCGAAGCCCTCGAGGCCCGGCCGGACGATGATCATCACCCCGACGAGGCCGACGGCGATCGCCGCCCAGCGCCGCGGACCGACCTTCTCGCCGAGGAAGACGGCGGCGCTCGCGGTCATCGCGAGCGGCGTCGCCTGGAACACCGCGGTGACGTTGGCGATCGGCATGTGGACCAGCGCCACGAGATAGAACAGCGTCGCCCCGATCTCACCGACGAGCCGCACCGCCATCCGTGGCTCGATCATGCCGCGCCATTCGCGCCAGTCGCCGCTCCACGCCACCACCACACCGACCAACACCGACGCGATCGCCCCGCGCAGGAAGATCGCCTCGCCGAGCGGCAGCGTCTGAGTGACGTATTTCATCAACGTGTCGGAGCTGATGAAGGAGAACATCGCGACGTTCATCGCGACGATGCCGCGCGAGTTGTCCCGGGGGGAGGGCATGGGAAATCCGGTGAGTGGGGAAACGAACCGATTGAACCCCGAATAGCCGATCGCCGCACTCGCCACCATTCACGGCCACGCGACCCGGATGCGCGCCCCGCGCCGGGCTCCCTTTCGGATCTCGGATCAGCCGCCGGTGGTGCTCATGTGGCGCAGGATCGACGGTCCGGCGCCGGAACGCTCGATGACGAAGTCGTGGCCTTTGGGCTTGCGGTCGATCGCCGCCTCGATCGCCCGGTCGATCGCCTCGTCGCCATCGCTCTCGCGCAGCACCTTGCGCAGGTCGGCGGCGTCGTTCTGGCCGAGGCACATGTAGAGGGTGCCGGTGCACGTGAGGCGGACGCGATTGCAGCTCTCACAGAAATTGTGGGTCATCGGCGTGATGAAGCCGAGCCGCCCGCCGGTCTCCTCGACCCGCACGTAACGCGCCGGTCCACCGGAGCGGTGGTCGATGTCGGCGAGGGTGAAACGCGTCTCGAGGTCGGTGCGCACCCGGCTGAGCGGCAGATACTGGTCGACCCGGTCGCCGCCGATCTCACCGAGCGGCATGGTCTCGATCAGCGTCAGGTCCATACCGCGAGCATGAGCGAAGCGCAGGATCGCATCGATCTCGCCCTCGTTGAAGTCCTTCACCGCCACCGTGTTGAGTTTGACCGCGAGCCCGGCCTCGAGCGCCGCGTCGATGCCGGCGAGGACGGGGGCGATCTCGCCCCAGCGGGTGATGCGGCGGAACTTCTCGGCGTCGAGTGTGTCGAGCGACACGTTGATGCGCCGGATGCCGGCGCGTGCGAGGTCGTCGGCGTGCTTGGCGAGCTGCGAGCCGTTGGTGGTCAGCGTCAGTTCGTCGAGCCCGGACCCGAGATGGCGGGCGAGCGACCCGATCAGCGTCATCACCCCCTTGCGCACCAGCGGTTCGCCACCGGTGAGCCGGATCTTGCGGGTGCCGAGCCGCACGAAGGCGCTGCACAACCGGTCGAGCTCCTCGAGGCTGAGCACGTCCTTCTTGGGCAGGAAGGTCATGTCCTCCGACATGCAGTAGTGGCAGCGGAAGTCGCAGCGATCGGTGACCGAGACGCGCAGGTAGCTGATCCCCCGCCCGTAGGGGTCGACCAGCCGCGACCGTCCGTCCTCGCCCACGATGAATGCCATGTCCCACTCCACCCGCGGCGCCGCCCGCCGTCGGGGTGAACCATATGTCGCGGCACGGCGTCGTCAACCGGGGCGCACCGAGACTTGCGTATCTCCGATGCCCGACCTATGTCCCGCAGAACCCGACGTAGCCCGGAGATGAGCCGCGATGACCACCCCGACCGTCCGCCCGACCGAGATCCGTCTGACCAAGGACCGGCGGACCCTGATCGTCTCCTTCGAGGGGGGCGAACGTCACGAACTCCCGGCCGAATACCTGCGCGTCCTCAGCCCGTCGGCCGAGGTCCAGGGTCATTCGCCCTCCGAACGCAAGACGGTGGGCGGCAAGCGCGACGTCGAGATCATCGGGATCGAACCGGTCGGCAACTACGCCGTCCGCCTGAAGTTCGACGACCTCCACGACACCGGCCTCTACACCTGGCCGCATCTCGCCGAACTCGGCCGCGACCACGACACGCTGTGGACGCGCTATCTCGGCGAACTCGCCGCCAAGGGGCTGAAGCGCGAGAAGTGAGCCACCGGCTCCGCGAGCGCTCCGGGCGGTCCGCTCCTGAAACGCCGAAGGCCGGAGGTCGCCCTCCGGCCTTCGCGTCACACGGCTCGTGGCCGGTTCAGTTGATCACCACCACCCGGGCGCCGACCTTGACGCGCTCGTAGAGGTCGGTGACGTCGTCGTTGGTCATGCGGAAGCAGCCCGACGACACCGCCTGACCGATGGTCCAGGGCTCGTTGGAGCCATGGATGCGGTAGAAGGTCGAGCCGATGTACATGGCGCGGGCGCCGAGCGGGTTCTCCGGGCCACCCGGCATGTAAGCCGGCAGGTGCGGCTGGCGGCGGCGCATCTGCGGCGGCGGGGTCCAGCCCGGCCATTCCGCCTTGCGGGTCACCGAATGGGCTCCGGCCCAGGCGAAGCCGGGACGGCCGACGCCGATGCCGTACTTGAGCGCCTTGCCGTCGCCGAGCACCAGATAGAGCCGGCGTTCGGCGGTGTTCACCACGATGGTGCCGGCACCGTACTTCTCGGAGAACGACACCACCTCACGCGGGATCGGCGTGTAGGACGGGCCACTGGAGAAGAAGCCGCGCGAGCCCGGGCCTTCCACCAGATTGCCCATGGCATCGTAGCGGGGCTGAACCCCGGGATTGTATTCTGCGCCGGCCTGCATCGGGAGGGCGACCACCCCGATCGCCACGGCCGCCGCCACAAGCATCGTCCTGCTCATGCCGTCCTCTTCGATCTTCAGAAGCTGAGATAGGTTCGTCGTCCGGGTGAACGACGTCACGCCGAAACTCGCCGCCATAATGGCGGTCCGGACGCGCCCGAACAAGTCGCGGCGGTGCCGAGCCGGCCGTCGATCACCTGTCGCTGCGTGATTTCGCCGACCCTGTGTTCCCCCTGCAACGCCTCGCCCCTCCGGTGGAGACCCGGACGGCCGCGGAAGCCCGGCCGATTCGGTGCGGTCGCGTTAAGCAAAGCCTAATGAAGATCAACGAAGATCGGCGGATCGACCATGATCCGGCAGGTACACCCCGTCGGGCGCGAGGGACGCCGATGGCTCTCGACTCGAAACATCTCGATCTACTTGCGCGCGACGCGAGTACCCCCGGGCGCGGACGACTGCTCGGCGATCTGACGCGCCTGATTCTGGTCGAGCGTGACGCCGACGAGACCGAACTCGAAATCTTCTTCGACATCGTCCGCGCCATCCTGTCGACCGCCGCAGCGAGCGACCGCCGCGAATTCGCCGAGGTCGCCGCCGGCCACCGCAAGATGCCGCACGACGTCATCCTGGTGCTCGCCGAGGACGAGATTCGCGTCGCCGAACCGGTGCTGCAGCGATCCGTCGACCTGACCGACCTCGACCTGATCGCCCTCGCCGAGACCAAGGGCGACGACCACCGTCTGGCGATCGCGGCACGCGTCAGCCTCTCGGGCGCGGTCACCGAGGTACTGGTCCGCCACGGCTCGGACGCCGTTCTGCATCGTCTGGGGAACAACCCCGGTGCCGAGTTCAGCGAAGACACGGTTCGCGAACTGCAGCATCGCGCCGAGCGCGATGAAGAGCTCTTCCGCATCCTGATCGAGCGTCCCGATCTCGCCGACGTGTTGGCGCGCTGCATGCGCGACACCCTGCGTCGCATCGTCGAGAAGTCGCGCTCCAGCCACGAGACCGCCGTCGCCGCCGCGCGGTCCGGTAGAGCCTCGGGTCCGAAGATCATCGACGTGTCGACCCAGGCCGAAACCGCCGCCACACCGCCGCCGAAGGTATCACTGGCCGAGCGCCCCGACGTCGCCCGTCTCGTCGCCCGCATCCGCGCCGACGCAGCGGCCCTCGACGCTGCGGTGGTCGAACTCGCCGACGCCGATCATCACGCCGACCTCGCCTGCCTCCTCGGCGAGATCGCCGGTATCGACGAGAGCCAGGTGTTGCGGGTTCTGGTCCGCGCCGACAGTGTCGGCATCGCCACCGTCGCCCGCGGCCTCGGTGTCGGTGACGCCGCCTATGCCCGCATCGTCGAACTGCGCCAGCGTCGCCTCAAGTTCTCCACCGGCCAGGCGCGTTTCGAGCGCGAACACTACGGCCGTGTCGACGCCGCCGAAGCCAAGGCCACCATCACCCAACACGGCGGCCGCCGCGCCCGGGCGTGACCGCCCCGCTCCGAAACGAAGACCCCCGCGCCGAGCGATCGACGCGGGGGGCGTGTCTTCGATGACGACGCTTCTCCACCCTCCGCCGAGGATCGGTTCTTCGAAGACGTCGCATCGGCCCTGGTCGACCGTCGCCGACACGGGCATCTGGAACGAGGGGTCGGCGCCCGGCCTCAGCCCAGGTTCAACTCCTTGAAGAAGTCGTTGCCCTTGTCGTCGCAGACGATGAAGGCGGGGAAGTCGACGACGTCGATCTTCCAGATCGCCTCCATGCCGAGCTCCGGATACTCGACGCATTCGACCTTCTTGATACAGTCCTGGGCGAGACGCGCCGCCGGGCCGCCGATCGAGCCGAGGTAGAAGCCGCCGTACTTCTGGCAGGCGTCGCGCACCGCCGCCGAGCGATTGCCCTTGGCGAGCATCACCATCGAGCCGCCGAACGACTGGAACTGGTCGACATAGCTGTCCATGCGGCCGGCGGTGGTCGGCCCGAACGAGCCCGAGGCCATGCCCTCCGGCGTCTTGGCCGGACCGGCGTAGTAGATCGGGTGGTTCTTGAAGTACTCCGGCATCCCTTCGCCGCGCTCCAGCCGCTCGCGGATCTTGGCGTGGGCGAGATCGCGGGCGACGATCAGCGAACCGGTCAGCGACAGCCGGGTCTTGATCGGATACTTGGTGAGTTCGGCGAGCTGTTCGGCCATCGGCCGGTTCAGGTCGATCTTCACCACCTTGTCGTCGAGATGGTCGTCGGTGATCTCCGGCAGGTACTGCGCCGGATCGTGCTCGAGCGCCTCGATGTAGACGCCGTCCCTGGTGATCTTGCCGAGGCACTGACGGTCGGCCGAGCACGACACCCCCATGCCGATCGGCAGCGACGCCCCGTGGCGCGGCAGGCGGATGACGCGCACGTCGTGGCAGAAGTACTTGCCGCCGAACTGCGCCCCGACGCCCGAGGCCTGAGTCAGATTCAGCACCTTCTCTTCCATGTCGAGATCACGGAAGGCGTGGCCGAGTTCGGTGCCCTGGGTGGGCAGTCCGTCGAGATAGCGCGCCGAGGCGAGCTTGACCGTCTTCAGGTTCAACTCGGCCGAGGTGCCGCCGATGACGATGGCGAGGTGATAGGGCGGACAGGCGGCGGTGCCCAGCGTCAGGATCTTCTCCTTGATGAAGGCGAGCATCCGGTCTTCGGTCAGCATCGAGGGCGTCTGCTGGAAGAGATAGGTCTTGTTGGCCGAGCCGCCGCCCTTGGCCATGAACAGGAACTTGTAGGCGTCCTCGCCCTCTTCGTAGATGTCGATCTGCGCCGGGAGATTGTTCCGCGTGTTCTTCTCCTCGAACATGGTGATCGGGGCGAGCTGCGAATAGCGCAGGTTGCGGCGGAAGTAGGCGTCGCGCACGCCCTCCGCCAACGCCCGCTCGTCACCGCCCTTGGTGAACACCCGCCGGCCCTTCTTGGCGCTGACGATGGCGGTGCCGGTGTCCTGGCACATCGGCAGCACGCCGCCCGCGGCGATCGAGGCGTTCTTGAGGAGGTCGAGAGCGACGAACTTGTCGTTCTCGGTCGCCTCCGGATCCTTCAGGATCTTGGCGAGCTGCGCGAGATGACCGGGTCGCAGATAGTGGTTGATCTCTCCCATCGCCGCTTCCGAGAGGAGGCGCAGCGCCTCCGGCTCGACCACCAGCATCTCCTCGCCGAGGAAGCTCTCGACCTTGACGTGATCGGCGGTGAGCTTGCGCCACGGGGTCGTGTCTTTGCCGAGCGGGAACATCTCGGAGTACTGGAACGCCGGTGTCTCGGTGGTCATCGGAGCGGTTCTCCCGGAAGGTGCGGATGGCGCGCGGGTCTGCGGCCGAACGCCGCGACGGTCGCCCGCGTTCTAGACCCGTTGTGTCGTCGCGCCAAGGCGGCGATTGGTCGGAGGAGGGGAGAGAAACGAAGAGGCGGCCCCGAGGCCGCCTCCAGATCGAAGTTCGAGGGAGCACGACGTCCGTCGCGGTCACGGCGACAGATAGGCGCCGTGTACCCATCCGGTGTCGACCGGCTCACCGGCGGCATCGAGCACCGATACGCTCAGCCACAGCCCGTTCTGTTCCAGTGGACGCACCACCGTGCCCTGCGGCAGAAGTCGGATGGTGTCGAAGGCCGTCCCCGGACCTCTACGGAGATTGAGGCCGCTCACCGGCATCACGGTACGTGTCACGTCGCCGTCGCCGGCGCGGTCGCCGAAGACTTCGTAGCGCAGGCGCGCCATGTTGAAGGCGGGACCGGGATCCCACTTGCGCGTCGGGGCGACATCGTCGTGGCCGACGATCTCGTCGATGCCGTAGGTCGCGACGAGCCTCTGGACGATCTCGACCAGCGCCGCGAACTGGATTTCCGGATACGGCTCCCACCCGATCGGCTGCGCGCCGCCGTGCGGATTGCCGTTCTTGTGGACGCCCATGAACGGATTGGCGATGCGGACTCCGGCTTCGCTGTACCAGCCGTCGGCATAGGGGTAGAGGTCGCCCCAGTTCGCGAGTTCGATACCGAAGGCGTGTTGGTTGAGACCGCTGAGATCTCGCCACGACGACCGGCCGGCATGATTGGCGGCGGTATCGAAATCGACACACTGGATGACCGAACCGTCACGATCGATCACCAGATGGGCGGATGACTTCGCCGTGTTGTCCGGGGCGCGGAACCACTCCGCGCTGCTCCGGCCGGAACTGCCGCCGGTGAAATGCACGACGAGAATCTTCGGGGTGCGGGCGAACGGACCACTGTCGTATCGAGCCTTCACGGCCTCGACCGAGCGGCCGTCCCGCCAGAGGTGATGATTACGAATGGAGAATGCCATGGTCCGGTTCCTCGCGAGGACATGAGCCCATACGAAGATAGCGCGACGCCGTGGCGAAAACTACCGGTGATATATCTATAGGTAATACACGCGTATTACGCGTCTGCCCGGCGGCGCATCCTGCCCGTCCGAGGTGTGATCGATCGGGCCGCCACCGCGATCACCCGCCGCCGGTGATCGCGCCTTCCCACCTGTCGAGGAAAGCCTCGGCCGAGAGCGTCCGGAAGTCGGGTATGGCACGGCGCAGGTCGCGGTGCGACCAGTCCCACCAGGCGAGCCGGTCGAGCCGCGCCGCTATTTCTTCCGAAAAGCGTCGGCGGATCACCCGCGCCGGATTGCCGGCGACGATGGTGTAGGGCGCCACATCCTTGGTCACCACCGCGCCGGCACCGACGATCGCGCCGTTGCCGATCGTCCTCCCCGGCAACACGATCGCGGCGCGGCCGATCCACACGTCGTGACCGACCGTGACCCGTTGCGCCCGCCGCTTTTCGAACTCCTCCACCTCGTCGTCGACGTCTTCGAAATACTGCCACGAGCGATAGGTGAAGTGCGCCTGTGCGGCACGCTCCATCGGGTGGTTGGCCGGGTTGAGGCCGGCCAGCGCTCCGATCGAGACGAACTTGCCGATGTCGGAATAGACGATCTCGCAGTCGTTGACGGCGTAGGAGTAGTCACCCAGGACGCTCTCGATCACCGTCGTGCGGGCCCCCACCTTGCAGTACTTGCCGAAGCGGCTGTCGCGCGTGACCGAGGTCTCGTGCACCAGCGGCTTCGCCCCGAGCCGCTTCTTGCGCAGGTGAGGAGGAAGTCTCTCGTCGCCGTGCGCCGCACTGCGCGAAGAGTGTTCACTGGAATTCATGTTGTGAATGCCATTTCTTGCTGCGAGGGGGTGCCGGATACGCGTCGCCCTACGGAAGAATGCGTTCCGTAGGGTTGCGAGGTCGCCGCTTTCTTGGCGCTACCGCGACGAATTGTCGAGATCCATCGGTTGCGAAACCGCCGCACTCGGGGCATCAGGAGGGCGTCGCCGGTTCGATCGCCCGTCCACCCCGAGCGCGGCGCGAGCACCCGCGACTTCCGTCTCCTGGAGACGGTGCCGATTTCGAACGAGGACGATATCCCATGAAGAACGAGAGCCTGTGGTCCTTCCTCGAGAAGTGGGCCGGCCGCGACCGCCTGCGCCGCGACATCGCCGCCACCGTCCATGCTCTGGCCGACGCCGGGCGCGACATCGCCGCGCTCGTCTCCGACGGCCCGCTCGCCGGTGAACTCGCCGCCGCGACCTCCGAGAACATCCAGGGCGAAGTGCAGAAGTTCCTCGATGTTCATTCCAATGATCTGCTGATCGAGGCCTGCAAGCGCGCGCCGGTCGCCGCCATCGCCTCGGAAGAACTCGACCACCCGATCGCCATCTATGACGACGGCACCGTGCTGGTGGCGGTCGACCCGCTCGACGGTTCGTCGAACATCGACACCAACGTGTCGATCGGCACCATCTTCTCGATCCTGCCGGCCCCCGACCACGTCGACGCCTCCACCCACGACGCCTTCCTGCAGAAGGGCCGCGACCAGCTCGCCGCCGGTTACATCCTCTACGGGCCGCAGACGACGCTGGTGATGACGGTGGGTGAGGGCACGCAGATGTTCACCCTCGACCGCCGCCGCGGCACCTTCATCCTCACCGACCGAGCGATGACCATTCCCGAGAAGACCCGGGAATTCGCCATCAACTCGTCGAACCAGCGCCATTGGAACGAGCCGACCAAGCGCTACATCGAGGAGTGCATCCACGGTAAGGAGGGCGCTCGCGGCGAGGACACCAACATGCGTTGGGTCGGCTCGCTGGTGGCCGACGGCCACCGCATCCTGGTGCGTGGCGGCGTCTATCTCTACCCGGCCGACAAGCGCAAAGGCTACCAGGAGGGGCGGCTGCGCCTCGTCTACGAGTCGAATCCGATCGGCTGGGTGGTCGAGCAGGCCGGCGGCGCGGTGTCGACCGGCAACGAGAATCTCCTCGATCTCGAACCCCGCGTCCTGCACCAGCGCATCCCGCTCGTCTTCGGCTCCAAGCACGAGGTCGAGCGCATCGAGAGCCACCACATCCTCGACGAGGACGAGGAGGACGTCGCGGCGGAGTGAGTCCGGCGACCGCGGGTCGACAGGCACTTCGATCGCGAGCGGTCCCCCCCTCCGTCGAACGGCTCCATCGCAGGCGAGGCGAAACGACGCGCGACCGCTCCGGTCGCGCGTTTTTCCGTCTTTACCGTTGACATTCGGGTTCCGGTCTGGCGTTGGACCCACTCCGGTCGCGAGGTCCGCGGCCGTCCGTGTGACTGCGTGAGCCGGCTCCCGAGGGACGAGCCGGCGAGGGGGAGAGCCGAGATGACCGTGTTGCCGACCGATGGCCTGACCTGGAAGGTCTCCGCCGCGATCCGCGCCCTGGCGATGGACGCCGTCGAGAAGGCCAAGTCCGGCCACCCCGGCGCGCCGATGGGCATGGCCGACATCGCCGCGGTGCTGTGGCTGAATCATCTGCGCTTCGACCCGAAGAAGCCGAATTGGCCGGATCGCGATCGCTTCGTGCTGTCGAACGGCCACGGCTCGATGCTGGTCTACGCGCTCCTGCACCTGACCGGCTTCGATCTGACGATCGACGACCTGAAGTCGTTCCGCCAGCTCCATTCCAAGACCCCGGGCCACCCCGAATACGGCTACACCCCCGGCGTCGAGACCACCACCGGCCCGCTCGGCCAGGGCATCGCCAACGCCGTCGGCATGGCCATCGCCGAGCGCACCCTCGCCGCGCAGTTCAACCGCCCCGGCCACGACATCGTCGATCACCGCACCTGGGTCTTCGTCGGCGACGGCTGCCTGATGGAGGGCGTTTCCCACGAGGCCTCGTCGCTCGCCGGTACCCTGGGCCTCGGCAAGCTCAAGGTGATCTGGGACGACAACGGCATCTCGATCGACGGCAAGGTCGGCGAGTGGTTCGGCGAGGACGTCTGCGCCCGCTACGAGGCCTACGGCTGGCATGTCGTCCGCGCCGTCGACGGCCACGACCCGCAGGCGATCGACGCGGCGCTGAAGGCGGCCGCCGCGGTCACCGACAAGCCGGTGTTGATCCAGGCGAAGACGGTGATCGGCAAGGGCGCGCCCAAGAAGCAGGGCACCGAGGGCTGCCACGGTGCCCCGCTCGGTGCGGACGAGATCGATGGCGTGCGCGCCGCCATGAGCTGGGGCCATGCGCCCTTCGACATTCCCGACGACGTCTATG
The DNA here is from genome assembly GCA_937864925.1 of uncultured Alphaproteobacteria bacterium. Lineage (GTDB taxonomy): Bacteria > Pseudomonadota > Alphaproteobacteria > Rhizobiales > Ancalomicrobiaceae > CALBKH01. Next base: position 1,370 of record CALMFH010000098.1, on the reverse strand, counting down.
CCGCCTGGGACCGCACCACCCGCGGTGGCGAGCTCTCGGGCAACTGGGAGAGCCGTTTCGAGGCCTATGCGGCGGCCCATCCCGAACTCGCCACCGAGTTCACCCGCCGCATCGGCCACGACCTTCCGGCCGATTTCGCCGCCTTCGCCGCCTCCACCATCGCCGAGGTCGCGGCCGAGGGCGAAACCATCGCCACCCGCAAGGCGTCGCAGAACGCCCTCAACCTGCTGGCGCCGAAACTGCCCGAATTCCTCGGTGGTTCCGCCGACCTCACCCATTCGAACCTGACCAACTACAAGGGGCAGACCCCGATCACCCGGAACCCGGCCGGCGATGCCGTGCTCTACGGCGTGCGCGAGTTCGGCATGACCGCGATCGCCAACGGCGCGGCGCTGCACGGTGGCTTCCTGCCCTATGTCGCGACCTTCCTGGTCTTCTCCGACTACGCCCGCAACGGCGTACGCATGTCGGCGCTGATGAAGCAGAAGGTGGTGCACGTCTACACCCACGACAGTATCGGCCTCGGCGAGGACGGCCCGACCCATCAGCCGGTCGAGCATGCCGAGAGCCTGCGCGTCATCCCGAATCTCGACGTCTGGCGTCCCTGCGACGCCGTCGAGACGCAGGCCGCCTGGGTTTCCGCCGTCAGCCGCACCGACGGTCCCTCCGCGCTCCTGCTGTCGCGCCAGAACCTGCCCCATCAACCGCGCAGCGACGCGCAGATCGCCGAGATCGCCTCGGGCGGCTACGTCCTGGTCGACACCCCGGCGCCGCAGGCGGTGATCGTCGCCACCGGCTCGGAGGTGGCGCTCGCCGTCGCCGCGGCGAAGGTGCTCGGCGAGGCGGGCGTACCGGTGCGTGTCGTCTCCATGCCCTGCGTCGAGGCCTTCGAGCGCCGGCCGAAGGCCGACCGTGACGCCGTGCTGCCGAACCTGCCGACGGTGGTGGTCGAGGCCGGCACGACCCGCGGCTGGTGGAAGATCGCCGGACGCGACGGCGCGGTGATCGGCATCGACCGCTTCGGCGAGAGCGCCCCGGAGAAGACCCTGTGGCCGCTCTTCGGCTTCACCGTCGACGACGTGGTGGCCACGGTGAAGAGCGTCCACGGCTGATCCGCAGGGTCGTCGCATCGAATGGTCCGACCGCCGCGGCCGACCTCCGCGGCGGTTTTGCCATTTTCGAGCCGTCCACGGGTCCGTGAAGCCCACGATGCCCGAAGGATCGGCTTGAACGGAAGCGCCGGCGGGCTTAACCAGTCCGACGTCGATCGTCTCATCCATCGCCCGACGATCGCGCCGAATTCGAGGAGAGTCCGATGTCGCTCGTATCCATGCGCCAGTTGCTCGACCACGCCGCCGAGAACGGCTACG
>CALMFH010000097.1 GCA_937864925.1 uncultured Alphaproteobacteria bacterium | reverse complement strand
ATCTCGGCGCCGCGATGGCGAGCGAGCTGCAGGGCAACGTCGTCGACCTCTGCCCCGTCGGCGCGCTGACCTCTCGGCCCTGCGAGTTCAAGGCCCGTCCCTGGGAGCTGACCAAGACCGAGACCATCGACGTGATGGACGCGCTCGGCTCCAACATCCGCGTCGACGTCCGTGGCCGTGAGGTGGTCCGCATCCTGCCCCGCCTCAACGAGGACGTGAACGAGGAGTGGATCTCGGACAAGACCCGCCACATCGTCGACGGCCTCGCGACCCAGCGTCTCGACCGGCCCTACGTCCGCGTCGGCGGCAAGCTCGCCGCCTCGACCTGGCCGCACGCCCTCGGCGTCGTCGCCGAGAAGCTGAAGAGCACCGCCCCGAACAAGGTCGGCATCGTCGTCGGCGACTTCGCCTCGGCCGAGGAGCTCTTCGCGGTGAAGGCCTTGGCCGATGCCCTCGGCATCGCCAATCTCGACGCCCGCGCCGACGGCTCCTGCCTCGACGGCAAGGCGGGACGCGGCTCGTACGTCTTCAACGCCGGCATCGCCGGCATCGAGAAGGCCGACGCCATCCTGATCGTCGGGGCGAACCCGCGGCTCGAGGCGCCGGTGCTCAACGCCCGCATCCGCAAACGCTGGCGCAAGGGCGGCTGCCCGATCGGCGTCATCGGTGAAGAGGCCGATCTCAACTACGCCTACAACTTCCTCGGCGAAGGCCCGAGCGCGGTGGCGAACCTCGCCTCCGGCGGCAACGGCTTCCTCGAGGTGCTGAAGGCCGCCAAGAAGCCGCTGATCCTGGTCGGCAACGCCGTCACGGCGCGCGACGATGGCCCGGCGGTGATCGCGGCGCTGGCCGAGCTCGCGGTCGACGTCGGAGCGGCGAGCGCCGAATGGAACGGCTTCTCGATCCTGCACACCGCGGCGAGCCGCGTCGCGGCGCTCGATCTCGGCGTGGTGCCGGGGGAGGGCGGATTGGCGACGAAGGACATCCTCGCCGGTTGCGCCTCGGGCGCGATCGAGACGCTGATCCTGGTCGGCGCCGACGAGATCGACACCTCGAAGCTCGGCTCGGCCTTCGTCGTCTATCTCGGCACCCACGGCGACAAGGGCGCGCATGCGGCCTCGGTCATCCTGCCGGGCGCGGCCTACACCGAGAAGTCCGGCACCTGGGTCAACACCGAGGGTCGCGTCCAGGTCGGCGCCCGCGCCGCCTTCCCCGTCGGCGATGCCCGCGAGGACTGGGCGGTCGTCCGCGCGCTGTCGGCGCTGGTCGGCAAGACCCTGCCGTTCGACAGCCTCGCCGAACTGAGGGCGAAGCTCGAAGCGGCGCATCCGACCTATGCCGGGGTCGACGAGATCGCGGCGGGCCACCATGAAGACGTCGCCCGACTCGCGACCGGCGCCGGTCGGGCGCTCGGCGGCGCGGACTTCGTCTCGCCGGTGAAGGATTTCTATCTGACCAACCCGATCGCGCGGGCCTCGAGCGTGATGGCGGAATGTTCGAAGCTGGCCGCGGCGCGCGTCGCGGCGGCGGCGGAATGAGGGGGAGATCGTGATGGCGTCGCTCTGGGCCGACTATCTCTGGCCTCTCATCATCATCGCAGCGGAGTCGCTGCTGCTGATGGTCGTTCTCCTCGTGCTCATCGCCTACATCCTCTACGCCGACCGCAAGATCTGGGCGGCGGTGCAGATGCGGCGCGGACCCAACCTCGTCGGGCCGTGGGGATTGTTCCAGTCCTTCGCCGACATGCTGAAGTTCGTGCTCAAGGAGCCGACCATCCCGGCCTCCGCCAACAAGGGCATCTTCCTCTTGGCGCCGCTGGTCTCGGCGACCGTGGCGCTCGGCGCGTGGGCGGTGATCCCGGTGGCCGACGGCTGGACGGTGTCGAACATCAACGTCGGCATTCTCTACGTGCTGGCGCTGTCGTCGCTCGGCGTCTACGGCACCATCATGGGTGGCTGGTCGTCGAACTCGAAGTATCCCTTCCTGTCGGCGCTGCGCTCGGCGGCGCAGATGGTCTCCTACGAGGTGTCGATCGGCTTCGTCATCATCACCGTGCTGCTCTGCGTCGGCACGCTGAACCTGACCGAGATCGTCCGCTATCAGGAGACCCACGGTCTCGCCACCAAGCTGGGCATCCCCTGGGCGTCGTTCCTGAACTGGTACTGGCTGCCGCTGTTCCCGATGTTCGTGATCTTCTTCATCTCGGCGCTGGCCGAGACGAACCGCCCGCCGTTCGATCTGGCCGAGGCGGAGTCGGAGCTGGTCGCGGGCTTCATGGTCGAATACGGCTCGACGCCCTACATGGTGTTCATGCTGTCGGAGTACGTGGCGATCACCGTGCAGTGCGCCATGACGACGATCCTGTTCCTGGGCGGATGGCTGCCGCCCTTCGACTTCGCACCCTTCACCTGGGTGCCGGGCGTCGTCTGGTTCACGCTGAAGTCGCTCGCCGTCTTCTTCATGTTCGCCATGGCGAAGGCGATCGTGCCGCGTTACCGCTACGACCAGCTGATGCGTCTCGGGTGGAAGGTCTTCCTGCCGATCTCGCTGGGCATGGTGGTGATCGTCGCCGCGGTGTTGCAGGTGATGGGCTGGGCGCCCTGAGCCGCGGGAAGAGAGGGGAGGGACGATATGGAATTGTCTCTCGCCGGCCTGATCGGGGCCCTCTTCGGGTTGGTGATCGGGGTCATCGATTTCGGCTTCGTCGCAATGATCCTGCGGCGGGCCTCGGAAAAGCGGATCGACGCCGGAGGGCAGGGGCTCTCCGAGACGGTCCTGAAGGTGGCCTTCGTGGTCAACGCATTGGTCTTCGCCGGACTGGGCTACTGGTTCGGCGTGGCGATGGCGGGCTGACGAGGCCGTGAGACACGCGGCCCCCCGGGCGACCGGGGATGTGGGAGCGGATGGAAGATGAGACTCGACCGGGCGGCAAAGTCCTTGTTCCTGAAGGAGTTCGTATCGGCGTTCTTCCTGTCGATGCGCTATTTCTTCGCGCCCAAGGCGACCTTGAACTACCCCTTCGAGAAGGGGCCGACCTCGCCGCGCTTCCGGGGCGAGCACGCGCTGCGCCGCTATCCCAACGGCGAGGAGCGCTGTATCGCCTGCAAGCTGTGCGAGGCGATCTGCCCGGCGCAGGCCATCGTCATCGAGGCGGCGCCGCGCGGCAACGACCAGACGCGGCGCACCACGCGCTACGACATCGACATGGTGAAGTGCATCTACTGCGGCTTCTGCCAGGA
>CALMFH010000096.1 GCA_937864925.1 uncultured Alphaproteobacteria bacterium | reverse complement strand
TGTGATAGCGGATCTTGTCGATGTTGAACTCGTCGGTGCCGATGCCGGTGCCGAGGGCGGTGATCAGCGTGCCGATCTGCTCCGACGACAGCATCTTGTCGAAGCGGGCACGCTCGACGTTGAGGATCTTGCCTCTGAGCGGCAGCACCGCCTGATTGTCGCGATTGCGACCCTGCTTGGCGGAACCGCCGGCCGAGTCGCCCTCGACGATGAAGAGTTCGGATTTGGCCGGATCCTTCTCCGAACAGTCGGCGAGCTTGCCGGGCAGCGAGGCGACGTCCAGAACGCCCTTGCGACGGGTGAGTTCGCGGGCGCGGCGAGCCGCCTCGCGGGCGGCGGCGGCCTCCACCACCTTGCCGACGACCCCCTTGGCCTCGGTCGGATGTTCCTCGAGCCAGGTGCCGAGCGCCTCGTTGAGGGTGTTCTCGACCACCGGGCGGACCTCGGAGGAGACCAGCTTGTCCTTGGTCTGGGAGGAGAACTTCGGATCCGGCACCTTGACCGAGAGAACGCAGGTGAGCCCCTCGCGGCAATCCTCGCCGGAGAGCGTCACCTTCTCCTTCTTCATCAGGCCGGAGCTGTCGGCATAACCGGTGATCTGGCGGGTGAGCGCACCGCGGAAGCCCGCGAGATGGGTGCCGCCGTCACGCTGCGGGATGTTGTTGGTGAAGCACAGCGTCTGCTCGTGGTAGCTGTCGTTCCACCACAGGGCGCATTCGACGGTGATGCCGTCCCTCTCCGCCTTCATGTAGACCGGGGCGGCGAGTGCCGGCTTCTTCATCCGGTCGAGATACTTGACGAATTCGACCAGGCCGCCCTCGTAGTGCATCTTGACGATGTGGGGCTCGACACCGCGGCGGTCCTCGAGCGTGATGTTGACGCCCGAGTTGAGGAAGGCGAGCTCGCGCAGGCGATGCTCCAGAGTGGCGAAGTCGAATTCGGTCTTCGTGAAGGTCTCGGTCGAGGGTAGGAAGGTCACTTCGGTGCCGCGCCGGCCCGGCGCCGTGCCGACGACCTTCAGGTCCTCGTCCGGCACGCCGTGGCGGAAGCGCATGAAGTGCTCCTTGTCCTCCCGCCAGATCTTCAGGTCGAGCGTCGTCGACAGCGCGTTGACCACCGAGACGCCGACGCCGTGCAGGCCGCCCGAGACCTTGTAGGAGTTCTGGTCGAACTTACCGCCGGCGTGGAGCTGGGTCATGATGACGTTGGCCGCCGACACGCCCTCCTCGGCGTGGATGTCGGTGGGGATGCCGCGACCGTCGTCGCGCACCGTCACCGAACCGTCGGCGTTGAGGCGGACGAAAACTTCCGTCGCCCAGCCGGCCAGCGCCTCGTCGATGGCGTTGTCGACCACCTCGTAGACCATGTGGTGCAGGCCCGAGCCGTCGTCGGTGTCGCCGATGTACATGCCCGGCCGCTTGCGCACCGCGTCGAGGCCCTTCAGCACCTTGATCGAGTCGGCACCGTAGTCGTCCGCGCCGGTCTTCGGGGTGCCTTCGTCGTGGATGTCGGTCATGGGCTCGGGGTCGCTTTCCGATGTCTGTCGCGCGTGTGGCGAGGCCGTCTTCTTACAGGCGCGCGCGTGTGGGCGCAAAGGCCGTGGCAGGCGTGGAGAAAGGCCCGTTCGATCAAGATGTTGCCGGGTCGGCGAATCGACGTTGCGAGGACGTCGACGAGTGATTCGTGATTTCCGATGCTCCGCGATCGGTTGCGCCGCGGTCGCGATGCGGAACGCGGTGCATGATTTTCCGCAGCGCCATGGACCCTCGACGCGTCATCGCGCCGCCACGGCCACCGCCGCCGGATGGATTGATAGGGCGCGGCGTGGCGCGAAAGCCTCGGATCACCGCGCCGCCACGGCCACCGCCGCCGGATGGATTGATAGGGCGCGGCGTGGCGTGAAAGCCTCGGATCACCGCGCCGCCACGGCCACCGCCGCGCCGGCCATCATCGTTCCCGCGGTGCGGTCGAGCAGGCGGCGGGCGCGCGGGTCGCGGAAGAAGACACGGGCGCGGGCGGCCATCGCCGCATAGGCTGCGCCGACGGCGAGGAGATCGACGAAGACGATCACCACCATCTCGACGAAGCCGAGCGGCGTCAGCGCCGCGAGATCGACCACGGTCGGCAAGAGCGCCATGTAGAAGACGATGGTCTTGGGGTTGCCGAGGGTCAGTGTCAGCCCGCCGAGCGCCACCCGCCAGGCGGAGTGTTCCGGCCGGCGCGAGGCCTCGACCACGTCGGCGTGGGGTGTCGCCGTCCACAGTTGCCAGCCGAGCCACAGGAGATAGGCGGCACCGGCGAACTTCACCACCGTGAAGACGGTCGAGAAGGTGGTGGCGAGCGCCGCGAGGCCGAGGGCGGCGCAGGTGAGGAACACCATATCGCCGAGGATCAGCCCGAGCACCATCGGCATCGTTCCCCAGAAGCCGACCGCCAGGGCGCGAGCGACGATCGCCGTCATGCCGGGCCCCGGCAAGGCGGCGGCGATGGTCAGCGCGACGGTGAAGGCGAGGAGGGTGGCGGTGTCCATGGGGTGGGGTGATCCGTATGCGTGAGACGGCGATCCTGCGCGCGCCGAGCTGCGAAGGCAAGCCGGCGTCGCCGCAGTGGGTCTGCGCCGGAGCAGGATGTCGTGCGAGGTCGCCTTCGGCGATCGCCGCGTCGATCAGGGCGTGCTGGTCGGCGACGAAGATCGACGGCTGGCGGGCGGCGCGGGCGTCGAGCCAAGTGGTGCGGCGGGATCATCGGCGACCAGGGGGATCACGCCGAAGAGCCCGATCACCGGTGCCTCCGGGCGCAGATGGCCGCGCTTTTCGTCGGTCACGGTCGGTCGGGGGTGCGCTGTGCGCGCCGTAGTCGGCAGGCGGCTTCGGCGACCTTCGGTTCGATCCGGCCGGCAGCGATGGCGATGGTCGGCCCGACGGCGCCGGCGAGGCGGGTGGCGGGGTCCATGAGGGCTCGGCGGCGCGATCGGTGCATCCTGAGCAGGTGAAAGGCGAAGGCAGGTCACCGGCAGGGATCCGTCTTTTCAGCAGGGATGGTCGCCGGCCGAGGCCTCGGTATTCTACGTATGCGAGACGGTCGGGAGCGTACCGTCTCCGGTGTCGTCGAGAGGGAGGGGGCGATGAGACGGATGAAGTGTTCGGCCATGAGTGTGGCCGCGACGACGGCGGGTCTGGCGATCCTGGCGGGGTCCGGCGGTCCGGCTGCGGCCGAACCCGAAGCGATCGGTGCGGGGGAGAGCATGTTCCAGTTCAGCGTCTGCAATCGGGCGCCGAAGGAGGCCTCGGTCGCGATTTCGGCACGACTGGCGCCAGGGTCGCAGGACTTCGTCGTCGCCGGCTGGTGGCGGGTCGCCTCGGGAAGCTGCCGGAAGATCGGCTCCTATCCGCGCGGCCATTTCTACATGCATGCGACGGCGAGCGGGACCAACTGGGGCAAGGGCGATCTCAATCTCTGTGTCGAGACCCCCGGCCCGTTCAAGCGCATCAACCTACCGAACTACAAGTGTTCGGGCGATCTGCTGCGCAAGTTCAGCCATCAGGACATCCGCACCGCCAGTTGGGAGTGGACGCTGCGGCCCTGAGCGGTGCCGGGGTGGGTCGGAAGTGTGCCGCGACCGGCTGTCGGCAACGTCACGGTCGACGCACCCGCCCGCCCGTCACTTCGAACACCTCCGCCCGCGCATCCAGCGCGGCGAAGGCGGACGCGTCGGTGCCGGTCATCCAGCATTGGCTGCCCAGCGCCTCGACCACGTCGAAGAGTTCAGCGCGGCGGCGTGGGTCGAGGTGGGCGGCGACCTCGTCGAGAAGCAGCAACGGTGCCCGGCCGCAGGTCTCGCCGACGAGGCGGGCATGCGCCAGCACCAGACCGAGCAGCAGCGCCTTCTGTTCGCCGGTCGAAGAGAGATGGGCCGGCATCGCCTTGGGGCCATGGTGGACGACGAGATCGGCGCGATGCGGCCCGTCGAGGGTGCGGCCGGCGGCCTTGTCGCGGCGGCGACCATCGCGCAGGCGGGCACGGTAGACATCCTCGGCATCGGCGGCCGGACCACCGGCGGCGACCAGAGCCTCGATCTCGCCCTCCAGCGCCAGCTCGGCGTGGGGGAAGGGGGCGTCGGCGCGGGTGGCGGCGATCAAGCGCTCGAGGCAGGCGACGGTCTCGACCCGAGAGAGCGAGATCGCCACGCCGAGCTCGGCCATCTGCGCTTCGATCGCTTCCAGCCAGTCGAGGTCGAGCCGGTCGTCCTCGAGCAGGCGGTTGCGACCGCGCATCGCCTTCTCGAAGGCGCTCACATGGGCGCCGTGGGCGGGCGCGAGGGCGAGGACCAGGCGGTCGAGGAAGCGGCGACGTTCGGCGGCCGGGCCGGTGAAGAGCCCGTCCATGGCCGGGGTGAGCCAGAGGACGCGGACGTGATCGAGCAGGTCGTCGGCCGAGCGCGCGGTCTCGCCGTCGATGCGGACGCGGCGGGTGAGGGCTTCCTCGTCGCCGCGGGCCTCGATGCCGGTGCCGATCCGGACCTCGCCATCCGGACCGTCGAGGCGGGCGAAGACCGACCAGATGCCGGGACCGCCCAGGCGCGCCATCTCGTCGAGTCGGGCGCGCCTCAGGCCGCGGCCGGGCGAGAGCAGCGACAGCGCTTCGAGGATATTGGTCTTGCCGGCACCGTTCTCGCCGGCGAGGACGACGTGACGATCGTCGCCGTCGAGCGCCAGGGCGGCATAGTTGCGGAATTCGCCGAGCCGCAGGCTCGTCACCGCGACGCGCGGCACGGCGCTGCGCATCGCCGCCTCGGGCGAGGATGGCGGATCGAGCGTGGAAGTGGCCGGCACCGGCGTCACAGTTTGAAGACCGCGTCGGCGGCGGAGCGCGATGCCCGGCGCTTCGCCACCTCGCCGCGCAGCCGGTCGATCTCACCCTGGAGCAGGGCGATGCGCTCCTCGAGTTCGCCTTCCGAGACGAGCGAGACGTCCTGGCCGATCTCGTGGGCGAGTTTCTTCTTGGGGCGATCGTCGTCGAGAAAGGTCATGTGCGCGCTTCCGATGGGCCGCGGGTACCGGTCGCCGTGGCGATTCGATTATAGAACTCCTCGGACAACTCCGCGAGGCGGAGCCGATTCGGCGGCGAGGAAGGTGCGGAATGACCGACGTCACCATCTACATCGCCCAGTCGCTCGACGGCTACATCGCCGATGCCGAAGGCTCGATCGCCTGGCTGCGCCCCTTCGAGGCGGGCGACTACGGCTACGACGCCTTCTATGGCCGTATCGACGCGGTGGTGATGGGTACCGGCACCTATCGCGACTGCCGGCGCTTCCCGGACTGGCCCTATCGCGGCAAGGCGGTGATGGTGATGACGAAGTCGGGCCGGCTCGACGACGACGGTCTCGCCGTGTTCGACGACCGCACCGCGGTCGAGATCGCCGTCGATCTGGAACGCGCCGGGCTCGGCCGGATCTGGGTCGCCGGCGGTAGCGGACCAATCAGAGCCTTCCTCGATGCCGGATTGGTTCGCCGCCTCAGGATCTTCACCATCCCGCTGTTGCTGGGGTCGGGAACGCCGTTGTGGAAGCCGGGAAAACGGCGATGGAACGCCACGCTCGAACGATCGGTCACCCACGGCAACGGCGTGGTGGAGACGGTTCATGCGCTCGCGGCGGCACAGAGCTGAGGGGGTCGCGAGGCGGTGACAGCGCGACGGCGGCGGGGTAGCCTCGCCGTCCGATCCCGAACCGGGAGGTCCGCACCATGGCCGCACCCAAGTCCCCCGCCTTCGATCCCTTCGACGTCGCAGAGAGCAACGCCACCCTCTATCCGCAACCCTTCGCCGCGCTGGTGACCAAGCGTTGGAATCGGCGGCTCGGCCATCACGCCGGGCTGACGAATTTCGGCGTCAATCTCACCCGCATCGAACCGGGCGGCCAGTCGTCGGTTCGCCATTCGCATCTGAAGCAGGACGAGTTCGTCTGGGTGCTGGAGGGTGAGGCGGTGATGGTGACCGACGCCGGACGTCAGGTGATGCCGGCAGGCACCTGTGCCGGTTTCCCGGCCGGTTCGACCGATGCGCACCATTTCTTCAACGAGACCGACTGCGACGTGTTGCTGCTCGTCGTCGGCGATCGCACGCCCGGCGAGGTCGCGACCTATCCGGACGACGACCTCGCCGGGCGGATGCTCGACGACGGGCGCTACGTCTTCACCCACAAGGACGGCACGTCGTACTGACGGCGGCCGCAGGAGATCGCATCATGACCGCCGTTCCCGCCACTCAGACCGTCATCGCCGTACCCGTGCCGGGCGGGCCGGAGGTGCTCGTCGCCGAGACGCGACCGCTGCCCACGCCCGGGCCGGGCGAGATCCTGGTCAAGGTGGCCGCGGCGGGCGTGAACCGACCGGACGTGCTGCAGCGTCAGGGCGGCTATCCGCCGCCGAAGGGGGCCTCCGACGTGCCGGGGCTCGAATTCGCCGGCATGGTCGTCGGCTGTGGCGAGGGGACGGAGCGGTTCGCGCTCGGCGACGCCGTCACGGCGCTGGTGCCGGGCGGTGGCTATGCCGAGTACGCCGTCGTCCACGAGGCCAACGCTCTGCCGGTGCCGAAGGGCCTGACGATGGTCGAGGCGGCGGCGATCCCGGAGACCTTCTTCACCGTGTGGTCGAACGTCTTCGACCGCGGGGCGCTGAAGCCGGGCGAGGTCTTTCTCGTCCACGGCGGGACCTCCGGCATCGGCGTCACCGCCATCCAACTGGCCAAGGCCTTCGGCGCCACGGTGGTCGCCACCGCCGGCGGGGCGGAGAAGTGCGCCCGCTGCCGTGAGCTCGGCGCGGATCTCGCGATCGACTACCGCGAGCAGGATTTCGTCCAGGCTGTCAAGGACTTCACCAGGGGGCACGGGGCCGACGTGATCCTCGACATGGTCGGTGGCGACTATATCGAACGCAATCACGAGGCGGCGGCGGTGGAGGGTCGCATCGTCCAGATCGCCTTCCTACGGGGGCCGAAGGCGACGGTGAACTTCGGCCGCGTCATGATGAAACGGCTGGTCCACACCGGCTCGACGCTGCGCGCCCGCGACGTCGGTTTCAAGGCCGGAATCGCCGCGGCACTCGCCGAGAGGGTCTGGCCGCTGATCGAGGCGGGGACGGTGAAGATCGTGATCGATTCGACCTATCCGTTGGCTCGGGCGGCCGATGCCCATGCCCGGATGGAGACCAACGCCCACGTCGGCAAGATCGTGCTGACGGTGTGACGCCGACCACACCCGATCCCGATCCGGCCGAATCCCACGGGGCCGACCGCGGCCGCCGCGACACGGAATTGCGGCGGATGGCCCGATCTGCTATGAGGCGTTCATCTCCGTTTCATGTCGCGTACGACACGCCCTCTCCCGAGCCCGCCGGCCGAGAGAGGCCACGAGGAAGGTCCATCTCATGGCGACCCCGACCAACACGCCCCTCATGCCCAAGGCCACCGCGGTGTGGCTGGTGGAGAACACCGCCCTGTCCTTCGATCAGATCGCCGCCTTCTGCCGGCTGCATCCGCTCGAGGTGAAGGCCATCGCCGACGGTGAAGCGGCACAGGGCATCAAGGGTCTCGACCCGATCATGACCGGCCAGCTCACCCGCGACGAGATCGAGAAGGCGGTGAAGGATCCGGCGCATCGCCTCAAGCTCGCCGAGCCCAAGGTGCGGGTGCCGGAGGCCAAGCGCCGCGGTCCGCGCTACACGCCGGTTTCGCGTCGCCACGATCGGCCGAACGCCATCCTGTGGCTGCTGCGCAACCACCCGGAGCTCAAGGACGCGGCGATCATGCGTCTGGTCGGCACCACCAAGACGACCATCCAGCAGATCCGCGAGCGCACCCACTGGAACGCCGCCAACCTCGCACCGATGGATCCGGTGACGCTGGGGCTGACCTCGCAGCTCGAGCTCGACCTCGAGGTCGAGAAGGCGGCCAAGGGTCTGCCGATCCGCGAAGCCGGCGAGCCGGGCGCGGCGACGCTGCTGCCGGTCGAAGAGAGCATGCGGCCGCTCGACGAGCACGGTGCCTACGGCTCCGGCGGCCGTGAGGTCGAGGAGGAACTCGATGCCGACAAGATCTTCGCCAAGCTCAAGAGCCTGAAGGGGCCGGAGCCGGTGGACGAGGAGGAGTGATCCTCACTACGGTGTACGTCCAGAGCGGGCGGGGGAAGCCCCGCCCGTTTCGTTCTTCGGTCGGGTGATGCACAGCCGGCGGCGGATCCGCCGGATCGCCGTCGCCGCATGCCTGATTTTCGGGCGGTCGACGGCTGGACTGGGCCGGGATATCGCGGTCTGCTGGGCCGCAGCCGCAGCCGCAGCCGCAGCCGCAGCCGCAGCGCCGGCGGCGATCGGACGGTCGAACGGCCGGTGAGGTGATCGATGCGGTTCACGGTGCGTCACGACACCCTCTATCGCTATGCGGCTCCGGTCAGGCTCGCCGGTCACGTACTGCGGCTGACACCGCGACCGGAGGGCGTGTCGCTCCGATCACACGTCCTGAGCGTCGATCCGATGCCGGCGGCGCGCGACGGCCGCGTCGACGGCTTCGGCAACCCGGTCGTCGACCTCGAGTTCACGGGCGAGACCGATGTCCTCCGAATCGAAAGCCGTTTCGAACTCGAAACGATCGGGCCGTCGACGCGGATCGCCGCCGATGTGCCCGAGTTGCCGTGGGCGCCGGACCCGAGAGCGGCGACGGCACCTTTCCTGGTCGATCCCGGGATCGACGACGAGGTGCGGGCCTTCGCCTTCGCTCTCGCGGCGGCGAGCCACCGACGAGCGGCGGGGTTCCTCGATCTGCTGACGCGCACCCTCTTTGCCCGCACGGACCGCCACATTCGGCCGGACGGGCCCGCGCAGCGTGCGGCTCACACGTTGGCGACCGGTCGCGGAGCCTGTCGAGACGTGACGGTGCTGTTTCTGGCGGCGGCGCGGGCACTGGGTATACCGGCGCGGTTCGTCTCCGGCTATCAGGCGCGCGCCGAAACGCCGGACGGCCGGCGGCATCTGCACGCCTGGCCCGAGGTATTCGTGCCGGGGTCGGGCTGGCACGGCTTCGACCCCACCCACGGCGTGGCGGTGGAGGACGGCCACGTTGCGCTCGCGGCGGCGCCGGACCAGTTCGGAACCATGCCGGTCGAGGGCGGCTACTACGGTGAGGCGGTGGCGTCGACGCTGACCTACACCGTCGAGATCGACGCCGACTGATACTGGGCTCATGAAATTCGGACTCGTCCGAATTTCATGAGCGTTACGGCCCGACCGGCCGACGCCCGTTCGGGCTCGCCTTCGTTCACGAAGTTTCGAACAGGTCGAAACTTCATGAACTCGGTATCAGTTGTTTCGCCGGCGGTTCGCGGTGACGTTCGCTCGTCGACGTGTTCTTCGTCTCGCCCGGACCTGCTTCCCGTCTTCGACCACCCGACCCGGGCCTTTCCGGGCAGTCGAACGCCTTGCGGCATACCAACGCTCCGGCGGGCGCGCCAATCGCCCTGCTTGGGGACGAATGCCGCCCGACGACGTTGATCATCGATGCCCTCGTCGGTTCCGCTCCGACCCGGCCTCGGGGGATCGCGCTTCGAACTGCATCCGGATTTTGCCGACATACCGGAATCAGACGGCCGTACCGCGACACCACCGCACGAGTGGGCCGGTCGCGAGGGTTGATCGGTCCCCTCGAAATGCCCTAACGTCTGCGTATTACCTCCCGGGCGTACCGGTCCGGAGTCTTCGATTCGAGGGATAAGATGACCGATGTAAAAATATCAGTAGCTACTGTGGCTCTGAACGCGGCGCGTGATCTACCGCTGACCATCGAAAGCATCGCCGGACAGACGTATGCAAACGTCGAGTACATTGTCGTCGACGGGTGTAGTAGCGATGATTCTGTCAGAATCCTCGAGAGATATAGTGACGTCATAGATAAACTAGTGTTCGTTGAAGATTCCGGCATTTATGATGCGATGCATACCGCTGTCGCGAACGCGACCGGGGATTATATCATATTCATCAACGCCGGCGACAGATTCTACTCCGAAGATATTCTGCAGAATGTTGTTTCGAGAATTGTAGGTAGTCCTGATATACTTTATGGAAATCACATATATAAAGACGGCGGACTTGAGTACTTCAAATCTTCGATGGATTTTCGGACCATCAGAGAGCGCCTTCTGTATGGCGAGATCGATTCGCGATGGCATGATCGTATTCCGGGCCATCAAGCTACGTTCGTGAAACCCTCCTTGTTCAAATCACTTGATTTCGACAGTACGTTCGACATCTGCGCAGATCATGATTTTCTTTTCAGGGCGTATGATGCTGGCGCAGAGATGCAATATGTCGACGAAATAATTTCTTTCTATATGGCTGGAGGATTTTCCTCTCGAAATGCTGCCAAGCTGAGGAGGGAGTGGGCTCTCGCCTACCGTCGTTGCTCCTTGGTTCCTGGGGCTGTCGATTCGTTCATTTTCAATAAAGAGCGCTCACCTTTTCCGCCTTATACGGCCTTCTCGGGCTATATAGTCAGCGGAAAACATGAGTGGGAAGGCCCTTTGCACGAGGATGATTTCATAGGGTTTGCTTGTTGGGCGTCTGTGCTCGAGATCATCTCGCCTTCTCAGCTCAGCACGACGGGAATGCAAATCAAGGGAAGGAATCTGTTTCCAGATCAAGAAATATGTTTGATCCATGACGGAGTACGTATCGCAAGCGTTTCCGTTCCTGTCGGTGAGTTCGATATTTCGTTGTCATTTTCAAGGATTCTACCGCGC
Organism: uncultured Alphaproteobacteria bacterium; assembly: GCA_937864925.1. Lineage (GTDB taxonomy): Bacteria > Pseudomonadota > Alphaproteobacteria > Rhizobiales > Ancalomicrobiaceae > CALBKH01. The sequence continues at coordinate 2,603 of CALMFH010000096.1, read as the reverse complement.
GGTTCTCACGTTATATTGCGGTCATAGACCGTCGACTTCATCAGTGATGAAGATAGACGATTGGTCGGGTTCTTTCTCAAACGATTCATGTTTCAACTTCCGGAAGGGTTCGATTTCGTTCCTGACCATGTCGTGGATGTCAGCCCGGAGAATTCAGAGTATTTTGAAAGAGCCTTGCTTGGAGGTTGGAATGATGTCGAAAGCCTGATCGGGCTGGTCTGGAGCAAGGAAAAGCAGTGCGCGATCGCGTTGAATTTCGATAGCAATCCTGAAGAGCTCGTATTTCATGTCGATGCCAACCCGTTCGGCAAGAAGGATTATGAAATAGAAATTGTATTGAATGAAGAATATGTTGGAACGACGACAATAGTGGCCGGAACCGGTAGCGGAACCCTCTCTTTGACGAAGGAGAATGGGCTCCTGCCTGGACTGAATATCGTACAGTTTCGTACGAAGACGCTGACCAAAGCTCCACCAGATACCAGACTCCTCGGGTTCGCATTGAGGCGATTTGAGTGGAAGTAATGGAATTAAATAGCGTTCTCGCGCCATGGGGGCAAAAATGAAAATCGCCTATGTCGGGCACACTGCTCATAACAAAACACTGTCGAATGAGTTTTTCACCAATATCCTGAAGGATATCGGGGAGGTGCGCTATTTTTCTTATTCCCCCGACCATGACGGTGATGGGGCGATCGATGTGCTCACCGCGCAAATTCTCGATGGTCAGTATGATAAGGTCATTTTCTGGCAAACAGAGGAAGTAGCAAAGAGCGTTGTGCCGGCCCTCGATCAAAGGCGCGTTATTCTCGTTCCGATGTGGGATGGTGCAGTGACGCGGGATGGAAATTTCTGGCATCAATTTCAAGGGCTCCGGTTCATTTCCTTCTCTAGGAAGCTGCATGAAACGCTGTTGATTTGTGGCCTGAGGAGTTCATATTTCCAATATTTTTCGGAGCCGGCACCGGAGTTGGACCAGAATATCGCGGCGGGGGAGCGGACCGCGTTCTTCTGGGAACGTCGCCCGAGCGAGGCATTGAATCTTTCGGTGGTTTATGAGCAGTGCTCGCTTCTGCAGGTAGAAAAGCTATATTTGCACGCAGTGCCTGATTTTACGCAAGACATGGCGCAACAACGCCTGAGGATACTGCAATTGAATGGCGAGAGCATTCCCATTTTCGTGTCGGGGTGGATGGAAGATAAATCCGAGAAAGAGGCACTCGTATCGGGGAAAACGTTCTATTTTGCGCCTAGATCGATCGAGGGCATCGGTATGGGCGTTGTGGAGGCTCTGGCTCGCGGTCAAATTGTCGTATCTCCCGACAATTCGACAATGAACGAATATATCGGGCACTTGTCGTCGGGTATACTGTATGAACCGAAACGTCCTTTCGATATTCCAAGGCTGACAAAATCCGAGATCAAGAAGCTCAGCGAAGGTGCCTATGCTCATGCTCGTTTCGGTTACGAGCGCTGGCTGAAAGACATAGAGCGTTTGAAATCTATGATTCGTTCTGATCAACGGCGCTGGTTGGCGACGGATTATGGGGCGCATTTCTCAAATCAAGTGGCCAAGAGAGCTCACGACCGTCTCAGGTCCGGTTGACGAACATATTCCCTTTGATCCGGGGAGAGTTTCAACGTCGCTTTCTGCTGGAGGCGGCGTTGTTTCATCATCTGCTGAACGACGTGACCTTGCCCCCGGAGATGTCCTCGTTCTGAACTGATATCCGTCGACAGGAGACGGACGATGCGCAAGAGCAGGTTCAGCGACGAGCAGATCATCGGCATTCTGAAAGAGCATCAGGCCGGGATGCCGGTGGCAGACCTCTGCCGGAAGCACGGCATCAGCGATGCGACGCTCTACACGTGGCGATCGAAGTACGGCGGCATGGAAGTCTCCGACGCGCGAAAGCTGAAGGCGCTCGAGGACGAAAACCGGCGTCTGAAGAAGTTCCTGGCGGAGTCGATGCTCGACGTCGCCACGCTGCGCGAGATGATGGGAAAAAACTTCTGACGTCTGGTTCGCGGAGACGTGCCGTGAGCTGGGCGATCGAGAAGAAGGGCTATTCGCAACGCCGTGCCTGTAGGCTCTCTGGGATGGGGCCGCGCGTCTATCGCTACGCCTCTCGGCGCGGCGACGACGAAGGCGTTCGGGTGCGTCTGCGGGAGCTGGCGGCGATCCGTCGTCGCTTCGGCTATCGTCGACTGCACATCCTGTTGCAGCGGGAAGGCCTCGTCGTGAACCACAAGAAGCTCTACCGGATCTACCGGGAGGAGCGTCTGACGGTTCGATAGCCGGCGGCCGGAAGCGGGCGCTGGGTACACGGGCACCGATGGCGTTCCCGCAGGGACGGAACCAGCGCTGGTCGTTGGACTTCGTCTCCGACACCCTCGTCGACGGACGCCGCTTCAGGGGCCTCGTCGTGGTCGACGACTTCACACGGGAATGCCCGACCCTGCTGGTCGACACTTCGCTCTCGGGCGTGCGCGTCGCTCGCGAACTGGATCGGCTGGTTGCTCTGCGTGGCCGACCGGCGATGATCGTTGGCCTGCTGCCGGTTCGGTGGACACCATCTTGAGCTAATTCGGCCATCCGTTCG
>CALMFH010000095.1 GCA_937864925.1 uncultured Alphaproteobacteria bacterium | reverse complement strand
CCGACGACCTGATGCGGGCGATCTTCCAGGACAAGAAGGTCAAGCGCGGCCGCCTCACCTTCATCCTGACCCACGGCATCGGCGAGGCCTTCGTCGCCGACGACGTCGTTCCCGATCAGGTTCACGCCTTCCTCGCCGACAAACTCGCCGGCTGAACCCTCGACGACAGTGGGGTGCGGCAGGACGGCCGTCGAAGCTGACACCTTGTCAGTTACAGCCACCGATCGACACTGGTAGTGTTCCTCGTCGGCGAACGTCTTCGCGCTCGCGATGTCGCCGCACGGAGGGGAAGATGAACAGATTCCTCGTCTTCGGCGCCGCTCTTCTGGTGCCGACTGCCGCATTGGCGATGCCGTTCTTCAATCACTACTACAACGAAGCGGGATACTTCATCGACGTGAACAACGCCGAGGCACGTGGATACCAGTGCCGGATGAAGTTCGATCTCGTCTACGACGAAGCCGGCAAATCGCGCTCGCAGGTCGTCGAGCAGACCATCACCATCCCCGCCAAGTGGAGCGGCCGCGTCGTCGCCTTCCCCTCGACGCCTCAGTCGATCCTGCGCAGCTATCGCTACGACATCAACTGCGACTGATCGGCACCAACCGGCCACATCGGCGGATCGAACACGCTCGCACCGCTTCGAGAACCGGTCGCGGTCGCGTGTCGCATCGGCCGTGGCCGCGACGGAACCGGACGTTCAGCCGGCCGGATCGCCGCCGAGCCCGGCGAGCGCCGCTTCCAGTGCCGGTTTCGCCCCCGCCGCCAGGAACCACGGATTGGCGAAATCGACGTCGCTCGCCTGATCGCGCTTGCCGTAGGTGAGCGGCCGCCCGTCGAGGCCGACGACCTGCCCGCCGGCCGCCGTCAACACCGCGTCACCGGCCGCCGTGTCCCATTCCATGGTCCGTCCCAGACGGGGGTAGAGGTCGGCCTCGCCCGCCGCCACCCGGCAGAACTTGAGCGAGGAGCCGGCGGAGACGCGTCGCGCCACCGCCAGCCGGGAGAGCAGCGCCTCGGTCTCCGGTCCGGCATGCGACCGGCTGGCGAGAACCACCAGTCCCTCGGTCGGCGCGGCCCGCACCGCGATGTCGCGCCAGCGGATCGTCCCGTCGACCCCGACCGTCCCGTGCCGGGACCCGGCACCGACGACACCGGCATAGATCTCGCCCAGCGCCGGCGCCGCCACGACCCCGACGACCGGCCGTCCGCCTTTCACCACCGCGATGTTCACGGTGAACTCGCCGTTGCGCGAGATGAACTCCTTGGTGCCGTCGAGCGGATCGACCAGCACGAAGCGGTCGCCGAGCCTCGGCGGGATCTCGCCGGCGGCGACCTGCTCCTCCGCCACCACCGGGACGCCCGGCAGGACCCGTGCGAGATCGGCGAGGATGAGACGCTCCGCCCGTTCGTCCGCCTCGGTCACCGGGCTCGCGTCGCCCTTGGCGGCGACGGCGAAATCGCCGCGGTAGACCTCCATGACCGCGCGACCGGCGGTGAGCGCGCCGGCGATCAGAGCATCGAGAAGGGAAGCGTCGAGGGTCATGAGCCGAGGCCGGTGGGAAGCGGACCCGCCGGCGATATCACGAGCCGATCGCCCGCGGCAAATCGGAACCCGTCCGCAGACGCGGCGTCCATCCGAGCGAACCGGCCACCGTCTCCACCCGATCGCGTCCCGTTCGTTTGGCGACGAGGAGGCCGGCGTCGGCCGAAGCGACGAGGCGGTCGAGATCGGCCTCGACGAGCGGTATCGCCGCCACACCGACGCTGACCGTGGCGTCGACGGGACGGCCGGCGTTGCGGATCTCCAGCGCGGCGAAGTCGTGGCGCACCGCCTCGGCGAATCGCCAGGCGGCCGAGAAATCCGCCGTGGCGAGGAAAAGGACGAACTCTTCGCCGCCGAACCGACCGAAGACGTCGTCGCGGCCGAGGCGCGAGGCGACCAGTCGGGCGAAGTCGGTGAGGACGAGATCGCCGATGAGATGACCGTGGGTGTCGTTGATCGCCTTGAACCGATCGAGGTCGAAGATCGCCACCGCCCCCTGCGATCGATCGGCGGCGAGGCGCGCGGTGGCCCGTTCGAAGAAGGTCCGTCGGGTGAGCGCCCCGGTGAGCGAATCGACTTCCGCCGCCCGCCGCTGCCGCGCTTCGCCGCGCTCCTTCACCATCGACAGCAGCGCATAGCCGAGCACCACCTCCTGCAACAGGATCTGCATGGCGACGAAGGCGATCCAACCACTGCTCAGCGCGGCGAAACTCTCCGATGCCGGCGTGTCGACCGTCAGGATCAGACGCGACAGATGGCCGACGGCGAGAAAACCGAGAAGCACGGCGACCAGCGGCCGCGTCGGCAGGGCCTCGCGCCTCTGTCCGCGCCAGATCACCACCGCCGAGGTCGAAACGAGAACGAAGATCAGACCCGAGATCAGCGTCACCCGCGCCGCGAAATGATCCCAGATCGCCGGCGACTGGGTCGCCACGATCCAGAGCACCGGAGCCGCCAGCAACGCCGGGAGACGGAAGCGACGCTCCTCGAAGGCGAGCGCGCCGGCCAGGAGTGAGCCGAACGCCGCCAGAACCAGGGTATTGGCGACACCGATCGACAGGAAGGCCGAGATCTCGCCGCGCAGGGCCAGAAGGGTGCAGGCCGGGGCGCCGAGCAGGTGCGAACCGGCCCAGTAGAGCATGGCGCGGTTGGCCTGCCGGTCCTGGCGCCAGGTGATGAGGAACATCACCGCCATCAGGCCGAACAGGGCCGTCGACACCAGGAGCAGCGTCGGCAGATCGATCCTCGGCATCGCGAGATGGACCTCTGGAGACGTATCGGAATTCCACACCCGTCGGGGCGGTAACATGTCACGACTTCCCCAACGAGAGGTTAAGTCGGGCGGAAAACGAAGGATCGTGGAAAGCGCCGGTCTCAGGCCGGATCGGCTTCGATGGTGAGAGCGTGGACGCGCTCGGCCAGTTCCTGTTTCAGCGCCTCGTTGATCATCCGATGGCGCTGCAGACGGGTCGTGCCACGGAAGGCGGTCGAGGCGATCTGGACGACGAAATGGGTCTCGCCCGCGGCATGGTGCCCGGCGTGGCCGTGGTGGCGATCCGATTCGTCGATCACTTCGAGGAAGGTGGGGTGGAAGGCCGTGGTCAGCTTGTCGATCATGCGTTGGCGATAGGTCATCGGCCGCTTCCGACTCCGTCGATGGCGAGAACGACGATCATGTTAACCCCCTGCTCGCCGAATCGGAACCATCCTGTCCCGTGATCCGCCCCGCGTCGCACGAGCCTTGTGGCGCGGCCCCGTAGACACCATTATCCGCCGATGACCTTCGACAGCGACATCTTCGAGCGCATCCGCATCAAGCCGGATCCGGAGACCCTGGCCAAACGACGCTTCCCCCCCTGCGAATGGGCGGGATGCGAGCAGGCGGGGACCCACCCGGCGCCGAAGGGGCGTGGCCACGAGGGCGAGTACCACCACTTCTGCATCGACCACGTCCGCCTCTACAACAAGTCCTACAATTATTTCTCCGGCCTCGCCGACGAAGCCGTCGCCGCCTTCCACAAGGATGCGACGACCGGCCATCGTCCGACCTGGGCGATGGGATCGAATCCCGACGCGGCCGGCCCACGGGCTCACGCCGACGATTTCGAGATCCCGAAGAACTGGACCCGCCGCTCCGGTGACCCGCGCATCCAATTCGGTCGCGCCGCGCGCTTCCGCGCCGAATTCCGCACCCCGCCGGTGCGACGCAAACCGCTGGAGAAACGCGCCCTCGACACCCTCGGCCTGCCCGAGGCGGCGACCCGCGACGACATCCGCGCCCGCTACAAGACCCTGGTCAAGCGCCATCACCCCGACGCCAACGGCGGCGATCGCTCGTCCGAATCCCGCCTCCAGGAGATCATCCAGGCCTACAAGCTGCTGCGCACCGCCGGCCTGTGTTGACTCGCCGCACCCGTCCCGCCGATGACGGCCGCCGGCGCCCGTCGCACGGACCCATGCGTCCACGACACGGCCGCCGTGCATCCGCGCCGGGTTCCGCGTCGTGTGGCTGGTGCGCCGGCTTTCGCTCCGCTAGTGTGCCCCGGTTCGAAACGATGACCCCCGCCGGTCGTCGGCGAAGGGATGCGCGCGCCCGCGTGCCTCCGGCGGGGACGGAGGAAAGATGAGCGAGACCGAGAAGAGCGTCGCCGGACTGCCGGATCGGATGATCTCCGTGAAGGAGGCATTCGGATTCGAGAGCGACCTGATGGTGCCGGCCTATTCGTCCGCCGAGGACCACGTCCCCGACATCGACCCCGACTATCTCTTCGACCGCGACACCACCCTCGCCATCCTCGCCGGCTTCGCCCGCAACCGCCGTGTCATGGTCACCGGCTTCCACGGCACCGGCAAGTCGACCCACATCGAGCAGGTCGCCGCCCGCCTCAACTGGCCCTGCGTGCGCGTCAACCTCGACAGCCACATCTCCCGTATCGACCTGATCGGCAAGGACGCCATCGTGGTCAAGGACGGCATGCAGGTGACCGAGTTCCGCGACGGCATCCTGCCCTGGGCCTATCAGCACAACGTCGCCCTGGTCTTCGACGAATACGACGCCGGCCGCCCGGACGTGATGTTCGTCATCCAGCGCGTGCTCGAATCCTCGGGCCGCCTGACGCTCCTCGACCAGAACCGCGTCATCCGCCCGCACCCGTCGTTCCGGCTCTTCGCCACCGCCAACACCATCGGCCTCGGCGACACCTCCGGCCTCTACCACGGCACCCAGCAGATCAATCAGGCGCAGATGGACCGCTGGTCGATCGTCACGACCCTGAACTATCTGCCGCACGACGAGGAGGTCGGCATCGTCCTCTCCAAGGCGAAGCACTACCAGAACGCCGAGGGCCGCGACATCGTCGCCAAGATGGTCCGCGTCGCCGACATGACCCGCAACGCCTTCGTGCAAGGAGAGCTGTCGACGGTGATGAGCCCGCGCACGGTGATCACCTGGGCCGAGAACGCCGAGATCTTCGGCGACGTCGGCTTCGCGCTGCGCGTCACCTTCCTCAACAAGTGCGACGAGACCGAGCGGCCGAAGGTCGCCGAGTTCTACCAGCGCTGCTTCGGCAAGGAACTGCCGGAGAGCGCGATCAACGTCGTGCTGAGCTGAGGAGGTGCGGATGGCGGAGCGCATCACCCATCACGGTGGCTGTCACTGCGGCGCGGTGCGCTGGGAAGTCGATGCGGCGATCGACGAGGTGATCTCCTGCAACTGCTCGATCTGCACCATGCGCGGATCGCTCCTCGCCTTCGCCCCGGCGGCGGACTTCCGCCTCCTTTCCGGCGCCGAGAAGCTGAAGGACTATCGCTTCGCCAGGAAGCGGATCGCCCATCTCTTCTGCACCGACTGCGGCCAGGAATCCTTCGGCCGCGGTGCCAAGCCGGACGGCAGCGAGATGGTGGCGATCAACATCCGCTGCATCGACGACGTCGATCTCGACGCCCACCCCGTCCGTCGCTTCGACGGCCGGTCTCTCTGATCCACCGGACGCGAGTTCGAGCGGAATGGCCCCGAAGGACAAGACCCCGCCCAATGAACCGTTCAAACAGGCGCTCGCCGCCTGCGTGCGGGCGATCGCGCGGGTACCCGATCTCGAGGTGGCCTACGGCACCGACCGGGCGGCGCTGACCGGCCACACCGTGCGGCTGCCCGAACCGGCCCGCAAACTCTCCCGCATCGAAGCGGCGGTGCTGCGCGGCCAGTCCGACAGTCTGGCGCTGCGTCTCGCCGTCCACGACACCGCCGTCCATCGCCGCTACCTGCCGGAGGGTCACGAGGCCCGCGCCATCTACGAGGCGGTCGAACAGGCCCGCTGCGAAGCGGTCGGCGCCCGCCGCATGGAGGGCGTCAAAGGCAATCTCGGCGCGATGCTGGAGGAGCGTTACGCCAGATCGCGCGCCGCCGAGATCACCGAGCGAGCGCAGGCGCCGCTCTCCGACGCCCTCGCCCTGATGGTACGCGAACGCCTGACCGGCATGGCCCCGCCGTCCTCGGCGACCAACCTCGTCTCGCTGTGGCGCGACTGGATCGAGACCAAGGCCGGTGCCCGCCTCGATGCGCTCGCGGGCGCACTCGGCGACCAGCGCGCCTTCTGCCACCTCGTCCGCGACCTCATCGCCGACCTCGACATGGCCGACGAACTCGGCCAGGACCCCGACGAGCCCGAGGAGAACCAGGGCGGCGACGAGGAGCAGGGCGAGGACCAGGACACCACCGGCGAACCGGAAGGCGAGGAGGGCACCGAAGACGCCCAGACCTCCGCCACCGAGAGCTCCGGCGAGGAGCCGCACGAGGGCGAAGTCGAGGCCCACGACGGCTACACCGACGAGGTCTCAGACGACGAGGTCACCGAGACCGAGACGACCGCCGAAGCGAGCCGCCCCGAGCAGCCCTTCTCCAATCGGCCGCCGATCGACGACTACAAGGTTTTCACCACCCGCTTCGACGAGGTGATCCACGCCGAGGACCTGTGCGAGGCCCCCGAACTCGACCGGCTGCGCGCCTACCTCGACAAGCAGCTGTCGCCGCTGCAGGGCGCCGTCGCCCGCCTCGCCAACCGGCTGCAGCGCAAGCTGATGGCCCAGCAGAACCGCTCGTGGATGTTCGACCTCGAGGAGGGTGTGCTCGACACCGCGCGTCTCACCCGCGTCGTCATCGATCCGATGTCGCCGCTGTCCTTCAAGCGCGAGCGCGACACCGACTTCCGCGACACCATCGTCACCCTGCTGATCGACAATTCCGGCTCGATGCGCGGCCGGCCGATCACCGTGGCGGCGACCTGCGTCGACATCCTCGCCCGCACCCTCGAGCGCTGCGGCGTCAAGGTCGAGATCCTCGGCTTCACCACCCGCGCCTGGAAGGGCGGCCAGTCGCGCGAGGCCTGGATGCAGGCCGGCAAGCCGGTCACCCCCGGCCGCCTCAACGACCTGCGCCACATCGTCTACAAGGCGGCCGACGCGCCGTGGCGCCGCTCGCGCCGCAACCTCGGCCTGATGATGCGCGAGGGGCTGCTCAAGGAGAACATCGACGGCGAGGCGCTGACCTGGGCCCACGAGCGTCTGCTCGGCCGCCCCGAGAGCCGGCGCATCCTGATGATGATCTCCGATGGCGCCCCCGTCGACGACTCGACCCTGTCGGTCAACCCCGGCAACTACCTCGAGCGCCATCTGCGCCGGGTGATCGAGGAGATCGAGACCCGCTCGCCGGTCGAACTCATCGCCATCGGCATCGGCCACGACGTCACGCGCTACTACAAGCGCGCCGTCACCATCGTCGACGCCGAGGAACTGGCCGGCGCCATGACCGACCAGCTCGCCTCGCTGTTCGACGAACGCGGCGCCGAAGACACTCGCGGGTCCCGGCGCGCCCCCCGCCGCCGGGCGAGCGCATGACCGCCGAACGCGGCTCCCTAGGCCGCGTCCTCCACCTCGTCGCCGCGGTCCTGGTGGCGCTGCCACTGACCGGCGACGCCTTCGCCGGCTCGCTCGCCTCCCGCGGCGGGACCGCCGTCGTCACCGCCCGACCGATCGCCGACTTCCACCCTGCCGAACCCGGACGCCGCCGCTTCGGCGAGCTCGAATTCCTCGGCGGCCTGGTGCTGGCGAGCCCGGACACCGCCTTCCAGTCGCTCTCCGGCCTCTTCAGCCGGGACGCCGGGCGCGAACTCGTCTCGGTCACCGACGAGGGTGCCTGGATCGGCTTCCGCCTGAAGACCGACGAGACCGGCCGCCCGCTCGCCGTCGAGGATGTTCGCATCGCGCCTCTGCTCGACGCCGACGGCCACCCTTTCCCGACCAAATGGGGACGCGATGCCGAGAGCCTCGCCTTCCGGCGGACGCCGGGGGGAGGAGAATTCCTGGTCGGCTTCGAAGGCCGCCACCGCGTCCTCTCCTACGCGGTCAAGGGTGATCCGCGAACCGCCTTCGACGCCCCGGGCCGACCGGTGTCGGGCATCCCCGCCGACATCGCCTCGTTGCGCGACAACCGCGGCCTCGAGGGTCTCGCTGTCGCCCCGCCGGGAACGCCACTCGCCGGTGGCCTGCTGCTCCTCGCCGAGGAACCGCGGCCGGGCGAGGCGGATCAGCCGGTGTGGATGATCGGCGGCCCGCGACCCGGCCTCTTCCATCTCGCCCGTCGCGATCGCTTCGCCGTCACCGACGCGGCCTTTCTCCCCGATGGCGATCTCCTCGTGTTGCAACGCCGTTTCGGCCTGAGGATAGGCCTCGGCATGCGCCTGCTGCGCATCCCTGCCGATTCGATCCGGCCCGGCCGCACCATCGAGGGACGGGTTCTGCTCGAAGCCGATTGGGGCTGGGAGATCGACAACATGGAGGGTCTCGCCGTCGACACCGCGCCCGACGGCTCGACCATCCTGACCCTCGTCTCCGACGACAACGGCAACTGGTTCCAGCGCACCGTCCTGCTGCGCTTCCGCCTCCACGGTCGCGCCGGCTGAAGCGGCTCGCGCCGTTCACGGCAGGCTCGGTCCGCGCCCCCCTCGAGCGCGAAGGCGAGCCCGAATTCGACGACGGGTCAACTCTTCGTTAAGGTTGACGGATCATGAAGGAAGGCACGGATCACGCACATCCCGATGCGGATGGCGGTCCGGTGTCGGATGTCCAGGTGGAGAAGTGCGGATGACGGCGAAACGCAGGACCCTCGGCCGCGGTGTGATCTCGGCCGGCCTCGGCGCCCTGGCTCTGGCGAGCCTCTCCGGCACCGCCGGCGCCGCCGACGCCTCTCTCCGCGCCGCCTACGCCGCCACCTTGGCCGGTTTCCCGATCGGCAGCGGCACCCTGACCTTCGACATCGGCGGCGACGGCACCTATCGCGCCGATCTCGACGCCCGCGTCGCCGGTCTCGCCACGGTGGTCGCCAATCGCACCGCCACGGCGTCCGCTTCCGGTCGCGCGTCGGGTGACGCCGTCGCCTCGCGCGGCTATCGGCTCTCCATCGACGGCGGCGCCTGGCCCAACCACGTCGACATGAATTTCTCCGGCGGCGCCGTCACCCAGGTCGCCGCCACCGAACTGCGCTTCCCCGGCTGGGACCGGCGCGTGCCGCTGAAGCCCGAGCACAAGCGCGGCGTCATCGATCCGCTCGCCGCCTTCGTCATCTCGGTCCCGCCGGGCAAGGAGGCGATGAGCCCCTCGACCTGCAACCACACCGCCCGCGTCTTCGACGGTCGCGTCCGCTACGACCTGCGCATGATCTACGGCTCGCGCATGGAGGTGCAGGGCACCGGCGGCTATTCCGGTCCGGCACTGGTCTGCGCCGTGAACTACCGGCCGATCGCCGGCTTCCGGCCGCTGTCGCCGGAGGAGGAACGCTTCGAGCGCAACCTCGAATTCTCCATCTGGTTCGTGCCGGTCGCCGGCTCGAACGTGATGATCCCCTACAAGGTGGTGGTCGGCACGCCGGTCGGCCTGCTCCAGGTCTACGCCCACCGCTTCGACGTCGCCGGCGAGCGCACCGTCACCGCGCCGAGCGAGCCGGCGACCACCGGATCGGTACGCAAGAAGCGCCGCGCCGCGATGCGCACCGACGCCGACACCGAACGGACCCAGTGAGCCGGACCGGCGCGTCCCCCGTCCGATCCGAAAACGACGAGAGCCGCGGATCACTCCGCGGCTCTCGTCGTTTCGAACGAGGTCGTCTCACACCGATCCGAGCGGCGGATCGTCAGGCCGTCGCGACCGGCACCGGCAGCGGCCACAGCACGTTCATCAGCAGCCGGTAGGGCACCAGGAACAGCCCGGCGAAGCCGAGCTTGACGGTGAAGTCGGCGATCGCCCAACTCACCCAGCGCGGCGCCTCGCCGGCGAAGAGACCGAGAAGCGGCGCGGTCTCGCCCGGGAAGGCATCGCCGACCCCGAGAAAGCCGAAGGCGGCGGCGAAGGCGAGCGAGAAGAACACCGTGGTGTCGGTCGCCGAGCCGAGGAGCGAGCCGACGAACGGCGCCTTCCACCAGCGCACCGCCCGCCGCAACCGGTCGAACACGGTGACGTCGAGGAGCTGTCCGACGAGGAAGGCCGACGCCGAAGCGACCGCGATCCGCGGCGTCGCGAAGGCCATCGACAGCACCACCGCCAGGAGGAAGCCGACGTAGATCACCCGCCGCGCCACGACCACGCCGAAGCGACGGTTGGTGAGGTCGGTGACCAGGAAGGCCGCCGGATAGGAGAAGGCGCCCCAGGTCAGCAGATCGGCGAGATCGAGCCCGCCGATCACCGCGGTCACCGGATACTGGACCAGCACGTTGGAAGCGACCACCACCACCACCATGGCGGCGACGGCCGAAATCCAGGCCGAACGCGGAACACCACCCCCGAGACCGTCGAGGGTGGTGCCGTAGGTCCGATCGGAAGATCCGGAACCGGTCATGCGACCCGTGCCGATCAGGCCGCGGTCGCAGTCTGCGTACGAGCGATCTGGCGCTTCAGCAGACGGGCCCGCGGAGAGAGTTCGCAGTCGGAAGCCTTCGCCAGGAACGCATCGAGACCACCGCGATGCTCGACCGACCGCAGGGCAGCGGCGGAGATACGCAGGCGCACGTTCTGCTTCAGAGCGTCCGAAATCAGCGTCACGGCGACGAGATTGGGCAGGAAGCGACGGCGGGTCCGGTTGTTGGCGTGGCTGACGTTGTTACCGGTCAGGACCGCCTTGCCGGTCAGTTCGCAGCGCCGAGCCATGGTTCATATCCTTCTCGAGTGGGGGTCGCGCGAGGGACCCCGGGGTTCCACGTCTCACGAGGTGTGGGAAAAGTCGCCCTCCTATAGTGATCGGACCCTGGTGCGTCAAGTCGATCCGACCATCCGAGCGGTCGTGCCGATCACCGATCCGCGGGTCCGGCCGTCGTCCGCGCCTCGACGAGGGCGGCGAAGCGGGCGGCGAAGGTATGGACGTCGCCTGGCCAGCGAGCCGACAGGTAGTTGCCGTCCTCGACCACGAAGGCGGGGCGATCGTCGGCGGACGTGTCGCGCCACAGCCCCAGCGTCTTGCGCACCGCGTGGGGCGATCCCGGCTCGACGTCGCGGTAGTCCGCCGGCGTCGCCAACGCCCGCTTCACCTCGTGCTCGACCGACATGTGGCCGGCCGGTTGCCCCGGTTCCTCGGGATAGGTGCGATAGTAGGTCGGATCCCAGAAGCGCCCGACATGGGCGAAGAGGCTCGCCGTACGTTCCTGCTTCCAGGTCAGCGACGTCGTTCGCCGCCCATGCAACACCGAGCGGCCGTCGGCCCGCCGACTGCGTGCCGCCAGCAGCACCCCGTGGCACACCGCCGCCACCGGCTTGTCGGCGGCGAAGAACGCGGCGACGAGCCGGTGCAACACCTCGCTCTCCAGGAACGGCCGCATGCCGCGCGCCCGATGACCGCCGCCGAGATAGAGGCCGTCGAAGTCCTCGACCCGGAGATCGGCCCAGCGCGACGGCGCCCGGAAGGCGGCATCGTCGATCATCGCCGCGTGCGCCGATCGCGCGTCGCGGTTGGCGCGCAGCAGCAGGCCGAGGAGCTTCAACCCGCCGATCACCGGCAACTCGCTCCACGGATCGAGGCCACGGCCGGTGACCATGATCGTGTCGGCATGGCCCGGCCGGCCATCGGGCGTGGCGAAGACCACCTCGTGGCCGCGGTCGGTGAGGATCCGCCAACCCACCGCCACCTCCGACGGATCGAAGTCGCGGCTCGGAACGGGAATGACGACGCGGGCCATGGGCACCTCCGACGGGAGCGGGTCATACCATCGCACATCCGCGAGGCTCGGAGGACTTCGCCACACGATCCCCGGCACCTCCGATGCAGACGAGAGATTCGCCTGTCCGCGACGCTCGGCCGCTTCTCGTGCCCCTGAGCGGCGGTATCGTTCGGTGGTAGGCGGACGATTCCGGCTTGGCAAGTCTCCTCCGCCGCACATTCGCCGGGATCTCCGACGAGCTTCGCCCCGGTCCCGCCGGCCATCGCTTCGCCGGATGTGAAATCCTGAGGGAGAGACCCTTGTCGTTGCGCCTCGCTGTGCCCGCCACCGCCCTCGCGACGCTCCTCGTCACCTCCGCCGCCGAGGCCGCGCCCGCCAAGGCGGCGGTGCCGACGACGCCGCAGACGGTGTTGCGCTATTCCGTGTCGCTCGCCGGCCTGCCGGTGGCGCGCGCCGACATGACCCTGGCGTCGAACGCCGACCATTACACCTCACGGCTCACCTGGCGCACCTCGGGCCTCGTCGATGTCTTCGCCGGGGCGCGGGGAGACGCCTCCGCCTCCGGCCAGCTCGGCACGCGCCGCCCGGTGCCGGCCACCTACACCCTCGCCTCCGGCGATGGACGCAAAGCGGTCAAGGTGATGCTCGCCATGGCCGGCGGTACGGTGAAGGCGGCGGAAGCCGAACCACCGTCGCGTCAGGCTCCCGACCGGGTCCCGCTCGAGCCGCGCCATCGCGTCGACGTGCTCGATCCGCTCAGCGCCGTTCTGTTGCCGGCCAAGGGTGAAGCGGCCGACGGCGGCGACGTCTGCCGCCGCACGCTGCAGGTCTTCGACGGCTGGACCCGCTACGACATCCGCCTCGCCCCGAAGACGACCCTGCCGAACAAGCGCCCCGGCGTCACCGGCCCGATCGTCGTCTGCTCCGCCCGCTATGTCCCCGTCGCCGGCCATCGCGCCGAACACAAGACCACGCGCTTCATGGAAGCCAACGAGGATCTGTCGGTGGTCTTCGGCCGTCTCGAGAAGGCCGACGTCTGGGTGCCGTTGAAGGTTTCGGTGCGCACCATGGTGGGCACCGCGGAGACCGAGCTCGACTCGATCGCCGCCACCGGCTTCGGCAAGTCCGCCACCGACCGCTGATCCGCCGGTCGTCTCGAAGCGGCACGGGACGGTGAACACACCGACATCGCTCCGGTGGGCCTGCGTCGGCACCCGTCGCAGATCTCGTAGGTCGGCGTTCCGGTATCCCCACATCTCGAGGGAACGAAACAACAACTACGCCCGGTCACCGATTCGTCGCCGCTCCGTTCTCACTCTCTTCCGAGTGTGAACGACGCCTGGCGGGTCCCCGTCCCGCTGCCCGGAGCCGCGCAGGGCCGGGTGGTTTCGCCGCGGTCGCTCCGCCGTTCCGTTTCGATACGATTCGGTTGACGCGGCGACCGCCGCGGCGCCGACGGGTTCGACCGTCCGATCGACATGTCGTGCCCTGCCGCCGCCCACCCCCTCGATCTCGAGAGAACGGCGGCGGAACATCTGAAACACGCGTGATTCGTCGCCGCTTCGTTCCCGCTTCGCTCCGAGGATGAACGACGATCCGCCGACACGATCCCGGCGGCGTTCTCGACACGGTCGCCGGGGTGGTGTGGACGACGGACGCGAACCGCGCCGGATGTCGTGGTGGTCCGGTTGCGACGGGAGTGGAACGGGGCGGGCCGGTCACGGGACACGTTCCTCCCCGAGACGCACGTCGGTGGGACTCGGGAAGCCGCCAGCTACGGCGACGATCACGGCCGCCGGAGAGCGCGGCGCGTGGTCTCGCCCCGGCTCGGGGGACATCTCTCCATCGCCCCGGGGCCTTGACCCACCCGAACAGTTGTACGACTGTCTCACAAGCGATGCCGATCCCTCCGGAGCGGCTCCGGTGAGCGCGGCGCGAGGGAGCGGCATGAGGGAAGACGCGAAGGACCCGAAGATCCCCGAGGACGAAGCGTCGATCATCCGGCCCGTCGCGCTGCCGGCCTGGATCTACCGCGATCCGGAGTATTTCGCCGTCGAATGTGACGAGGTGTTGCGGCTCTCGTGGCAGGTGGTCTGCCATCTCGCCGACGTGCCGGACCCCGGCGATTTCCACACCTTCGACTTCATCGGCGAGCACCTCGTGGTGGTGCGCGGCGACGATGGTGCGGTGCGCGCCTTCCACAACGTCTGCCGCCACCGCGCCGCCCGCATCCTCGACGGCAGCCACGGCAACTGCGGGCGCACCCTGATGTGCCCCTATCACGCCTGGAGCTACGACCTCGAAGGGCGCCTCGTCGGCCTGCCTTTTCGCAAGAGCTTCGACGTCGATCGGGCGGAACTCGGCTTGAAGCCGGTCGAGATGGAGATCTGGCACGGCTTCGTCTTCGTCCGCCTCGAGGGCGGCGGACCGTCGGTCGCCGAGATGATGGCCCCCTATGCGCACGAGGTGGCGCCCTACCGCTTCGAAGACCTCGTCCCCCACGGCCGGGTGACGCTGAGACCGCGGGCGGTCAACTGGAAGAACGTCGCCGACAACTATTCGGACTCGCTCCACATCCCCGTCGCTCACCCCGGCCTCACCCGCCTCTTCGGCAAGGGCTACCGCATCGAGGCGACCGAATGGGTCGACAAGATGTGGGGGCAGTTGAAGGACGAGCCGTCCGAGAACCTCTCCGAGCGGCTCTACCAGCGCCTGCTGCCCGACGTCGCCCACCTTCCGCCGTCCGCCAAGCGGTTGTGGACCTATTTCCGCCTGTGGCCCAACGTCGCCTTCGACATCTACCCCGACCAGGTCGACTTCATGCAGTTCGTCCCCGTCTCGGCGACCGAGACGGTGATCCGCGAGATCGCCTATGTCTTCCCCGACGAGCGCCGCGAGATGAAGGCGGCACGTTGGCTCAACTGGCGCATCAATCGGCAGGTCAACGCCGAGGACACCGACCTGATCAATCGAGTGCAGGCCGGCATGGGATCGCGGTCCTACGAGGTCGGCCCGCTGGGGGCGGAGGAGGTCTGCCTGAAGCACTTCGCCGCCAAGATGCGCCGGCTGGTGCCGGAAGCCCGCCTCGACCGCCCCCCACCGCGCGGCTGGAGCCTGCGGCGCGCCGGAAACCGATGACGAGACCGAGCCCGGCCGAGCGATCGCCGGCGCCACGACGAGACGAGAACGGAAGATCCCATGCGTGACGTGATCGTGGTCGGTGGCGGCCACAACGGACTGGTGACGGCGGCCTATCTGGCGAGGACCGGGCTGAAGGTGACGGTGCTCGAGCGCCGCGAGGTGGTCGGCGGCTGTGCGGTGACCGAGGAGTTCCACCCCGGCTTCCGCAATTCGGTCGCCGCCTACACCGTGTCGCTGCTCAACCCGCGGGTCATCGCCGATCTCGAGTTGGCGAAGCACGGCCTGACCGTGGTCGAGCGCAAGCTCTCCAATTTCCTGCCGCTTCCCGACGGGCGGTATCTGAAGGTCGGTCCCGGCCGGACGAAGGCGGAGGTCGCCAAGTTCTCGGCGAAGGACGCCGAACGGCTCGACGCCTACGGCGACCGCCTCGACCGCATGGCCGACGTCATCCGCGACGTCGTACTGGAGACCCCGCCCAACGTCGTCACCGGCCGCGGCCTCTTCGCCATGCTCGGCGAACTCCTCTCGGCGGGAAAGGTCGCCAACCGCTTCCGCCGCCTCGATCTGCAGGGTCAGCGCGATCTGCTGGAGATCTTCACCCGTTCGGCCGGCGACTATCTGGACCAGTGGTTCGAGAGCGACCCGATCAAGGCGATCTACGGCTTCGACGGTATCGTCGGCAACTTCGCTTCGCCCTATGCCGCCGGCACCGCCTACGTGTTGCTCCACCACTGCTTCGGCGAAGTGAACGGCAAGCGCGGCGTCTGGGGCCACGCCCTCGGCGGCATGGGCGCGATCTCGCAGGCGATGGCGCGTTCGGCCGCAGCCGCCGGCGCCGAGATCCGCACCGACACCGGCGTCCGCGAGATTCTCGTCGAACGCGGCCGCGCCATCGGCGTCGTCACCGAGGCGGGCGCGGAGATCCGGGCTCGCATGATCGTCTCCAACCTGCACCCGAAGCTCACCTTCGAGCGGCTGATCGATCCGGGCCTCCTGCCCGCCGACTTCCGCGCCCGCATCGCCTCCTGGCGTTCGGGCTCCGGCACCTTCCGCATGAACGTGGCGCTCTCCGAGCTTCCTTCCTTCACCTGCCTCCCCGGCGGCGAACTCGCCGAGCACCACACCTCGGGTATCGTGATCGCGCCCTCGCTCGCCTACATGGAGACGGCGTGGATGGACGCGCGGCGGACCGGCTGGGCGAAGGCGCCGATCGTCGAGATGCTGATCCCCTCGACCCTCGATGCGAGCCTCGCCCCGCCCGGGCAGCACGTCGCCTCGCTGTTCTGCCAGCACGTGGCGCCGGAACTCCCCGACGGCCGTTCCTGGGACGACCATCGCGACGAGGTGGCCGACCTGATGATCGCCACCGTCGACGCCCACGCTCCCGGCTTCGCCAAGTCGGTGATCGCCCGCCAGATCCACTCGCCGCTCGATCTCGAGCGCAAGTTCGGCCTCCTCGGCGGCGACATCTTCCACGGCGCCCTCGGGCTCGATCAGATGTTCTCGGCCCGCCCGGTGCTCGGCCACGCCGATTATCGTGCCCCCGTCGCCGGTCTCTACATGTGCGGCTCGGGCACCCACCCCGGCGGCGGTGTCACCGGCGCTCCCGGCCACAACGCCGCCCGCGAGATCCTCCGCGACATCCGCCGCGGGCGCGTGGCGAAGGGATGAGGCGGACGACGGAGCGGAAGGAACCTCTCCTCCGCTCCGCTGATCGCGAAAGATTTTTCCCGGTTCCCATCTCCGATTTCGGCGCTAACATGCCCCCACGGTCCCGGCAGCCGCCGGGGACGAAGCCTTATTCCATGTGGGGCATCCTGTCATGACTTTCGCGTCGAAATTTCGTACCGGCGTCGCTGTCGCCGCCTTCGCGGCTCTGACCACCGTCGCCGGCGCGGCCTCCGCCGCCAATATGATCGGCAACTGCGAGGTGACCGGCAAGAAGGGCGCCTATTCGATCACCCCGGCGATCGCCGGACAGCTGACCTACGAGACCAATCTGCCGGCTCCGGGTTGGAACAACGGCGACAAGCCGGAAGAGATCAAGGACGGTTACGAATATTGCCTGGCCGCCAACATCGCCTGGCGCCTCGGTCTCGACAAGCTGGTGGTCAAGCACGTCGACTTCGACGCGCTGGTCGCCGGCAACACCAAAGATTTCGACATCGCCCTGTCGCAGATCTCGATCACCGACAAGCGCAAGGAAGTGGTCAAATTCTCGGTGCCCTACTTCGACTCGGACGTCGGCGTTCTCGCCAGGAAGGGCAAGAAGATCTCCAGCGACGACATGAAGAAACTGCGTCTCGGCGTGCAGCAGGGCACCACGGGCGCGGACTTCGTCAACGAGACGCTGAAGCCGAAGGCCGCGGCGCAGGTCTTCAACGACACACCCGCGATGTTCGGCGCGCTGGACACCGGTCAGATCGATGCCGCGTTGACCGACACCGCCATCGTGGTGCCGCAGGCGGCGACCTCGGGCGGCAAGCAGGTCGTCGTCGGTCAGTACAAGACCGGCGAGCAGTACGGCGCCCTGTTCCCCAAGGGCTCGGCGTCCGCCGCCACCATCGACAAGGTCCTCAAGGAACTGATCGCCGAGGGTGTCACCAAGAAGCTCGAGGCCAAGTACCTCGCCGGCGACATGTCGAAGATCCCCACTTTCAAGCCCTGATCGACGATCGAGGGCGCGAGAGACACCTCCCGCGCCCTCCTTGCCTTCGGACCTCCCGGTTCGGCGCGCGCGGCGAGGATCCGTGATACGGAGTTCCGGACGATCGGTTCGCGTGCCGGAACCCACCCATCGAAGTGCGGTCGTCCGACCGGGGTCTTCGACCCGTGGACCATCCGATCCGACGGACGGTTGGGATTTCCGTGCGGCGACACGGGAGAAAGGCTGATCCATGGAAGACGGGACCGAACCCTCGGCATCGCGAACCCGAGCGCCGCGCCCCACCCGCGAGTGGAAGCCGGCGCCGCCGAAATCGGCCATGACCCTGGCACTCGTCGCCTGTTTCGTCGCCCTGACGATCATCGCTTTCGCCTTTCTCACCGCCGAAACCGTGAAGGATGCCGTTTCCGAACTCGGTGAGACCGATCCGCGCGTCGGCTATGGCCTGTGGGCGATCGCCGCGGTCTCGTTCTTCCTGCTGTGGCCGGCGATCTCCGCCGTTCGCGCCGCCCGCACCGCGACCGCCCGTCTCGCCGACGATCTCGCCGAGGCGCGCGCCATCACCGCCGACGCCCGCGAATACGCCTGGACCGCACTCGGCTGGTCCGCCGCGGTGGCGATCGTTCTCGTTTTCGGCCAGTTTCTCGTCGCCAACGACATCGCCGTGGGACGCACCTTCTTCAACGTGCGTCTTATGGACAAGACGTTCCCACTCGTCGCCAAAGCGTTCTGGGAGAACGTCAAGATCTTCGTCATCGCCGAGATCTTCGTCCTCGTCTGGGGCCTCGTCATCGCGATCGCCCGTCTGGCGCCGGGCCGAGCGGGAGCACCGGTCCGGTTCATCGCGGCGGCCTATGTCGATCTCTTTCGTGGCCTGCCGGCGATCATCGCCATCTATCTCGTCGGCATCGCACTCCCCAAGGCCATTCCGATCTATGATTTCGTCGGCGAGAACTTCCCGGACTACCCGGACTTGCGCGACAGCGTGCCCACCATGCTCGCCATTCTCGCCCTGACGCTGACCTATGGCGCCTATGTCTCCGAGGTCTATCGCGCCGGCATCGAGAGCGTGCATCGGAGCCAGACCGCCGCCGCCCGCTCGCTCGGCTTCACCTACGGCCAGACCCTGCGTTTCATCGTCGTGCCGCAGGCGGTGCGCCGGATCATTCCGCCGCTCCTCAACGACTTCATCAGCCTGCAGAAGGACACCGCGTTGGTGTCGGTCATCGGCACCATCGAGGCCTTCAATCAGGCCAAGATCATCGCTTCGAACCACTTCAATCTGTCGTCGGTGACGACGGTGGCGCTGTTGTTCGTGCTCATCACCATTCCCCAGGGCAGACTCGTCGACAAGTTGATCGAACGGGACCAGAAGCGCATGCGCTCGAGCGGTTGAGAGGGGGAGACGACATGGCGCTTCTGGAGATCCGCGACGTCCGCAAGGCCTACGGCGGGGTGGTTCCCGTCCTCAACGGCGTCACCCTCGACATCGAGGAGCATCAGGTCGTCTGCCTGATCGGCCCCT
>CALMFH010000094.1 GCA_937864925.1 uncultured Alphaproteobacteria bacterium | reverse complement strand
CGCCGTCTGGTCGAGACGACGCTCGCCGCCGACCTGCGCCTCAACGATGCGATCGAGACGATTTCGGAAGCCTTCGTGCTGTGGGACGCGGAGAACCGGCTGGTGATGTGCAATTCCAAGTACCGCCAGCTGCACGGCCTCGCCGATGCCGCCGCCCATCCGGGGACGCCCTACGCGGTGGTGATGCGCGACGCCCGCCAGCCGCTGGTGCGCACGCCGATGCAGACCGAGGGCGAGAGCGACGACGGGGCACGGTCCTTCGAGGCACAGATCGAAGACGGGCGCTGGTTGCAGATCTCCGAGCGGCGCACCAAGGACGGCGGTTTCGTCTCGGTCGGGACCGACATCACCCAGCTGAAGCGCCACGAGGAACGGCTGATCGAAAGCGAGAAGCGCCTGATGGGCACGGTCCTCGACCTGCGCTCGTCGCGCCGCAAGTTGGAGATCCAGGCCCAGCAGCTGGTCGAACTCGCCGAGAAGTACTCCGAGGAGAAGGTCCGCGCCGAGGAGGCCAACAAGATCAAGTCGGACTTCCTCGCCAACATCTCCCACGAACTGCGCACGCCTCTCAACGCGATCATCGGTTTCTCCGAGATCATGACCGGCACGGTGATGGGCACCTTCGGGCCGGAGAAATACGTCGAATACGCCCGCGACATCCACGATTCCGGCATGTTCCTGCTCAACGTCATCAACGACATCCTCGACATGTCGAAGATCGAGGCGGGGCGGATGGAACTGGCACGCGAGCCGGTGGTGCTCGACGACATCCTCGCCGAAGCGAGCAGGATCATCTCGCACTCGGCCGAGGAGAAGTCGCTGACCATGACCTCGCGGGTCGAGCCGGGCCTGCATTTCGTCGGCGACCGCCGGGCCGTGAAGCAGGTGGTGCTCAATCTGATGTCGAACGCGGTCAAGTTCACGCCGTCGGGTGGACGGGTGTCGCTCGAGGCGGGGATGCGCGGCGAAACGATCGCGGTCACCATCGCCGACACCGGCATCGGCATCCCGGCCGACCATCTCGGCTCGATCGGCCGGCCCTTCATCCAGGTCGAGAACCAGTTCACCAAGAGCCACAAGGGCTCGGGGCTCGGTCTCGCCATCGCCCGCTCCCTGGTGGAACTGCACGGCGGCAGCATGACCATCACCTCGACGCCGAACCTCGGCACCACGGTGGTCATCACCTTCCCGAAGGGTCGCGGCGACGGGGCGGAGGCGACGATCGCAGCCTGAGCGACCGGGCACCGCGGGCGACGAACGACGACGGCGCGCGATCCGGCGGAGCGCGCGCCTTCTTCGTTTCCCCGGTCGCCGAACTCAGCGCACCGGACCCTGCGGCGAGAACAGTGGGCCGTTGCCGCCCTGGAACATCGGTCGGCCCGGACCGTTCGGCTGGTTCCACATCTGCCCGCCGGGGCCGTAGACACCGGGCGCCGGCACCAGCGACTGCGGCATCGGCTGCTGCGGCATCGGTTGCGGCACGAACTGCGGCGCGGCGGAGGGATAGGGCGGCATCGGCTGAGACGGGCGCAGGGGAGCGCCGGCCATGGACGGCATCGCCGCCGCATCGCCGCCGGAGGGCGCCATCGGCGGCACCAGGAGCCCGGTCGGTCCGCCGGACATCAGCATCCGGGCGAAGCGCAACTCGTCGGGCGTGACCTTGCCGTCGTCGTTGCGGTCGAACAGGGCGAAGCGCTTCTTCACCGGGTTCTCGAACTCGGCCCGCGTCACCTTGCCGTCGCCGTCGATGTCGTAGAGCATCAGGAAGAAGCGCGCCGCATCCGGGTTGGCGCGGCCGAACCAGCTCTCGAACTCCGCCTTGTCGAGCGTGCCGTCCTTGTTCAGATCGACCTGATCGAAATGCTGCCCGACACCCTTGAGCGCCTCGGCGAGGGTGACGACGCTGTCGCGATCGGCATCGAGCATCTCGAAGACCTGCTCGATCGACGGCGCATAGGGCATGCCCTGCGGCATCATCACGGCCGGCTCGTCGGCGGGCGCTGCCGGCTGCGCCGGTGGCGCGGCGAGCACGGCGGTCGCCGTCAGCCCGATCGTCAGGCCGAAGAGGCCGGCCGTCAGAGTTGTGGGGAAGTCCTTCGCCATCTTCGGTCTCCTCGCGCCCGTCCCGTGGACGAGCGAATGGGGGGGATCGGGCCCGCCTCGCGTGGCCGGGCCGGCGCGGACACTATCATGATCGGCGTTCGCGGGTAGGTGCACAGAGACGCTCGACCTGCAACGAAACGCCGCGCCGCCGCGATCGAGCATCGGCTCGACCGCGGCGGCGCGAGGGCCACTTCGGACGGGGTGGACCGAGAGGGCGATGAATACGGCGTCCGCCGCTCAACGAGCGGGCGGCGGCGGCATCGGCGCACCGGGGTTCGGGCCGCCCCAGCCGGGGCCGGGACCCCAGCCCTGGCCCGGCGGACCCCAACCGGGACCGCGATGCCAGCCCGGGCCGCCCTGATGCCAACCGGGACCACCCCAGCCGTCACCCATGGCGCCGCGACCCATACCACGCCCGCCCATCGGCCCGGCGAGGGCGAGTTCGTCGCGGGTCACCTTGCCGTCGTCGTTGCGATCGAACAGGGCGAAGCGCTTCTTCATCGGGTTCAGGAACTCTTCGAGCGTCACCTTGCCGTCGCCGTTCAGGTCATGGCGGGTGAGCATCCGCTCGGCCATCCACGGCGGGCCGAAGCGGCCGACGAAGGCCTCCACTTCCGCCTTGTCGACGGAACCGTTCTTGTCCTTGTCGATCTCGGAGAAGCGCGCCGCGGCGCGGGTCTGCATCTCCTCGAGGGTGACGACACCGTCGTTGTTGGTGTCGAGACGCTCGAACATACGTTGCATCATCGGGCCGGCGCCCATCCCCATGCCGGGGCCGCCGCAGCCCATCGGGCCGCGCGCATAGGCGACACCACCGACGGTGAGCACCACCACACCGGCACCGATCAGGATCTTGGTCAGGGTCTTCATCTGGCTCTCCTCCTCGGTCGGTGCCGTGTGCCTGCGGCACGGTCACCTCCGAGCTTCGAGAGGGAGTTTAGGATCGCGAACATTGCCGCGACTTTGTCGCCGGATTAACGATCGTTCATACGCCGCCGGCGGATGATCGACGATTGGTCAGGTGCCGCGATCGCCGTCGCCGGCGACCTCGCTCTTCTTCGCCCGCGTCCGGCCGAGAACGGCCTCGTAGGCGGCATGAGCGGACTTCTCGGTCTCGACGAGGTGGGCTTCGAGGTGGGTGAGATCGGGTAACTCGCCGATGCGAGCGAGCAGATCGGTCAGCCCACGTGGCGCCTGTTTCGGCACGAAGGCGCCGTCGGAGGCCATGCGCAGCGCCTGGGTGAGGCCCTGGTAGAGGCGCATCGCCGGGATCAGTATCTCGGCGGTCGCGGCGTCGAGTCGACCGGCAGCGGCGAGATGGCCGAGCGCCACCATCGTGTTGGTCGCCAGCACCTCGGGTGTCTCGGCCGCGTGGCGCAGCATCAGGTACTGGGCGACGAACTCGACCTCGACCAGCCCGCCGGCGACCTGCTTGATGTCCCAGGGATCCTTCGTCCCCTTCTCCTCGCGGATCAGCTTGCGCATCTCGACGACGTCGGCGCGCAGCTTGTCCGGATCGCGCGGGGTGACGAGCACGTCGTGGATCGCCTTCTCGACGATCGCGGCGAAGCCGGGATCGCCGGCGATCACCCGGGCGCGGGTCAACGCCATGTGCTCCCAGGTCCAGGCCTCCTCGGCGTGGTAGGTGCGGAACGAGGCGAGGCGGGTGGCCATCGGCCCCTTGTTGCCGGAGGGGCGCAGGCGGAAGTCGACCTCGTAGAGGAGGCCGTGGCGCGTCGGGGCGGAGAGCGCCGCGATCAGGCGCTGGGTGAAGCGGATGTAGTACTGGCTCGGCGGCAGGGGCTTCGCCCCGTCGGAGGTCTCGCACTCGGGATCGAAGTCGTAGAGCAGCATCAGGTCGAGGTCGGAGGAGGCGGTCATCTCGCGGCCGCCGAGCTTGCCGAGCGCCACCACCGCGGCGACACCGCCCTTCACCCGGCCGTGGGCGCGGACGAACTCCGCCTCGACGACGGCGAGGAGCCGGCGCACCACCACCTGCGCCAGGGTGGCGTAGGCGTTGCCGGCCTGGGCGGCGGAGAGCGTGCCGGTCAGCACGCGCACGCCGATCAGGAAGATCTGCTCCTGACCGAAGATGCGGGCGAGGTCGAGCGCCTCCTCGTAGTCACGGGCCTCGGCGAGGCTCTCGGCGAGACGGCGATCGAGATCGGCCTCGTCGGGGACGAGGTCGAAGAAGGCGGGTTCCATCAACGCGTCGAGGACGCGCGGGCGGCGGCCGATCGTCTCCGCGAGTTTCGGCGCGGCGCCCATGATCTCGGTGAGCAGGGTGAGGAGGCGCGGGTTGGAGACGAGCAGCGAGAACAGCTGAACGCCGGCCGGCAGCTTCGACACCAGCCGGTCGAAGGCGAGGAAGGCGGCGTCGGCGTTGTCGGTCTCGGCGATGGCGGTGAGCAGAACCGGTGTGAGCTCGGTCAACCGCTCGCGCGCCACGGTCGAGCGGGTCGCGGCATAGCGGCCGAAGTGCCAGGCGCGGATCGCCGCGGTCACCTCGCGCGGCTGGCGGAAGCCGAGGCCGGAGAGCGTCTCGATGGTGCCGGGGTCGTCCTCGTCACCGGTGAAGACGAGATTGCCGAGGGTGGAGGAGAGCTCCGGGGCGTTCTCGAACAGGCGGGCGTAATGACCCTGAACGATCTCCAGGCGCTTGCGCAGTTCGACGGCGAAGTCCTTCAGGCCCTTGAGGCCCATCATCCGGGCGATGCGATCGACCCCTGCGGTGTCCTCGGGGAGGGTGTGGGTCTGCTCGTCGGCGACCATCTGGATGCGGTGCTCGACGTTCCTGAGGAAGAGATAGGCCTCGGTCAGTTCGTCGCGGACCTTCGGCTCGATCCACTTGTGCTCGACCAGACGCTCCAGCATGTCGAGGGTGGCGCGGCCGCGGAGGGCGGGATTGCGGCCACCGGCGATCAACTGCTGGGTCTGGACGAAGAACTCGATCTCGCGGATGCCGCCGCGGCCGAGTTTGACGTTGTGGCCGGCGACCGCGATCTCGCCGTGGCCCTTGTGGGCGTGGATCTGGCGCTTGATCGAATGGACGTCGGCGATGGCGGCGTAGTCGAAGTACTTGCGCCAGATGAAGGGCCGGATCTCGGCGACGAAGCCCCAGCCGGCGGCGAGATCACCGGCCGCCGGCCGCGCCTTGATGAGCGCGGCGCGCTCCCAGTTCTGGCCCATCGACTCGTAGTACTGGAAGGCGGCGTCGAGGCTCATGGCGATCGGTGTGGCGCCGGGATCGGGGCGGAGCCTCAGGTCGGTGCGGAAGACGTACCCGTCGGCGGTCCGCTCCTGCATGATCTTCACCATCCGCTTGGTCAGCCGGACGAAGAGGTCGACCGCCTCGTCGGGGTCGGTGAGCCGCGCCGCCTGACGGTCGAAGAAGACGATGAGGTCGATGTCGGAGGAATAATTGAGCTCGTGGGCGCCGTACTTGCCCATGGCGAGCAGGATCCAGCCCGAGCCCTCCGCCGGATCGGCGGGGTTCGGCAGTTCGATCTTGCCGCGGGCAGCGGCGTCGGCGAGGCAGAAGCGGACGGCGGCCTGGAGCGTCGCGTCGCCGATGCGGGTGAGCGCGCCGGTGACCTCCATGGTGCCCCAGACGCCACCGAGATCGGCGAGCGCGGCGGCGAGCGCCACCTCCTGTTTGGCCAGCCGCAGCTTCTTCATCAGGGCCGCCTCGTCGTCGAGGCGAGAGGCCTCGACCTCGGCGACCAGCGCATCGACCAGTACCGCCGGCTCGCTCGCCAGGATGCGGGCGAGACGGCCGGTGTCGCGGGCGGCGAGCTCGGCGAGATAGGGCGAATTCGAGAAGACCCCTTCGAGGAACGCCTTGACCTCGGGCCGCGCGGCGAGGAGCGCGGTGAGATGCTCGCCGCCGCTCTGAAAACGGGTGCGCTCGGTGACGCGCGACAACGCGGCGGCCGCGGATTTCTTGTCGGGCGGGCGAATGGTGATGGTCAGGCGCGAGAGGAGTGCCTCGGGGGCCGGTTCGATCACAGGGGAATCGGACATTCTTCGGGACCTTCGCGCCGGAACCGTCTCGTGTCGGCCACCACCGTTGCCGGCGGGGTGCACAATGGACAGGCAGTCGGGCGGCGAGGTCAAGCACGGGGAAAGTCGTAGAGGCACGGGAGCCTACGGGTGACACCCCGGCAGGGACAGGCCGCCGCAACCGTGGCATAGTCCGCGCCCGACCGAAGACCCGCGAAAGGAAAGCGATGATCCCGGCCTTCGTCGACGACCTGCGTCGCGCCCACGGTCTGATGACCCTCGACCAGATCGCCGATCTGGCGGCGCGCGGCAACGTCGTCTTCGACCCGTTCTCGACCCTGATCGCGGCGGCGGCGCGGATCGGAACGGGCAACGTCTTCCACCCCTGCGTCACCATCGACTGCGCCCCGGGCGGCGACCTCGTCATCGGCGACGGCAATCTCTTCCACGCCAACACCACCGTCGTCGCCGAGACCGGGCCGGTGACGATCGGCTCCGGCAACCAGTTCGGCGAGGGCGGCTTCGTCGCCAAGGCGAATCGGGTGGGCGCCGACATCCGGATCGGCGACCATGGGCGCTATCTCGGCGGGGCTGCCGTATTCGGCGCCTGTCGGCTGGGCGACGGCAGTCAGATCCTCGGTGCGATCACCGCCGACGACTGCATGTTGGCGGGCGGCGGCTCGCATCGCGAGCCCGATCCGGACCGACGCGCCGGCCTGCTCAAAGGCACCGGCGTGGCCCGCGGCCTGACGGTTCGCGTCGGTCATGTGATCGTCGGCCACGGCGGCTTTCGTCAGGCGGACGAAGAACCGCAACGCATCCATCATCCCGCGAGGTGACCATGGGAGAGGTCCAACTGGGTCTCGGGCTGGTGTCGATCGGTCGACGCTGGGGCGTGCGCGACGTCGCTCCGCCGCCGACCGACGCGGCGGTCGCGCTCGTGGAGGCGGCGTGTGACGCCGGCATCCGCTTCTTCGACACCGCGCCGGCCTATGGTGACAGCGAGAGCGTGTTCGGTCTGGCCCTCGATCGGGGTGTCATCGACCGGGCGACGATCACCATCGCCACCAAGATGGGCGAGCACTGGAACGCCGAGACCGGCGAGCCCTTCGTCGACCACGACTACGATGCACTGATGCGCAGCCTCGAACAGAGCCTCGCACGGCTCGGCCGGATCGACGTCCTGCAACTCCACAAGGCGACGGCCGCGACCCTCGAGGCGCCCGACGTACTGCGGGCCTTCGATCGGGCGGCCTCGCTCGGCGTGCGCCGCTTCGGGGCTTCGGTCTCCGACGTCGAGACGGCGCGGATCGCCTGTCGTACGGGTCGGTTCGAATTCCTGCAGTTCCCCTACAACCTCGGGGCCGGGCACTTCGCTCCGATCTTCGCGCTCCTGCGCGCGTGCGGGATGCGGGCGATCGTCAATCGCCCCTTCGGCATGGGCGGGTTGGTCGGTGGCGGCGCCGATGACGGCGTGGCCGCCTTCCGGCACGTGCTCGCCGCCGATTTCGACGGGGTGGTGCTGACCGGCACCTCGTCGCGCGTCCATTTGGTGGAGAACGTCGCCGCGTTCGACGCCGCGCGGGCGGCAACCGCTCGGTGCCCTCCCGGATAGAGGAGAACATCGAGACGGGGCGATCAGGCGAGGAACGAGACCTTGCCGCTGTCGAGCTCGTAGAAGGCGGGAACCACTTTGACATTCCCCGACTTCACGAGCCCGGCGACGATCGGGCTCGACTCGAGGATCCGGGCGACGGTGCGTCTGGCGTTCTCCTTCACCGCGTTGGTGACGAGGTCGCCGCCGGCGTCCTTGACCGCGAGGGCGGCCGGGACGATCGGCTCGATCATCGGACCGATGGAGCCGGGGAAGGTGGCGTTCTTGGTGGCCACGTCGCAGGCGGCGGCGACGGCGCCGCACTTCTGGTGACCGAGGACGACGATCAGCGGCACGCCGAGCACCGCGGCGCCGTATTCGAGCGTCCCGAGGACGCCGGTATCGGCGAGGTTGCCGGCGTTGCGCGCGACGAAGAGTTCACCGAGGCCGAGGCCGCCGAACAGCAGTTCGGGTGGCACACGACTGTCGGCGCAGGAGAGGACGGTGGCCCACGGCGCCTGCCCGCCGGTGACATGAGCCCGCTGACCACCGAGGTCGGCGGCACAGACCTGGGCGTCCGAGACGTAGCGGGCGTTGCCCTGCGTCAGCTTCTCCAGCGCCCGATCGGCGGTGAGGTCGGTCCTGGGGCCGCCGGCGGCACGGACCGGTGCCGCGGTGAAGCCCGTGGCGACCGCAGCGACCGCGGCTCCGGCGAGACCGAGAAAGGCGCGGCGGCCGAGCCTCGCGCGACGGCAATCCTCACACATGTGTTCCTCCCCGCCCTCCGGATCACGACCGCTCATGGCGACATGATCGTCCCAGTGTACACAACGGCTCGCCGGCGCTGCAATCTGTAATGCCAGCCGGTTCGGGAGTGATCGGACGATCTCGTCAATCGGGATCGGGAACGACCTCGAGTGCCGGCAGGCGGATGGTCACTCTGAGGCCCGGGTCGGCGTCGCCGAGTTCGATCGTGCCCTTGTGGTGGCGGACGATCGCCGCGACCAGCGCCAGCCCGAGGCCGGACCCCGGGGTGCTGCGGCTGGCCTCGAGGCGGGTGAAGCGGTCGAGGACGCGGGCGCGATCGGCGACCGGTATCCCGGGGCCGTCGTCGTAGACGATCACGGAGGCGGTGCGGTCGGTCTGCTCGATCCAGATCCGGACGTCGGGCGCGCGATCATCGTGGCGACCGTACTTGAGAGCGTTGTCGACCAGATTGACCAGCATCTGGGCGATCAACTCGCGGTCTCCCATGATCCGATGGCGACGGTCGTCCTCCACCACTTCGACCGAGCCGCCCTCCTCCTCGGCGGCGGGGGCGAAGAGTTCGGCGACGTCCTCGGCCACCGCCTCGAGGTCGAGGACCTCGAAGGCGGCGGTGGGCGATCCGGCTTCGACGCGCGCGATCTTCAACAGCGCGTCGAAGGTGCGGATGAGACCGTCGGACTCTTCGATCGACGCCTCCAATGCGCCACGATAGCGGGCGGCGTCCTCGGGACCGGCGAGCGCCTCCTCCAGCCGGTTGCGCAAGCGGGTGAGCGGCGTCTTCAGATCGTGGGCGATGTTGTCGGAGACCTCCTTCAGGCCCTTCATCAACTCGCCGATCTTGGTCAGCATGTCGTTGAGCGCGACGGCGAGGCGGTCGAACTCGTCGCCCGAGCCGGAGATCGGCAGTCGGCCGGAGAGGTCACCGGCGACGATGCGGCGGGAGGCGTCGGAGACCTGATCGATGCGCTTCAGCACCCGACGGGCGAGGAACCACCATGTCAGGCCGGCGAGCACCACCATCGCCACGATGATCCAGCGGAAAGCTTTACGGAACACCGAGCGGAAACGTTCGCGCTCACCGATGTCGCGACCGACCAGGACGTGGAAGCCGTTCTCCAGGGTGAAGGACCGCACCAGCGCGATGTGACGGGTCTCGTGGCCGTCCTCGAAACGCGAATAGGGCAGATGGTGCGGTTCGTCGTCGTCCTCGGTCACGGCCTGGAGCGGCAGTTCGGCGACGTTGCCGGCGATCGGATTGCCGTTCGGATCGACGACGTGGAAGAGCCCGGCGTCCGGGCGACGCGAGCGCTCGTCGAGCGTGGCGAGCAGGCGAACGATGCCGCCGGAGCGATAGTCCTCGGTG
Source organism: uncultured Alphaproteobacteria bacterium (assembly GCA_937864925.1). Lineage (GTDB taxonomy): Bacteria > Pseudomonadota > Alphaproteobacteria > Rhizobiales > Ancalomicrobiaceae > CALBKH01. The sequence goes on along the minus strand of CALMFH010000094.1, from coordinate 4,485 downwards.
AGCGTTTCGACATCGTCGTCGATCGCTTCGGCGAGTTGGCGGTCCATCACCCGCGCCGCTTCGTGGGTGACGCCGACGACCAGGGCGAGCGAGAAGACGGTGAAGACGGCGATGTAGATCGCCGAGAGGCGCACCGCCGTGGTGCGGAACAGGCGGCGCAGGCCGGCGAAATGCTCGCGGGTCGGCGCACCGGTCATTTCGGCGTCTCGCGGACCATGTAGCCGGCGCCGCGCACGGTGTGCAGCAGCGGCCGATCCTGGCCCTTGTCGATCTTCGAGCGCAGCCGCGACATGTGGACGTCGATGACGTTGGTCTGCGGGTCGAAATGGTAGTCCCAGACGTTCTCCAGCAACATGGTGCGGGTCACGACCTGACCGGCGTTCTTCATCAGATACTCGAGCAGGCGGAACTCGCGCGGCTGCAGCGGAATGTCCTCGCCGGCGCGACTGACGGTGTGGGAGAGCCGGTCGAGCAGCAGATCGCCGACACGGTAGGTGGTCTCCACCTCACCGGGGCGGGCGCGGCGGGCGAGCGCCTCGACGCGGGCGAGCAGTTCGGTGAAGGCGTAGGGCTTGGCGAGATAGTCGTCGCCGCCGGCACGCAACCCGTCGACGCGGTCGTCGACCTGGCCGAGGGCGGAGAGCACCAGCACCGGCGTGGTGTCGCCGCGACCGCGCATCTCCTGGACGATCGACAGACCGTCACGCTTCGGCAACATCCGATCCATGACGACGACGTCGTAGGCGCCGGTCGCCACCATGTGGGCGCCGGAATCGCCATCGTTCGCCTGTTCGGCGACGTGTCCGGCCTCCTTCAGGGCCTTGACCAGATAGGCGGCCGCTTCGCGGTCGTCTTCGACGATGAGGATTCGCATGGGCACAGCTTAATCCCTGTCCGCTGATTCCACGAACCGCGGCGCTACCGTGGCCGATCGCCTCGCCTCGTCACGATCGGCGGCGGATGTCCGGCACCCGCCGCCGACCGATCCTCCACCGGGTCGACGCTCGAACGGGGGGCGTTCTCGGAGCGCGACCGGGGAGGGAGGGGATGCCGTCAGCCGGGGACGATCGGCAACGGCACATAACGCATACCCTGCGTCGAGCGCACCCGCAGCAACACCGCCTTGCGACCCTCGGCGCGAGCGGCACGCACCCCGTCGGCGACCTCGGCGGGGGTCGATACGGCGCGGCCCTGGATCTCCAGAACCACGTCGCCGGAGCGGATGCCACGCGCGGCGGCGAGTCCGGTGGGGTCGACCTCGACCACGGCGACGCCGCCGCCGCGTTCGCCGACCTCCGAGGCCGGGACGAGACGCATCCCGAGATCGTCGAGAGCGGCCACGGCGGTTCTCCCGTCGCCGGCGTTCGCCGCCGGAGTCGCCTCGCCGCTGAGACGGCCGAGTTCGACCTCGACGGTGGCGTCGCGACCGCCGCGCGCGTAGGTGACCTTCACCCGGGTGCCGGGATCGAGGCTGGCGATGGTGCGGGCGAGGTCGCGGGAGTTGCGTACCGCCCGACCGTCGATGGCGACGATGACGTCACCGGCCTTCAGCCCCGCCTTGTCCGCAGGCGAGCCGGCCTGCGCTTCGGCGACGAGCGCGCCGCGCGCCTCCGTGAGGCCGAGACCGTCGGCCATGTCTCGGCCGATCGGCTGGACCTGGACGCCGAGCCAGCCACGCACCACCTCGCCGCCCTTCTCGAGCTGGGCGATGACACGCTGGACCGTCGTCGCGGGAATGGCGAAGCCGATGCCGATCGAGCCGCCGTTCGGCGAGTAGATCGCGGTGTTCATGCCGACGACGTTGCCGGCGAGATCGAAGGTCGGGCCGCCGGAATTGCCGCGGTTGATCGGCGCATCGATCTGCAGGAAGTCGTCGTAGGGACCGGCGCCGATCTCACGGCCGCGGGCCGAGACGATGCCGGCGGTGACCGAGCCACCGAGGCCGAAAGGATTGCCGACGGCGAGCACCCAGTCGCCGGGACGCACCTCGGTGGCGGCGAAGGCGACGGTCGGGAAGTCCTTGCGGTCGGAGGTGATGCGGACCAGGGCGACGTCGGTCTTCTCGTCGGAGCCGACCACCCTGCCCTTCCACTCGGCGCCGTCGTCGGTGACGATCACCACCTCCTTGGCGTCTCTCACCACGTGGTAGTTGGTCACCACCTTGCCGTCGGGCGCGACGATGAAGCCGGAGCCCTGCGCCGTCACCACCTCGGGACGGGGCGCACGATGACGCCAGCCGGGGCCACGCGGGCCGGGGCCACCGGGACCGCCGCGCCAGCCCCATCCGGGTCCACCCCACTCACGTAAGAAGCGTTCGACCGGACCGCCCTCGGGGAGATCCGGGAAGCTCTCCATGAAGCTCTCGCGCGGGGTCTGTGCTTCGCCCTTGACGCGGATCGACACCACGGCAGGGCGCACCCGGTCGACGACGGGCGCGAAGGAGAAGGTCTGCGGCGTCGGCGCCACCACCGGAGCAGGGGACTGCGCCAGTGCGGGGGAGCGGCCGAGGATCTGGGCACCGAAGAGGCAGCCGACCACCACGAGGGAGGCGGCGCCGGCGAGGAGGGTCTTGCGACGCAGCGTTCGGTCGGTCCGGCCGACCCGCGTCGCGAGGGGGGACTTCGTCATCTCGGGGCACCCGTCGGTTCGTTCGCACATCCGGTTCGGCGGCGGTCAGGGGGAGCACGCCACCGTTGGACGACAAGATGGGTGCCGTCGCCTTACCGTGCCATGGCGCGCGGATTAAATTTCGGTAAGGCGCGAAGCCGCGGCGATGCCGACCGATCGCGGTGGTTCACGAGTCCGCGAGACGGGATGGCGGGCGGCGCGCACGGCTCCACTTCCTTCCGGTGACCTGCCCACGAGTCACGGGAGGGTTCCATGAGAGTGCCGTATCTGTCGATCGCCACCGGGGCCGCCATGCTCCTCGTCCTCGCCTCCGCCGCCTCGCTGGCGGTCGACACCAGGCGGGGCCTCCGCGACGGGGGGGTCGAACGAACCGTCGCCCTCGCCGACCTCTGCGGCGAAGCGGGATGCTCGATCGCCTACAAGACCGGCGACGGTGGTCCGCCGAGCCGGGTGGTGACGGCGCGCTGAACCGGCCGACGCAGGGGTCAACTCTCTCCGCCGAGGATTCGCGCCAGGCGCGCTTTCTCCTCGGCGTCGAGCGGCGCCTCGATCGACCCGGCCCGGGCGGAACGGCGACGCAGCGCCACGAAGATGCCGGCGGCACCGAGGATCAACACGGCGAAGGGCAGCGTCCACAGGATCGCCGTGTGGGCGTTGAAGCGCGGCCGGAGCAACACGAACTCACCGTAGCGGGCGACGAGATAGTCGAGTACCTGCGAATTGCTGTCGCCCCGGCTGATGCGCTCACGCACAAGCAACCGCAGGTCCTTGGCGAGCGAGGCGTCGCTGTCGTCGATCGACTGGTTCTGACAGACGAGGCAGCGCAGTTCGGCCGAGAGATCGCGGGCGCGCGCCTCGAGCTTCGGATCGGACAGCATCTCGTCGGGCTGGACCGCGACGGCGGGTGCGGCGAGGAGGCCGAGGGCGAAGACGGCGGCGGCGGCGCGGCGGATCGACATCTTCACCTTCCTCATTCAGCGGCGAGCGGCATCGCCATGGCGCCGGCCTTGCGCGGCGTCGGAGCACCGACGCGCAGACGGCGGTCGGTGAGCGACACGACGCCGCCGATCGACGTGATCAGGGTGCCGATCCAGATCAGCAGCACCAGCGGCTTCCAGTAGATGCGCATGGCGACGCCCTCGCCCTGGGCCTCGCCGATGGCGAGATAGAGTTGGGAGAAGAGCCCGTAGGTCTCGATCGCCGTCTCGGTGGTCGGCATGGTGCGGGTGCGATAGGTGCGCTTCGACGGTTCCAGGACGATCGGCGCACCACCGCTGCCGTCCGTCACCTCGAAACGGGCGATGACCTCGTCCCAGTTGGGCCCCGAAGCGGGGACGGCACGGACGAAGCCGAGGTCGAAGCGTTCGACGCGGATGTGATCCCCGGGTTTCATCACCAGCACATGTTCGATCTTCCAGGCGCTCTCGGCGACGATGCCGAGCAGCATGACACCGACGCCGAAGTGGCCGAGCATCGTCCCCCAGGCCGAGCGCGGCAAGCCGACGGCGCGGCGGAAGGCGACCGAGGGCTCGGAGAAGAGCTTGACCCGCCAGAGGATCTCGGCGAGTGCGCCGAGCATCAGCCAGGTGGCGAGGCCGACACCGAGGGCGGACAGGATGTCGTGGCCCTTCAACAGCCAGGTGACGAGGATCGCGACGATCGCCAGCACCAGCACCACGGCGAGACGCTGGGCGACGGCGCCGATGTCGCCACGCTTCCAGGCGAGGAAGGGGCCGATCGGCAGCGCGATCAGCAGCGGCACCATCAACGGGCCGAAGGTCATGTCGAAGAACGGCGCGCCGACCGAGATCTTGCCACCGGTCGTCGCCTCCAGCACCAGCGGATAGAGCGTGCCGA
>CALMFH010000093.1 GCA_937864925.1 uncultured Alphaproteobacteria bacterium | reverse complement strand
TGCGTCGCCGAGATCGATCTCTACGCCTGCGCCGTGCCGCCGGTGTTCAAGTGGCTGGCGACGGTCGGCAACATCTCGGAGAACGAGATGCTGCGCACCTTCAACTGCGGTATCGGCATGGTGCTGGTGGTGGAGGCCGACAAGGCGCACGACATCTCGGAAGCCTTCCGCGCCAAGGGCGAGAGTTGCGTCACCCTCGGCTGGCTGCAGGACGGGTCGGGCCGCGATGCCGCCGAGCACGGCAAGCGGGCCTGGGTCGACACCCGCGGCAAGCTCGACCTCACCTGGCCACCGCGTCGATGAGCCCGGCCGCCGCCTCCGTGACCCGCCGTCGCGTCGGGATCCTGATCTCCGGCGGCGGTTCCAACATGGCGGCGCTGATCGCGGCGGCGCAAGATCCCGCCTACCCGGCCGAGATCGTCTGCGTCGTCTCCAATCGCGCCGACGCGGGGGGGCTCGCCAAGGCGCGCGCTGCCGGCGTGCCGCATGTCGTCGTGGTCGACCACAGGACCCATCCCACCCGCGAGGACTTCGAACGGACCGTGCAGGCCGAACTCGAGGCGGCAGGTGTCGAGATCGTTGCGCTCGCCGGGTTCATGCGGTTGCTGACGCCGTGGTTCATCGCGCGTTGGCACGACCGTCTGATCAACATCCACCCTGCCCTGCTGCCCTCCTACAAGGGGCTCCACACTCATGCGCGGGCGCTCGCCGACGGGGTCAAGATCGCCGGCTGTACGGTGCATTTCGTCCGGCCGGAGATGGATGTCGGCCCGATCATCGTCCAGGCGGCGGTGCCGGTCCGCGACGACGACACGCCCGAAACGCTCGCCGCCCGAGTGCTCACTCAGGAGCACCGGATCTATCCGTCGGCGCTCGCCCGCGTCGCGAGCGGGGCGGTCCGGGTGGCTCGCGATGGCGACGGTAACGAGGTGGTCAGGACGGAGGGCGCGGTGGCGACGGAGGCGAGCCTGATCTCGCCGGACCGGCCGTAGCACCTGCATCTAACGGCGGCGGACCTTCTCGATGAACGCGAACACGTCGCCGACGTCGTGCACCTGCGGGACGTCGGGGCGCGTCGGCGGCTGGACGACGATCACCGGCAGACCGAGGTCACGTGCCGCGACGATCTTCGCGTAGGTCGCCGACCCGCCCGAATTCTTGGTCACCACCACCTCGATCGCCTCGCGCACCATCAGCTCTCGCTCGGCGGCGAGATCGAACGGTCCGCGACCGAGCAGCAGTGCGTGACGCGGCAGACCGGGCAGATCGCCCGGGTGATCGATGGTGCGAATGAGATAGTGGTGCCGGGGCGCGGCTTCGAAGGATGCAAGTCCGAGCCGGCCGGTGGTCAGCAGCACGCGTCGCGGCGTCTCGCCGAGGGCGCGGGCGGCCGCGTCGAGATCGCCGACCTCGACCCAGCGGTCGCCGGGCTCGCGGCTCCACGGCGGGCGGACGAAGGCGACGATCGGCGTTCCGGTGAGCCGCGCCGCTTCCGCCGCGTTGCGCGAAATCTGCGCCGCGAAGGGATGGGTGGCGTCGACCAGCACGTCGATCGCCTCGTCGCGGAGGTAGGCGGCCAGCCCTTCCACCCCGCCGAAGCCGCCGATCCGTGTCGGGATCGGCTGCGCCGCCGGCGCCTCGGTCCGGCCGGCGAGCGACAGCGTCGCCGCGATGTCGGGACGTGCCGAAAGCGCCTTGGCCAAACCGCTCGCTTCCGTGGTACCACCCAGCACCAGAACCCGCATGACCCCTCCCGGGAGCGCATCCATGATCGATCCGGCCGCCACCCATCCGTGGCTCGCCATCCTCGGCCTCGGCGAAGACGGCCTCGACGGCCTCTCTCCTGCCGCGCGCCGGCTTCTCGATCAAGCCGAACTCGTCGTCGGCGGCAAGCGTCATCTCGATCTGGTCGGCGAGGTGAAGGGAGAGAAGCTCGCCTGGCCGTCGCCGCTGACCGACGCGTTTCCGGCGATCCTCGCCCGACGCGGCCGTCCGGTGGCGGTGCTCGCCTCGGGCGATCCCTTCTCCTACGGCGTCGGCTCGCTCCTCGCCCGCCACGTGCCGCCGACCGAATATGTCACCATTCCTGCCCCATCTGCCTTCTCGATGGCGGCGGCGCGGGTCGGTTGGGCGGTGCAGGACTGCGCCCTGGTCACCCTGCACGGCCGCGCCTTCGAGAAGATCGTGCCGCATCTCCAGCCCGGCCGCCGCATCCTGGTGCTCTCCTGGGACGGCACCACGCCCGGCCGCTTGGCCGAGCATCTGCGCAGCCACGGCATGGGACGCTCGAAACTGATCGTGCTCGAGGCGATGGGCGGGGTGCGCGAGCGCGTCCATGCCACGACTGCCGACGACTTCGACCGCGCCGACCTCGATCCCCTGAACACCGTGGCGATCGAGGTGGTGGCGGATGCGGGTGCCCGCGTATTGCCGCTCGCCGCCGGTATTCCCGACCACTTCTTCGACAACGATGGACAGATCACCAAACGCGAGGTGCGTGCCGTGACCCTGTCCAAGCTGGCGCCGCGCCATGGCGAACTGCTGTGGGACGTCGGCGCCGGCACCGGTTCGATCGCCATCGAATGGATGCTCGCCGACCCGAAGAACCGCGCGGTGGCGATCGAGCCGCGCCCCGATCGGCTGGCCCGCATCGCCCGCAATGCGGCGGCCTTCGGCGTGCCGGATCTGGCGATCGTCGAGGGTTTCGCGCCCGCGGCCCTCGCCGGCCTGCCGACGCCCGACGCGGTCTTCCTCGGCGGGGGTGGCTCCGACACCGAACTGGTGAAGCTCTGCATGGCGCGCCTCGCGCCGGGTGGACGACTGGTGATCAATGCGGTGACGCTCGAGACACAGGCCGAAGTGATCGGCCACGCCAGAGCGTTCGGCGGCGAACTGGTGCAGATCTCGATCGCACGAGCCGTGCCCCTGGGCCGCTTCCACGGCTTCAAACCGGCGATGCCGATCGTCCAGTGGACCTGGGAGAAGCCGGGGGACAGGCCTGTGGAGAACCCGTGGACGAGCGGGGGAGACACGGGGGACGACGAGGTGGAGGGCGAGGGATGACCTCCCGTCCCTTTCTCGCGGTCGGCGTCGGCTGCCGCTCCGGGGTCGCCGGTCGGGTGATCGCCGATCTGGTCGAACGAGCGCTCGCCGCCTGTGACCGGCCGGGCTTGCCGGCAGCGATGTTCACGGTGGTGGACAAGGCCCAGGAGGCCGGCATCGGCGAAGCCGCCGCGTCGCTCGGCCTCGCCCTCGTCCATCTGCCGCGGACGGCGCTGGCGGCGGTCGCCGACAAGGTGGCAACCCGGTCGGAGAAGGTGGTCGAACTCTTCGGTGTACCGTCGATCGCCGAAGGTGCGGCGCTGGCGGGGGCAGGTCCGGCGAGCCGGTTGGTGGTGGACCGCATGGCCGATCGCGGCGCCACGGTGGCGGTGGCGATCGGCGGGGAAGCAGTCGGAGAACAGGACGCATGACCGTGCATTTTATCGGCGCCGGCCCCGGTGCCGCCGACCTGATCACCGTGCGCGGTCGCGATCTGCTGGCGAAGTGCCCGGTGGTGATGTGGGCCGGCTCGATCGTCGCGCCCGAGCTTCTCGCCCATGCCCGCGCCGACGCCCGCATCGTCGACACCGCTCCGCTGTCGCTCGACGAGATCGAGGCGGAGTTCGTGCGGGCGCAGGCGGCGGGCGAGGACGTGGCGCGGCTCCATTCCGGCGATCTCTCGGTGTGGAGCGCCATGGGTGAGCAGATCCGCCGGCTCGCCAGGCACGGCATTCCCTACACCGTGACCCCCGGTGTCCCCTCCTTCGCCGCCGCCGCCGCGGTGCTGGGCCAGGAACTGACACTGCCCGAGGTCGCCCAGTCGCTGGTTCTGACCCGCACCTCGGGGCGCGCCTCGGCGATGCCGGAGAGCGAGACCCTCGCCGCCTTCGCCGCGACGCGGGCGACGCTCGCCATCCACCTCTCGATCCACGTGCTGCCGAAGATCGTCGCCGAGCTGACCCCGGCCTACGGTGGTGGTTGCCCGGTCGCCGTCGTCTTCCGCGCCACCTGGGCCGACGAGAAGGTGATCCGCGGCACCCTCGCCACCATCGAGGCGGAGGTGGCGGCAGCGGGCGGGCTGGAGCGTACGGCGCTGATCCTGGTCGGCCGGGCGCTCGAGGCGGAGGAGTTCCGCGAAAGCGCGCTCTACGATGCCGGCTATCAGCGCCGCTTCCGCGGCCGCGATTCACGGCCGGAGTGAGCGATCGCGCCGGCCACGGCGCGTCCGCGTCGGCGGCGCTCGCCGGGCACGGTCGCCATGCGCCGGTATCTCTGGGCAGGACGCCCGAAACCCGCTATCGATCGAGGAAAGTGGCGGCTCGCACCTTGCTAAGTGAGCCACCGCGGTCTCTCGCCCCGCCCCCTCCTCGAGACGAGCCTCCGGCTCGGAGTGGTTCCTCTTGTCCCCATCCGAACATCGCGATACCCGGGAAGGCTTTCTCTTCGCCGGAGGGGCCTACTTCATCTGGGGCTTCCTGCCGCTCTACATGAAGGCGTTGGCGCACGTGCCGGCCTGGGAGGTGGTGCCGCACCGGATCCTGTGGTCGCTGCCGATCGCCGCGTCGGTGGTGTGGTGGCAGGGGCGCGCCGGCGCCGTGATCGAGGCTCTGACTTCGCCGCGTGCCCTGGCCATGGCCCTGACCACGGCGGCGCTGATCTCGATCAACTGGGGCACCTACGTCTGGGCGATCGGCGCCGGGCGGGCGCTGGAGACGGCGCTGGGCTACTACATCAACCCGTTGTTCTCGGTGTTCCTCGCCGCCGTGCTGATCGGCGAACGGCTGAGCCCGCCGCAGATCTTCGCCATCGTGCTGGCAGCTCTCGCGGTGGCGCTGCTCACCTGGGAGGCCGGTGGTGTTCCCTGGGTGTCGATCGTGCTCACCGTCACCTGGGGCTTCTACGCCTATTTCAAGCGTACGCTGCCGGTCGATCCGACCCAGGGATTCCTGCTCGAGATCATGCTGCTGACACCACCGGCCGCGGCGATGTACGCGTGGTTCGAAGTCCAGGGGACGTCGCACCTCGGCCACGGCGGCGGAATCGACACCGCACTCCTCCTCGGCACCGGCGTCATCACCGCGGTCCCGCTGATGCTCTATGCCGTCGGCGCGCAACTGCTCCGGCTGTCGACCATCGCGGTGATGCAATATTCGGCGCCGACCATGATCTTCCTGATCGCCGTCTTCGTCTTCCACGAACCCTTCGGCCCGTCGAAGCTCGTCGCCTTCGGCCTGATCTGGACGGCGCTGGTGATCTACACCTGGACGCTGATCGCCGGGGCACGGCGGACGGCGACCAGCTGAGACACGTGGCGCCGGGGTCACGTCGGGCGTGCGTCGCCGATGCGGTTCACCCGCACCGCCCCGCACGGCGGGGAAACGATCACCGTCTCGGTGTCGAGGGGAACAATCGGCGAACAAATTCCCTCACCGTCCTGTTCCGTGACAGAATGCGGGTGATTCGGCGAGGCGGACGGGCTATGACCGGCGCCCTCCGCCGGACGGCGGCGGACGATCCACCAGATGCGGGTACCGGGCATGGCGAGTGACGATCTCTTCGGCGGCGGGGCGACGGCGCGCAAGGTGGCGCCGCGGACGCCGGCCGCCAAGGCAGAGGCGGTCAAGGCGGCCCTGACGCTCGCCGCCTCGTCGAAGCGCGCCACCCCGGGCGAGAGCGACTACGACGCCTCCCATATCGAGGTGCTGGAGGGGCTCGAGCCGGTGCGGCGGCGGCCGGGCATGTACATCGGCGGCACCGACGAGAAGGCGCTGCACCACCTGTTCGCCGAGGTCATCGACAACTCGATGGACGAAGCGGTGGCCGGCCACGCCTCGTTCATCGAGGTCACCCTGGATGCCGACGGGACGCTGACCATCGCCGACAACGGCCGCGGCATTCCGGTCGACCCGCACCCGAAGTTCCCCGACAAGTCCGCCCTCGAAGTGATCATGACCATGCTGCACTCGGGCGGAAAGTTCGACGGCAAAGCCTACGAGACCTCGGGTGGTCTGCACGGCGTCGGTGTCTCGGTGGTCAATGCGCTCTCGGAGTTCCTGGAGGTCGAAGTCGCGAAGAACCGCCGGCTCTATCGCCAGCGCTTCTCGCGCGGCGCGCCGCAGGGCACGCTCGAGAGCCTCGGCGAGGTGATGAACCGCCGCGGCACCACCGTGCGCTTCCGCCCCGACACCCAGATCTTCGGCGAGGGGGCCAAATTCAAGGCCGAGCGGCTCTATCGGATGGCACGCTCCAAGGCCTATCTCTTCGGTGGCGTCGAGATCCGTTGGTCGTGCGCGCCGGGGTGCATCTCCGCCGCCGAGCCGGTGCCGGACAGGGCGGTGTTCCACTTCCCCGGCGGCCTCAAGGACTTTCTCGCCGAACGGCTGAAGGGCGAGCGCCTCGTCTGCGAGGACTTCTTCGCCGGCAAGACGGCCAAGACCTCCGGCCACGGCGCGGTGGAATGGGCCGTCGCCTGGTTCGCCGGCGACGGTTTCGTCTCGTCCTACTGCAACACCGTGCCGACCCCCGAGGGCGGCACCCACGAGGCCGGCTTCCGCATCGCGTTGCTGCGCGGGTTGAAGTCCTACGCCGATCTCGTCGGCAACAAGCGCGCCGGGGTGCTGACCACCGACGACGTCATGACCTCGTCGGGGGCGATGCTGTCGGTCTTCATCCGCGAGCCGGAGTTCGTCGGCCAGACCAAGGACAAGCTGGCCACTCAGGAGGCGAGCCGCATCGTCGAGACCGCGATCAAGGACGCCTTCGACCATTGGATCGCCGCCTCACCGGCCAATGCGGCCAAGCTCCTCGATTGGACGATCGAGCGCGCCGAGGAACGCCTGAAGCGGCGGCAGGAGAAGGAGGTCCTGCGCAAGACCGCGGTCAGGAAGCTGCGCCTGCCGGGCAAGCTCGCCGATTGTTCGGATCAGGCGTCGCAGGGCTCGGAACTCTTCATCGTCGAGGGTGATTCGGCCGGTGGCTCGGCCAAGCAGGCGCGCGACCGCCGCTCGCAGGCGGTGTTGCCGCTCCGCGGCAAGATCCTCAACGTCGCCTCGGCGACACGGGAGAAGCTCGGGCAGAACCAGCAGCTCGCCGATCTCGTCCAGGCGCTCGGGTGCGGCCTGCGGTCGGCCTATCGCGACGAGGATCTGCGCTACGACAAGATCATCGTCATGACCGACGCCGACGTCGACGGCGCCCACATCGCCTCGCTGCTCGTCACCTTCTTCTGGCGCGAGATGCCCAATCTGGTGCGCAGCGGCCACCTCTATCTCGCGGTACCGCCGCTCTACCGGCTGACCCACGGCGCCAAAACCGTCTATGCCCGCGACGAGGTGCATCGCGAGGAGCTGATGCGGACGGTGTTCAAGAACAAGAAACCGGAGATCGGCCGCTTCAAAGGTCTCGGTGAGATGATGCCGAACCAGCTCAAGGAGACGACGATGGACCCGCGGACGCGGACCCTGCTGCGCGTCGCCATCCTCGACGACAGCGAGCAGCCGACGGCGGATTCGGTCGAGCGACTGATGGGCAACAAGCCCGAGGC
>CALMFH010000092.1 GCA_937864925.1 uncultured Alphaproteobacteria bacterium | reverse complement strand
TCGAGGTAGTTGCGCACGACGGTGGCTTCCGCCGACATCGGCGACATCTGGCGCAACTTCTTCAGCTCGCCGGCGGCCTTCTCGCGCGCTTCCTTCGACAGCTTGGTCTTGGCGATGCGCTCCTCGAGCTCGGCGAGCTCGTCGCGACCTTCGTCGCCGTCGCCGAGTTCCTTCTGGATCGCCTTGATCTGTTCGTTGAGGTAGTACTCGCGCTGGGTCTTCTCCATCTGGCGCTTGACGCGCGAGCGGATGCGCTTCTCGACCTGGAGGACCGAGATCTCGCTCTCCATGAAGCCGAGCACCTTCTCCAGCCGCGCCGCGACCGAGGTGATGGCGAGCAGCTCCTGCTTCTCCGGGATCTTCACCGCCAGATGCGAGGCGACGGTATCGGCGAGTTTGGAGTGATCGGTGATCTGGGTCACCGTGCCGAGGACCTCGGGCGACACCTTCTTGTTGAGCTTGACGTAGTTCTCGAACTCGGAGACCACCGAGCGAGCGAGCGCCTCCATCTCGACCTGCGGACCGACCTCCTCGGCGACGACGCGGGCGCGCGCTTCGAAGATGTCGGAGCGATCGAGGAATTCGTCGATCTCGGCCCGGCTCGCGCCCTCGACCAGCACCTTGACGGTGCCGTCGGGCAGCTTGAGCAACTGCAACACGCTCGCCAGCGTGCCGATGCGATAGATCTGATCGGTGGTCGGATCGTCGTCGGCCGCGTTCTTCTGGGTCGCGAGCAGGATCTGCTTGTCGGCCTTCATCACCTGTTCGAGGGCGCGGATCGACTTCTCGCGACCGACGAACAGCGGCACGATCATATGGGGGAAGACGACGATGTCGCGCAGCGGCAACACCGCGTAGATGTCGTCGCGTGGAGCGCCGGCAGTCTCGGGAAGGGTCTCGACGGTCATTCCGAAGTCCTCTCTCGCCTCGTCGCCGTGGACCCGTGCAAGACACATGCCCCGGTTCGGCGTCGGACCGGCGACCGTCCCCCTTCGGAGCCTCCGTCCGGTGCGAAGCACCACCGGTGGTTCCGAACGGCGGAACCCCTCGTCGTCCGCCCCTCGTGAGCGCGGCGACGAGACCTCCTGCGACCGTCCCGTTCTCCCATTAGGTGGCTACCCGGATGCCGCAAGTCAAGCCGCGCCCGACGTTGCGCCGGTTTCCCCCCGGATTTCAGGCAAATCCTTGTGTCGAAAGACACTTTTTCGGCGGTCGCGGTCACTTCGCGCCGGTGCGTCCAGCCGTTCCGCGCGGCACCGAGGACCCGGCCGCACGCGAGTCGCCGAACCGGTCGACACGCGGCACCCCATGACGATGCGCACCGCCGCCGCCGGACCGCACGCGGCGTCGCACCGATCGCTCATCCGTTCCGAGACCACCCTCCCCGAACCGTCGCTGCCTTCGACGAGATCACCTTCGCCTGCGAAGACGGCAGACGTTCGGTGCGGAAGGCGAATCCGGCGGCGAGAAAGGCGAATCCGGGCCGGTCGCGCGGGAGGAACGCGGCGGCGACGATCCGCTGCGCGGACCCCGGCCGAATGACTTGCCCCCGCGCCGAAACGCCGCCGAAACGACGACGCCCGACCCCTCGCGGGGCCGGGCGTTCGAACGTTCGGGCTTCGCGCCACCGCCGCGGATCTCAAGCCGAGGAGGCAGCCTCGGCTTCGTCCTCGTAGGTATAGAGCGGACGGGCATTGCCGGTCACCACCTCGGGCGAGATGACGATCTCCTTGACGCCCTTGAGGCCGGGCAGCTCGAACATGGTCTCGAGCAGGATGCCCTCCAGGATCGAACGCAGGCCGCGCGCACCGGTCTTGCGCTCGATCGCCTTCTTGGCGACCGCCTTCAGCGCGTCCTCGGTGAACACCAATTCGACGCCTTCCATTTCGAACAGGCGCTGATACTGGCGAGCGAGCGCGTTCTTCGGCGCGGTCAGGATCTCCACCAGAGCCGCCTCGTCGAGGTCCTCGAGCGTCGCGATGATCGGCAGACGGCCGATGAACTCGGGGATGAGGCCGAACTTGACCAGATCCTCGGGCTCGACCTCGCGGAAGATCGCGCCGGTGCGGCGATCCTCCGGTGCCTGCACCTTGGCCTTGAAGCCGATCGAGGTGCCGCGACCGCGGTCGGAGATGATCCGATCGAGGCCGGCGAAGGCGCCGCCGACGATGAACAGGATGTTGGTCGTGTCGACCTGCAGGAACTCCTGCTGCGGGTGCTTGCGGCCACCCTGCGGCGGCACCGAAGCCACCGTACCTTCCATGATCTTCAACAGCGCCTGCTGCACGCCCTCGCCCGACACGTCGCGGGTGATCGACGGGTTGTCGGACTTGCGGCTGATCTTGTCGACCTCGTCGATGTAGACGATGCCGCGCTGCGCCCGCTCGACGTTGTAGTCGGCCGACTGCAAGAGCTTGAGGATGATGTTCTCGACGTCCTCGCCAACATAACCGGCTTCGGTCAGCGTCGTCGCGTCCGACATCGTGAACGGCACGTCGAGGATGCGCGCGAGCGTCTGGGCGAGCAGCGTCTTGCCGGTGCCGGTCGGACCGATCAAGAGGACGTTCGACTTCGCCAGTTCGACGTCGTTGTTCTTCGAGGCGTGGTTCAGCCGCTTGTAATGGTTGTGGACGGCGACCGACAGCACCTTCTTGGCGTGATCCTGGCCGATGACATAGTCGTCGAGCACCTTGCGGATCTCGCGCGGGGTCGGGATGCCGTCGCGCGACTTCACCAGCGAGGACTTGTTCTCCTCGCGGATGATGTCCATGCACAGCTCGACGCATTCATCGCAGATGAACACCGTCGGTCCGGCGATGAGTTTCCTGACTTCGTGTTGCGACT
>CALMFH010000091.1 GCA_937864925.1 uncultured Alphaproteobacteria bacterium | reverse complement strand
CGACGCCCAGCGTCAGGCCACCAAGGACGCCGGCAAGATCGCCGGCCTCGAGGTGTTGCGCATCATCAACGAGCCGACTGCCGCGGCGCTCGCCTACGGCCTCGACAAGCGCGCCACCGGCACCATCGCCGTCTACGACCTCGGCGGCGGCACGTTCGACGTGTCGATCCTCGAGATCGGCGACGGCGTCTTCGAGGTGAAGTCGACCAACGGCGACACCTTCCTCGGCGGTGAGGACTTCGATATGCGACTGGTCGGCTACCTCGCCGACGAGTTCAAGAAGGAGACCGGGATCGACCTGCGCAACGACAAGCTCGCCCTGCAGCGGCTGAAGGAAGCCGCCGAGAAGGCCAAGATCGAGCTGTCGTCGGCGACCCAGACCGAGGTCAACCTGCCGTTCATCACCATGGACGCGACGGGGCCGAAGCACCTCAACATGAAGCTCACCCGCGCCAAGTTCGAGGCGCTGGTCGACGACCTGATCCAGCGCACCGTCGAGCCCTGCCGCGCCGCCCTCAAGGACGCCGGCCTCTCCGCCGGTCAGATCGACGAGGTGGTGCTGGTCGGAGGCATGACCCGCATGCCCAAGGTCCAGGAGGTGGTGAAGCAGTTCTTCGGTCGTGAGCCCCACAAGGGCGTCAACCCGGACGAGGTCGTCGCCATCGGCGCCGCCATCCAGGGCGGCGTGCTCCAGGGTGACGTCAAGGACGTCCTGCTCCTCGACGTGACGCCGCTGTCGCTCGGTATCGAAACCCTCGGCGGCGTCTTCACCCGCCTGATCGACCGCAACACCACGATCCCGACCAAGAAGAGCCAGGTGTTCTCGACGGCGGAAGACGGCCAGACCGCGGTCACCATCCGCGTCTTCCAGGGCGAGCGCGAGATGGCGGCGGACAACAAGCTGCTCGGCCAGTTCGATCTGGTCGGCATCCCGCCGGCGCCGCGCGGCGTGCCGCAGATCGAGGTCGCCTTCGACATCGACGCCAACGGCATCGTCAACGTCCACGCCAAGGACAAGGGCACCGGCAAGGAGCAGCAGATCCGCATCCAGGCCTCGGGCGGTCTCTCCGACACCGACATCGAGAAGATGGTCAAGGACGCCGAGCTCCATGCCGCCGAGGACAAGAAGCGCAAGGAACTGGTCGAGGCCCGGAACCACGCCGAAGGTCTCGCCCATTCGGCCGAGAAGGCGCTGAAGGACTACGGCGACAAGGTCTCGGGTGCCGACAGGTCGGTGATCGAGGCGGCGATCGCCGAGACCCGCAAGACCCTCGAGGGCGACGACGTCGAGGCGATCAAGGCCGCGGCCAACAAGCTCGCCGAGGCCCAGATGAAGCTCGGCGAGGCGATGTACGCCGCCGGCCAGGCCGAGGGCGCGCCCGGCGCCGAAGGCGCACCCAAGGCCGACCGCGACGACGTCGTCGACGCCGACTTCACCGAGGTGAAGGACGACAAGAAGCACTGATCTCGTGCTTCAGGAGTGATGCGTGCGACCCGGTGTGACCAACACCGGGTCGCACCGCATGAAGGCCCCCGCCCTGACGAGGATCGGACCCGACCATGGCAAAGCGCGACTACTACGAGGTCCTCGGGGTCGGAAAGACCGCCGACGAGAAGGATCTGAAGAGCGCCTTCCGCAAGCTCGCCATGCAGTTCCATCCCGACCGTAATCCCGGCAATACCGAGGCCGAGGCCAAGTTCAAGGAGGTGAACGAGGCCTACGACTGCCTCAAGGACGACCAGAAGCGCGCCGCCTACGACCGCTTCGGTCATGCCGCCTTCGAGGGCGGCGGCGGGGGCGGTGGCGCCGGCTTCAACGGCGACTTCGCCCAGACCATGTCCGACATCTTCGAGAACTTCTTCGGCGGTGATTTCGGCGGCCGGCGTTCCTCGGGCGGGCGCGAGCGCGGCGCCGACCTGCGCTACAACATGGAGATCACCCTCGAGGAGGCCTATGCCGGCAAGAAGGTCGAGATCCGCGTCCCGACCACCATCTCCTGCGAGGCCTGTTCCGGCTCCGGCGCCGCGCCCGGCACCTCGGCGCAGGCCTGCCGCACCTGCGGCGGCCAGGGCCGCGTCCGCGCCGTCCAGGGCTTCTTCACCATCGAGCGCACCTGCCCGACCTGCCAGGGCCGTGGTCAGGTCATCCCCGATCCCTGCAAGAAGTGCGGCGGCACCGGCCAGACCGCGACCGAGAAGACACTCGACGTCGCCATCCCCGCCGGCATCGAGGAAGGCACCCGCATCCGCGTCGCCGGCGAGGGCGAAGCGGGGGCGCGCGGCGGTCCGGCCGGCGACCTCTACATCTTCATCTCGATCAAGCCGCACACCTTCTTCCAGCGCGACGGCGCCGACGTCTACTGCCGTGTGCCGATCTCGCTGACCACGGCGGCGCTCGGCGGCGGCTTCGACGTCCCGACCCTCTCCGGCGAGAAGACCAAGGTGAAGGTTCCCGAAGGCACCCAGTCGGGCAAGCAGTTCCGCCTGCGCGGCAAGGGTATGCCGGTGATGCGCACCCATGGCCATGGCGACCTCTACATCCAGGTCACCGTCGAAACCCCGCGCAACCTGACGAAACGGCAGCGCGAGCTCTTGGAGGAATTCGAGCGCGAATCCTCCGGTACCACCCATCCCGAATCCGAGGGCTTCTTCTCCAAGGTTCGAGATTTCTTCGACAATCTCGGAAACTGAGGCGCCCCGGGCGGCTTCGTTGCGACCTGCGCGATGCCGTCGCACCCTGCGGCGCCGAGCCGGCGGGGCCTTCTTGGACGTTTGTCCCGCGGGTGGCCGACATCGTATTGTCGCCGCCTTGCGACAGGATCGTGCCGCGCGCCGACCCGACCACCCGGAGCCGCAGATGGGACAACCCAAGAAGCGCATCGATACCGACGAACTGCGCCACAAGGTTCTGGACGAGGTCCGCTTCCTCAAGAACTGGCTCGACAAACCGCTGGTGACCGGTGCGGTGGCGCCGTCCAGTCCGGCGCTCGCCAAGCTGATGGCCTCCCATGTCGATCCCGCCGTGCCCGGCCTCGTCGTCGAACTCGGCCCCGGCACCGGCGTCGTCACCCAGGCGCTGGTCGACCGTGGTGTCGCGTCGGAACGCATCGCCGCGATCGAGTACAATCACGACTTCTGCACTCTGCTGCGTCGTCGCCTGCCCGGCGTCCATTTCGTTCACGGCGACGCCTATCGCATCCGCCATTCGCTCGGCGATCTCGTCGCCGGCCGCGACCGGCCGGTGGCGGCGGTGGTCTCGAGCCTACCGCTCTTCACCAAGCCGCTGCCCGAGCGCACCCGCCTGCTCGAGGAATGCTTCGACCTGATGCCGCCGGGCGCTCCCTTCATTCAGTTCTCCTATGCGCTCGTGCCCCCGGTTCCGCACGGTGCCGGCCGCTTCGAGATCGAGCGCACCGGCTGGGTGGTGCTGAACCTGCCGCCGGCGCGGGTGTGGATCTATCGTCGTCCCTGACGAGGCCGGCGACTTGCGATGTGATGGAGGGGAGCGTAGACCGGCCGCGCAACCGTCCGAGGACTCGCTCATGCCCTTCGCCGCCGCGTCGCCCAGAGACCGCCTGATCCTCGCCCTCGACGTTCCCTCGGTCGCCGAGGCCGAACGCATCGTCGAGGAGACCCGCGGCGAGGTCGGCGTCTACAAGATCGGCTATCGCCTCGTCTTCGCCGGCGGTCTGGCGCTGGCGGAGAAGTTGGTCGCCGCCGGCGAGAAGGTGTTCCTCGACGTCAAGCTGCTCGACATCGACAACACCGTCGCCGAGGGGATCGAGTCGATTCTCGCCCTCGGCGTCGACTGGGTGACGCTGCACGCCTATCCGAAGGCGATGCGCGCCGCCGTCGCCGTCCGCGACCGGGCGCCGCAGGGCCGCACGAAACTGCTCGGCGTCACCGTGCTGACCTCGATGGACGACGGCGATCTCACCGCCGCCGGTTACGGCGGCCGGGTCGAGGATCTCGTCCTCGCACGTGCGAAGGATGCGGTCGCCGCGCACATGGACGGCATCGTCTGCTCGCCCGCCGAGGCCACCCGTCTGCGCACCGCCGTCGGCCCCGATCTCGTTCTGGTGACCCCTGGGGTGCGGCCGAAAGGGGCTGACGCCGGCGATCAGAAGCGCGTCATGACCCCCGCCGACGCCATCCGCGCCGGCTCCGACCTGCTCGTCGTCGGGCGCCCGATCCTCGCCGCCGCCGATCGCCGCAGCGCAGCGAAGGCCATCGTCGCCGAGATCGCCGAAGCCCTCGCCGACCGCTGACGATCGATCCCGGCCTGCCGCGACGGCGGTCGCCCCGGGCGTCGCCGGCGCCTCTATCATGGACGTCACGTCGAGCTTTCCGCGAAAGTACCTATACGAAGGGCGGGGTATCGCATCTCCTTGCGGCCGTGCACATTTCCGTCACAGCGGCCCGCAACAGGGGGTGGGCCGGCTCGTGCCCGGGGGGAGACCGGCACAGATCGACGAGGACAAGTCGTGATTACGACCACCGAGGTGGTCGGAATCCCGGCTCTTTCGTGTATCGTGCCACTCCTCGAGACAAAGACGTCCAGGGAGGTATCCAGGTGAGTACCGACATCATCATCAACAAGGTTCGGTCCAATCCGAAGTTCGCGGAGCTGGTCCACAAGCGCAATTCGCTGGCCTTCAGCCTGACCATCGCCGTTCTGGTTCTCTATTTCGGCTTCATTCTGCTCGTCGGCTACGCCAAGGGCTTCCTGGCGACGCCGATCGGCTCGAACCTGATGACCTTCGGCGTGCCGATCGGCATCGGCGTCATCGTCGGCGCCTTCGTGCTGACCGGCATCTACGTCCGCAAGGCCAACGCCGAGTTCGACACGCTGACCGCGCAGATCGTCGAGGAGACCAAGTGATGAACCGCGTTCTGACCCTCCTCACGACGGCCGCGCTCACCGCGCTGCCGACCGTCGCCATGGCGGCCGGCGTCGCCGCCGACGACATCAAGAAGCAGGCGACCAACTTCCCGGCGATCATCATGTTCGTGATCTTCGTCGGCATCACGCTCGGCATCACCTATTGGGCGGCCCGCCGCACCAAGTCGGCCGCGGCGTTCTACACCGCCGGCGGCGGCATCACCGGTGGCCAGAACGGCCTGGCCATCGCCGGCGACTACATGTCGGCCGCCTCGTTCCTCGGCATCACCGGCCTCGTCTACGGCTCGGGCTACGACGGCCTGATCTTCTCGGTGGGCTGGCTCGTCGGCTGGCCGATCGTGACCTTCCTGGTCGCCGAACAGCTGCGCAACCTCGGCAAGTTCACCTTCGCCGACGTCGCCTCGTTCCGCTTCGCCCAGACCCCGATCCGTACGCTCGCCGCCTGCGGCTCGCTGGTCACCGTGGCTTTCTATCTGATCGCTCAGATGGTCGGCGCCGGCAAGCTGATCCAGATCCTGTTCGGTCTGCCCTACCTCTGGGCCGTCATCATCGTCGGCGTGCTGATGATCGTCTACGTCACCTTCGGTGGCATGACCGCCACCACCTGGGTGCAGATCATCAAGGCCGTGCTGCTGCTCGGCGGCGCCACCTTCATGGCGCTGATGGTGCTGATCAAGTTCGGCTTCTCGCCGGAGGCGCTGTTCAAGGCGGCCGTCGACATCCATCCGAAGAAGGTCGCGATCATGGGTCCGGGCTCGCTGATCACCGACCCGATCTCGGCGATCTCGCTCGGCATGGCGCTGATGTTCGGCACCGCCGGTCTGCCGCACATCCTGATGCGCTTCTTCACCGTGAAGGACGCCAAGGCGGCGCGTAAGTCGGTGTTCTACGCCACCGGCTTCATCGGCTACTTCTACATCCTCACCTTCATCATGGGCTTCGGCGCCATCGCGCTGATCGCCGGCAACACCGCCAACCCGGCCGAAAACCCCTTCCTCGACCAGGCTCTGGTCGCGGCCGGCAAGGACGCGATCGCCGCGATCAAGGGCGGCTCCAACATGGCCGTCATGCATCTGGCGAACGCGGTGGGCGGCGAGTACTTCCTCGGCTTCATCGCCGCGATCGCCTTCGCCACCATCCTCGCGGTGGTCTCGGGCCTCGCTCTCGCCGGCGCCTCGGCCATCTCGCACGACCTCTACGCCTCCGTGTTCAAGCACGGCAAGGCGGCCGAGGCCGACGAGATGCGCGTCTCGAAGATCGCTTCCGTCGCTCTCGGCTTCCTCGCCGTCGGCCTCGGCATCGCCTTCGAGAACCAGAACGTCGCCTACATGGTCGGTCTCGCCTTCGCCATCGCGGCGTCGTGCAACTTCCCGGTCCTGCTGATGTCGGTGTTCTGGAAGGGCATGACCACCCGTGGCGCCTTCATCGGCGGCTTCCTCGGCCTGATCTCGGCCGTGGCGCTCGTGGTCACCGGTCCGACCGTGTGGGTCAAGGTGCTCGGCAACGCCGCGGCGCTGCAGCCCTACGACAACGTCGCGATCTTCTCGATGCCCATCGCCTTCATCGGCATCTGGCTCTTCTCGCTGCTCGACAACTCGGCGCGCGCCGCCGAGGACAAGGCCGGCTTCGAGGCCCAGTACATCCGCTGCCAGACCGGCATCGGCGCTGCCGGTGCGGCCTCGCACTGATCCGGAAGATCTCCGGGGTGGGCTCGCCCACCCCGGGCCATTCCAGAGAAACGGCCGGGCCGCGGATGCGTCCCGGCCGTTTTTCGTCCATTCTCGCGGCGTCGTGTCGCCCGGATTCGCGGGTCGCGCGACCCGGCTGCGGACCGGGCCGACGTCTCGTGCGGCCGATGTGCCGTCGCCGATCGACATTCGGTCGCGAGCCGCCTCGGCGGTGACGGCCGCCCCAGTTTCGGTGCCCCATGCCCAGAGCCTTCGATACCTCCACCGCGCCCTTCGATCGCCTGACCGCAGACGAGCGAGCCGAGCTGCTCGCTGCGCTCGACATCGGCTACTTCCACCCGGGTCAGAAGATCCTGGAGAAGGGGGCACCGGCCGACCATCTCCACATCGTCCTCAAGGGCGCGGTGGAGGAATATGACGACGAGGGCCATCTGATCGCCGTGCTCGGCCCGAAGCAGATCTTCGGCATCCGCGCCGTCGTCCACGGCGCGGCCGGTGCCAATTACCAGGCCTCCGAGGAGAGCCTGGTCTATCTGGTGCCGCGCGATGTGCTTCTCTCGCTCATCCGCCGCAACCACGAGTTCGCGGTGTTCTTCTACACCGACATCTCCTCGAAGCTCGCCGAAGTGGCGCGCACCGAGAAGAGCGGCCAGGGCATCGAAGGCGTGTTGCGCTCGCGTATCCGCGACGCCCGTCTGCGGGCTCCGACCTTCATCGACGCCGGCGACTCCATCGAGGAGGCCGAGCGGCGCATGTCGGAAACCGAGTCCAACAGCCTGATGGTGCGCGACGGGAGCCGCATCGGCATCGTCACCCGCACCAACCTCTCCAAGGCGGCGATCTTCTCCAAGCTGCCGTTGTCGACGCCGGTCGGCGACTGCACCAGTTGGACACTGATCTCGGTCGACGAGAACGGCTTCGTCTTCGACGCGCTGATCACCATGACCCGCCACAACAAGCGCCGTCTGGCGGTGACACGTGACGGCGAGACGGTCGGTGTGCTCGAGGACATCGACATCCTCGGCCTCTTCGCCGGCAATTCCCAGCTCATCCCCGGCCGCATCGACCGTGCCCGCAATCTCGACGATCTGGCCGTCGCGGCGCGCGACATCCAGTCCCAGGTCGAACGCTTGCACCGCCAGGGCGTCAAGGTGCGGGAGATCGCCTCACTCACCTCCGACCTCAACCGGCTGCTCTTCGCCAAGCTCTTCGACCTCCTGGCACCGCCGTCGATCCGCGAGGTCGGTTGTCTGTTCGTCATGGGGTCCGAGGGCCGCGGTGAACAGACCGTGCGCACCGACCAGGACAACGGCCTGCTGCTCGCGCAGCCGGTCCCGGAGGCGGATCTCACGCGCTTTCGTGCCGACTTCCAACAGGCGCTGGCCGACTTCGGCTTCCCGCCCTGTCCCGGCAACATCATGGTGTCGAACCCGATGTGGTCGCAGACCCTCGACGACTTCGAGGACCAGCTGCGCCGCTGGGTCATGACCCCCGACCCGGAGAGCCCGATGTATCTCGGCATCTTCTACGATGCCGTGGCGGTCGCCGGCGATGCCGAGCTGATCGCGCGCGCCAAGGACCGCTTCCTCGCGCTCATGACCGGTGAAACCGCGGCGATCGCCCATTTCGCCAAGGCGATCGATCAGTTTCCCGGACCCGGCGGGGTGATCAGTTCGATCATGGCGACGGTCGGCCGCGAGGAACCGATCGATCTGAAGAAGTCCGGCACCTTCCCGATCGTCCACGGCATCCGCAGCCTCGCCATCGAGAAAGGCCTGACCGAGACCTCGACCTTCGAGCGCATCGACCGCATCGCCGAGACCGGCCTCTTCGACGAGGCCTTCGCTCGCGATCTCGCGGCCGCCTTCGGCTGGTTCATGGGACTGCGCCTGCAGTCGCAGTTGCGCGCCCAACTCGCCGGCACCACCGAGGGTGAATCGCTGGTTCGCGCCTCCGACCTCACCACTCTCGACCGCGACCTGATGCGCGACGGTCTGCGTGTGGTGAAGCGCTTCCGCGAGATCGTCCGCAACCACTTCAAATTGGGGATGTTCTGATGCTCGAGCGCATGCTGCGCCGGATCCGCCGGGAGATCGACCGGCGGCGACTGAGCGACCCTCAATGGCAGCGGATGTTCGAGGAGGACGCCTCCGGCGAGGTCGTGTCGATCGACTGTGAGACCACCGGTTTCGACCTCAGGAAGGACGAGATCATCTACGTCTCGGCGATCCGGGTGGCCGGCAACCGCATCCTCACCTCCTCCGCCTTCAACGCCCTGATCCGGCCGGAGAGCGCGACGATGCGCGCCGACGCGATCCGCGTCCACCAGTTGCGCGCCGTCGACGTCGAGGCCGGACGGCCGATGTCCGAGGTGTTGCCGGAACTGCTCGACTTCATCGGCGGTCGACCGGTGGTCGGCTACTGGATCGACTACGACGTGTCGATGCTCGACCGCTGTGCCCGCCGCGCCTTCGGTTTCCGCCTGCCCAACCGTCGCATCGAGGTCTCCGAACTCTATTACGAGCTCAAGTACCGCAAGGCACCTCAGGGTACTCGGATCGACCTGTCGTTCAACGCCATCGCCCGCGACCTCGGTTTGCGCGAACTGCCGGCCCACGACGCCTTCAACGATGCTCTGTCGGCCGCCGAGATGTACGTGCAACTGACCGACATGAAGGCCCGCGGCCGAACCATCCCGCGCGATCGTGGCGCCGATGTCGCCACCGCCATCGCCCATTGACCTCGCACGCACCCCCGACCCGGCCTCGCGGACGGGTGCGCGCGGTGTGACGCCCGTGGACATCGGACGAATCGGGATTCGGCCGGCCGAACACCGGACCGCGACCCCGCCGGCTGTGTCCTCACGCTGCGGAAAATAGCGGAGGGGCGGCTCGCGGGCCTTGCGTCGTCGCGCGCGCGAGGGCAAGGTCGACAACCCGGCCCCGGGGATCCCATCCGCCGTCGGCGCGTGCACGCGACGTCACGGGCTGCGGCCCACGGGAAAGAGACTTCGGCGCGGCAGCGTCGCCACAGGAACCAGACTTCGGACGAAATCGATGAGAGTGACAGTCGAGCGGGCGCAACTCGTCAAGTCCCTGACCCATGTCCACCGGGTCGTGGAACGGCGCAACACCATTCCGATTCTCTCCAACGTCCTGATCCGGGCGGCCGGCGGTCGTCTCGAGCTCAAGGCGACCGACCTCGACCTCGAAGTGCAGGAGGCGGTGCCGGCCATGGTCGAAGAGCCGGGGGCGACCACCGTTCCGGCCCACATGATCTACGACATCGTCCGCAAGTTGCCCGACGGCGCCCAGGTCGAACTCGCCACCCGTCCCGACGGCGCGACCCTCGACATCCGTTCCGGCCGGTCGAAGTTCGCCCTGCAGATGCTGCCCGAGCAGGACTTCCCGGACCTGACCGCCGGCACCTTCACCCATCGCTTCCAGCTTCCCGCCGTCGACCTGAAGCGCCTCGTCGATCGTACCTGGTTCGCCATCTCGACCGAGGAGACGCGCTACTATCTGAACGGCATCTACTTCCACGCGGTGACCGCCGGCGGCGACCTGAAGTTCCGCGCCGTGGCGACCGACGGCCATCGCCTCGCCCAGGCCGAGATGGTCGCGCCGCACGGCTGCGAGGGGATGCCGGGCATCATCGTGCCGCGCAAGACCGTCGGCGAGATCCAGAAGTTGGTCGACACGCCCGACGCCGAGGTGACGGTGGAACTGTCGGACAGCAAGATCCGCCTCACCTTCGCCCCCAAGAGCGACGAGGGCTCCGGCGGTATCGTACTGACCTCGAAGCTGATCGACGGCACCTTCCCCGACTACGGCCGTGTCATCCCCCAGGGCAACGACAAGGAGATGAAGGTCGAGCGCGACGAGTTCGCTGCCGCCGTCGACCGCGTCTCCACCATCGCCTCCGAGCGTGGCCGAGCCGTCAAGCTGACGGTCGGCGAAGGCCGCCTCGTCCTGTCGGTGACCAACCCGGACAGTGGCTCGGCGACCGAGGAACTGGCGGTCGAGTACGACGACGAGCCGCTCGACATCGGCTTCAACAGTCGCTACCTGCTCGACATCGCCTCGCAGCTGGAGACCGACACCGCTGTCTTCCGCCTCGCCGACCCCGGCTCGCCGACCCTGATCCAGGACCTCGGCTCCGAGAACGCCCTCTACGTGCTGATGCCGATGCGAGTGTGAGCCGAGGCGCCATCGACGGATCCTCGACGGCCGGCGGAGCGATCCGCCGGCCGTCGTCGTCTTCGGCCGAGGTGGCCGCCACTCCGCCATCGCCGGACGCAGACCGACCACCGCGAAACCACACACCGCCGCTCGCCGAGCATCGATCGCGTCGCGGAAAGGCCGGCGGACGGCGACGCTCCGAAGATGAGACCGAGTTCACGAAGTTTCGACCTGTTCGAAACTTCGTGAACGAAGGCGAGCCCG
>CALMFH010000090.1 GCA_937864925.1 uncultured Alphaproteobacteria bacterium | reverse complement strand
CGTACATGTCGGCGAGGTCGCCGAGCTCGGTCGGGCAGACGAAGGTGAAGTCGGCCGGGTAGAAGAACACCACGGACCACTTGCCCTTCAGGTCGGCCTCGGTGATCTCCTTGAAGGCGCCGTTGTGGTAGACGGTGGCCTTGAAGGGCTTGATGGTCGTGTTGATCAGGGACATGGGGTCGCTCCCGCTGGTTGGTCTCTGGGTGTCACAGGTCGAGGGTCGTCGCGCCGCCGCCGGAATGGCGTAGCTTCCCGCCGGATCGCCCGTCTCGCATCGGGGAGAACGGACCCGGCGCGGAAACCCACGGTGCGAACGACCGCAGAACTCCTCGGTTCACGAGGTCTTCGCCCCGCGGAACGTGGGCAAGCTAACGCGGGGGATGGCATCGTTCAAATAGATTGTCCCTGTTTTTTCGATAGGTCCGACCGATCGCCACCGCCGTTCATCGGCGGTAGCGATCGAGGTTCAGATTGAACTGGGTGCAACTCGACGTGTAGAGCCCGCCGGTGTGCATGTTCGCTCCGAACCGGCCGACGAAGCCCTGCCGGTAGTCGACACCGCAGGCGGCCGGATGCGGCGCCGAGAACAGGGTGATGATCCCCGATGCCGGCTTGTGGCCGCGCACCATGCGATCGACCTTGATGCGGATGACCGCGGCCGGCTTGCCGGCGATGTCGACGCCGGATCGTTGGTCCACGACCCGGCCCTCGAACAACAACTCGACCCGCGCTTCGACCCGTTTCGGGTTGGGCGGGCCGCAGGAACAGGCGAGGGCCGTGGACGTCGACGTGACGAGGAGGAGCGCGGCGGCGAACGGAACGACGTTGCGGACCATGACCACCTCCCGCGACCCGTCGGTCGCGTACTTTCGGCGCCTACGAAGCCCTTAGAACATATGGGGTCTTCCGCCGCCGGCGGCAATCGGGGCGATACCCATCTTCTCGATCGGCCCGGCCGAGGATCATGCGCCCGGTCGTGTCTCCCGACCGACGGCGATCGGGGTCGCCGCACGGCGCAGCGTCGCCGGATCGTCGAAGGGCGAGGCCGCGTAGGCCACCAGTTCCGCCGGCGCGCCGACGAGGATCCGCCCGCCCTCGCAGCCCCACAGCCGTCGCGGCCGTGACGTCGCCGCGGTGAGCGCCGCCGTCATCGCCAGACCGGCGTCGAGGAAATGGAAGATCTCGTCGACGAGGCCGGTGCCGTGCGGCACGCCGGGGCTGCCGGCGTCCGATCCGGCGACGAGGTTCACCCCCAGCCGATCGGCGATCGCCACATGCTCGAGATGCCCATCGAGGATGCGACGCAGGTTGCCGATCGTCGCTTCGCTCCAGCCTGCCAATTCCGGTCGCGCCCATTGGAAATGCACCGGCGAGAAGGTCGGCACCCAGGCGATGCCCTTCTCGGCCATCCCCTCCAGGATGGTGCGGGTCATGAAGAAGCCGTGCTCGATCGAATCGATGCCGGCCTCGACCGCCACCTCGAGCCCGTCGAGCCCGGAGCAGTGGGCGAAGGTCTTCTTGCCCGCCCGATGCGCCACCGCGACGATGGTCGCGAGTTCCTCGGCCGAGAACTGCGGCGCGCCCTTCACCCCGCCGGCGTCGAAGTCGATGATGCCGGTGAGGATCACCTTGACGTCGTCGACCTCCTCGACCATCGCCTCGATCGTGGTGGTCGGATCGACGCCCTCGCCGATGTCGCGGGCCATGAAGCCGCCGTAGCGCTTCGGCCGCTTGACCCCGAGGCCGGGCGAGCGCAACCGCACCCCGACGCTCGGATCCTCGCCCAGCTCGGCGCGGATGCGGTCGTTGACGCCGTAGCGATCGCCGGCGTCACGGATCAGCGTCACCCCCGCCGCCGCGGTCCGCGCCACGTTCGCTCGGGCGGTGGTGACCATCGTGTCGAAATCGGCCTTCAGGTACTCGGTACGCACCGCGAAATCGAGTTCGCCACCGTCGAGGAAGATGTGGGCGTGCGCTTCGGTGAGCCCCGGCATGACGAAGGCGGCCTCGACGTCGGCGGCGCGTGAGGCGTCCGCCGGCGCGATCGCGACGATGCGTCCCGCCTCCACCGCGATGTCGGTCGGCCCGGCGCTCGCCGGCCGGTGGCGTTCGCCGTCGAAGAGGCTCGCGGCGCGGACGATCGTGCGGGGGCCGACTGCGCTCATCGTCTCACGCCTTGTAGAACTTGCGCACCGCGCGCAGTGCGTTCGAGCCAGTCTGCTCGAGGAAGTTGCGATAGGCGGTGAGCACGTAGCTGTCTTCGGCGAGCGGGTGATAGTCGCGCCAGGGCGTGCCGAGTACCGTGTCGAAGCCGTGCGGCACGGCGAGCGTCAGGAAGGCGCATTCGAGCGCGTGCTTGAGGTCGGAGCCGTCGACCGCCTTCGGCGGCATCTGCTGGCCGATGTTGGAGAGGCCGCCCATCATGTGGATACCCTTCAGCTCCGGATCGGCGCCGATCGCCTTCACCGCATCGAGAGTGGCGCGGTTCAGCCCGGTGGTGTCGGCGATGATCGCCGACACCGACATGTCGACGAAGATGTCGTCGAGGCTCATGCCGTGGTCCTTCACCAGACGCAGCGCCCCGCGCCGGGCGGTCGCATGGATCTCCTCCGCCGTCTTGTTGCCCTTGGCGACGCCGTCCTCGACCCGTTCCGATGCCATCAGGATGACCTTGAACGGGCCGTACGCGCCGTAGAGCTCCATCAGGTCCCAGCGGTGTTCGGTGATCGAGTTGACGATCGGCATCGCCCCGCCGGCCTTCGCCCGGTCGTAGGCCGAGAGGCAGACCTGTTGCACCGCCTTCGACGGGAAGTCGAAGGAGAGGGGGATCGTCACCACCTCCTGGATCGCCCGGATGACCTCGGCCATGAAGCCGGTGTCGGTCAGCGCCCGCGCCCCGATGTTGACGTTGAGGAAGGCGGCACCGGCTTCGGCCTGCTTGACCGCCAGCGCCTGAATGCCGGGGAGGTCCGACTCGTCGAACAGCCGCTTGGTGCTCTTGAAGCCGGGGTTGATCCGCTCGCCGATGATGCGGATGACGAAACCGTTGCTCATGGACGCATGTCCCCTCTTCCGCTCCGTTGGGCGAAGCCGATGTTGTGCATGAAGCGTTTCTGGAAGTCGGCGGCCGACGACAGCTCGACGTAACGGCAGCGGCGGGCGAGATCGGCGGCGAAGCGCCGGTCCTCGGTCGAGGTGAGCATCCGCGCCACGCCGGCGCCGGCGGCATTGCCGACGGTGAGGATCCGTTCCCGAGGCAGGTCGGGGAAGAGCCCGATCTCCACCGCGGACGAGACGTCGACATGGGCGCCGAAGGCGCCGGCGACGACGAAGCGGTCGACCCTTTCGATGCCGATCCCCGCCTCGCGCAGCAGGAGCTCGACGCCGGTCATGATCGCCGCCTTGGCGAGCTGCACCGCCCGGACATCGGATTGCGTGAAGACCACATGTGGGGCCGCCACCGCCACCGGTTTGCCGTCGTCGTCGAGGGTCGTGTCCGGGTGGCCGACATGAAGGCGACCGCGTACGTCGACGATGCCGGCGCGCCGCAGGTTCGCCAGCATGTCGATGACCCCGGAACCGCAGATCCCGACCGGCGGTTTCGCCCCGATGGTGGTGACGACGAGCCGCCCGCCTTCGAGCCCTACCCGTTCGATCGCCCCTTCCGCCGCCCGCATACCCGAGGCGATGTGGCCGCCTTCCAGCGCCGGCCCCGAGGGGCAGGAGGCGGAGCGGATGATGCCGTCGTGGATGAGGCTGATCTCGGTGTTGGTGCCGATGTCCATGACGACGGTGGTGCCGGGCCGCTCCCAGAGGTGACGCGTCGCGGTGAGTGCGGTGACGTGATCGGAGCCGACGAAACCGCCGATGTTCGGCGCGACGTGGACGATGGCGCCGGCGGCGAAGGGCAGCGGGAAGTCGCTCGCGGCCACGTCGATCGCCTCGCGCAGGGTCGCGACGAAGGGCGAGCGGCCGAGCTGGCGCACCGGCAACCCCAGGAGCAGGTGCTGCATCGCGGTGTTGCCACAGACCACCGCCTCGACGATGTCGCCCACCTCGGCGCCGACGGCGAAGGCGAGGTCGTGGGCGAGTGCCGCGATCGCCGTGACCGCCGCCTCGCGCAACTCCGCCACCTGCCCGGGCCCGCCGATGGCGTGATTGACGCGGGCGACGAGGTCGGCCCCCCAGGCGACCTGCGGGTTCTCGAGCCCCAGCCGGGCGAGCTGGCGTCCGCTCTCCAGGTCGATCAGATGACCGACGACGTTGGTGGTGCCGAGATCGACGGCGAGGCCGAGGAGCGGCCGGCCCGGCGGCCGCACCACGGCGATTCGGCCGTCGCGGAGGATCGCATCGACCGTCCAGTCGTGGCGGCGCAGAAGCTCGGGCAGGGCGCGCAACGGCGCGAGGTCGATGCCCGTCACCCCGTCGCCGGTGGCATCGATCAGACGCTCGCCGTCGGCCCGGGTGTCGGCGAGGCTCGGGGGCGGCGTCGTGACGGTGAGTCGGGTGAGCGTCGGGACGAGCGGCAACGGCTCGCCGGTCTCGCCGTGAGCGACGTCGGCGCGGACGATCGGGGCGAGCGAGCGCGGCGCCACTTCGATCGTGCAGTCGGCCTTCGGTGTCACCTTGCAGGCGCGCACCCATTTGCGGCGGTTGCGGTGAGTGCCCTCGACGTCGGCGCCGATCACCCAGTCCTCGCCGTCGCCGTGGCGGACCGAGCCCTGGTCGATGCGGATGGTGCAGGCGCCGCAGGTGCCGCGACCGCCGCAGGCGCCGACGATCCGGAGACCCTGGCGCCGCGCCGCCTGATAGACCGTCTCGTCGGCGCGCGCGGTGATCTCCCGGTCGAGCGCCGGGAAGCTCAGACGGTATTCGTGGGGCGGATGATGGATCGTCATGTCCGCCCCTCACGCCGGAACCGGCAGCGCGGCGTCGCGCACCACCCGGCAGGTCGGCCGTGACCGGCAGTCGTCGCAGCGCGACCACGACACGGCGGGCAGGTCGCGACCGACCCCGTAGACGACGGTCGCCGACTTCGGCGGGTTCAGCGCCAGCGACCGCGTCACCGTGAGCCTGATCGCCTCCCCGCCGGCGAGCCGCACCACCGCCGGCTGCGCTTCGAGCGCCAGGCCGGGGTCGCCGGGCCGGAGTTCCCCGGCCATGGTGAGACCGGCGCGGCGGACGCCGGCGATCACCGCGTCCTGCAGCCGCCGGCTCGCCTCGAGCAGCATCAGATTGCCGATCGCATCGAGGGCGAGCGCCAGCGACATCTGCCGCTCGGCGAAGAGTGCCGAGACTCGCTCCGGTAATCCCGGCCCGAGGGTGGCGGCGCCGAAGGCCAGTCCCGTCAGGTCGCCGCTCTCGGGAAGAAGGCGCGGGGCATGGAACGCCTCGCCGCCGGCGACGAGCACCGCGCCCGCCGGCCCGTCGAGGGGGACGAGGCGGTGGGTGATCACCGCGTGGCCGAACCCCTCGGCGCGGGCGAGATCGAGTGCGCGGGCACGGAAGCGCGCGGCGACGGTGCCGTCGAGGACGAGCGCCGCCGCCACCCGCTCCAACACCTCGATCCGCGTTGCCCCCCGCGCCATCGCGCTTTCCTTTCTGGACTCTGATTTCGGACATGTCCGAAATCAGAGTCGTTGCTGCCCGACCGGCCGACGCCCGTTCGGGCTCGGAAGATCAGCCGGCGTAACGCCGCGCCGCGTCGAACATGGCGCGCACGTTCTCGATCGGCGTCTCGTCGGGGAGCCCGAAGGCGCCGTCGAGGATGAGTTTGCCGCCCTTGGCCCAGACGTTGTCGACGAGATGCCTGACCGCGGCGTCGACCTCTTCCGGCTTGCCGGTGGTCATCAGCGACGGCGAGAGGTTGCCCCTGAGCGCCACCACGTCGCCGAGCACCTCGAAGGCCTTCACCATGTCGGTGCGCTCGAACCAGTAGATGCAGGTGCCCGGCGGGATGTCGCGGATGATCTCCAGCCGCTTGGTGCAGTCCGCTTCCCACAGCGGCATGGGGACGAGCCCGGCGTCGATCAGCCCCATCATCATCTTGCGGAAGGGCGGCCACCAGAAGGTCTCGAACTGCTTGCCCGACATGAAGGCGTCCGGCGCCCAGTGGATCGGGATCATGACGATCTCCTGCCCCGAGATCTTCGCCGTGGCGATGGTCTGGCGGGTGAGGAACTCCGAGGCCTTGTCGAGCAGGGCGAGGAGCTTGTCCTTGTGGCGGAAGAGGTCCTTCATCATTCCCGTGGCGCCACGGAAATAGTCGGCGATGAAGTCGTAAGGCGACACCGCGATGGCGCCGTTGATCAGCGGATAGCCCTTCTTCGCCATTCCCTCGTTGAAGGCGACCGCATGGCCGACGAAACGGTCGACCTCCTCGGCCGCGGCGATCACCTTCTCGAGTGCCGCCCGGACGCTCGGCTTGGCGAAGGGCCGGATGCCGGCGACGAGGCGGAAGTAGTGCAGGCCCGGGAAGATCGGCAGATCCTCGAAGCCCTCGAAGGCCGAGGCGACGCGCGGCAGATAGGTGCGCAGATAATAGCCGGTCGGATCGAACAGGAAGTCGTCGTATTCGTCCGCCTTCATGTACTCGCGATCGAGATACTGGAACGGCTGGTTGTCGCCGACGCCGTGGCCCGGCCACTGCAGCTGCTTGAAGCCGATCGCTTCGAGCGACCGTCCCGCCGCCGTCACCTGGACGAAGGGGGCGATGGCGTCGGGCTCGAACTCCTCCACCGCGCGGGCGGCGACCGCTGCGGTCTTCTCGTAGTCGTACATCAGCTCCTTACAGGTGAGGCCACCGTACTTGGCCAGCCAGAAGGTGCCGTAGAGCGCCACCGGCATGCGGTCGGGCTGCTTCAGCGCGATACAGTCGAGCAGTCGCTGGCGGCGGGCGTCGTAGGCGACCTTGGCTTCACCTTCGGCGAGATCGTGGATGGTCATGCCGCAACTCCCGTCCAGCCCTTGCACAATGCCACCGCTTCGACGGCGTTGACGCCGAAGGCATCGGCGCCGGTGTAGGCCCGGACCGTCTCGTCGATCTGGCCGCCGCCGATCATGATCTTGAAGTCGTTGCGCATCCCCGCCGCGTCGAAGGCGGCGATCGTCTCTTTCATCGAGTCGAAGGCCAGCGTCAGGAAGCCCGAGAGGCCGACGACATCCGGGCCATAGGCGCGGATCTCGTCGATGAAGGTCGTGACCGGCACGTCGACGCCGATGTCCTTCACTTCGAAGCCGTTGATGTCGAGCATGAAGGTGACGATGTTCTTGCCGATGTCGTGCAGGTCGCCGTGGACGGTGCCGATCAGCACCTTGCCGAGTTTCTTCGCCGGCCCGCTCTCGTCCTGCTTGATCAGCGGCTTGGCGATGGCGCCGATGGTGTCGAGCATCTCGCCGGCGAGCACCAGTTCGGGCAGGAAGTACTCGCCCTCTTCGAAGCGCTTGCCGACGATGTCCATGGCGGTCCGGCACAGCTCCAGCACGCGCAGCGGATCGGCACCCTCCTCGAGCAGCATCCGCTTGGCGATGTCGAGCGCCTCGTCCTCTTCCATGTCGGCGAGGTGTTTGACCAGCGCCTGTTCCTGCGCGTTCATCTCCATGACCGTCTCCTCTTCACACTCTCACGCCGCTTCCGGAGCGGGGCGCGTGAGCCCCGATCGCCGGATCGCCTCGGCGAGCACGTCTTCGTTGCGGTGTCCCATCAGATGGACGCCGGCGACACCGGGGATCGCCCGGACCGCCGCGATGGTCTCGATCAGAACCTCGAGCCCCGCAGCGCGCTGATCCTTCGCCACGGCGATACGGGCGATCACCTCCGCCGGAATGTGGACCCCCGGCACGTGGTGTGCCATCCAGGTGAGTGCGCGTGCCGTCGACAGCGTGCCCACCCCGACGATGATCGCGGCGCGGGCGTCGAGCCCCCGATCGCGCACCCGCGCCATGAAGCGTTCCAACCGCGCGACGTCGAAACAGAACTGCGTCTGGATGAACCGGGCACCCGCCGCGATCTTGGCGGCGAGGTTGTCGATGCGATCCTCGTGCGGCGGCACGAAGGGATTGGCCGTCGCCCCGAGGAAGAGATCGGGCGCCACCTCGAGTCGGCGACCCGAGGCGAAGACGCCGTCGTCGCGCATCCGCCGCGCCACGGTGAGCAGGCCGATACTGTCGAGATCGAACACCCGCTTGGCTTGCGGATGGTCGCCCCGGCCGACATCGTCGCCGGTGATGCACAGGATGTTGCGCACCCCGAGCGCCGCAGCGCCGAGCATGTCGCCCTGCACCGCGATGCGGTTCCTGTCGCGCCCGGCGATCTGGCAGACCGGCACGTGATCGTTCGCGGCGAGGATGGCGGCGGCGGCGGCGCTCGACATGTGGCAGTTGCCGCCGGCGCCGTCGGTGATGTTGATCGCGTCGACCAGGCCGCGGAAGCGCTCGGCCCGGGCGATGAGCGTCGCCGGATCGGCCGAATCCGGCGGGGCGATCTCCACCGTGGTGACGAAAGCCCCGGACACGCAGGCGCGCTCGAAGGAATGGATCACCCGCTCGTGGTCGCGCGGCTCCGCCGCACCGATCGGCGTGCCCTGCTCCTTCTCTCCTTCGATCACGCGGATCCAGGTCGAATGGCCGGTCCGGCGCCGGTCGATCGGCGGCAGGATCTCGCCGGCGCCCGACGCGGCACCGATCCGCGCCCGCCCTTCGCCGGCCTCGATCCACACGCAGCGCATGGTCGGATCGACCTCGCAGGCCCCGTCCTCGCGCACCCCGCCGCAGGGCCCGTTGCGCATCTCCTTGCCGCAGTTGGTCGGGCACGCCATGCCGGTCTTCGACAGCACACAGGTGCCGCACATCCGGCAGTCGAACAGGGCGCCCTTGGCGAGGCGTTCGACGGGAGCGAGCAGGGCGTCGGCACGGTCGCGGCCGAGGAGGTGCAGAGGCCGGGCGAAGAGCGGCGCCAG
This sequence comes from uncultured Alphaproteobacteria bacterium, assembly GCA_937864925.1. Taxonomy (GTDB): domain Bacteria; phylum Pseudomonadota; class Alphaproteobacteria; order Rhizobiales; family Ancalomicrobiaceae; genus CALBKH01. Next base: position 5,568 of record CALMFH010000090.1, on the reverse strand, counting down.
CGCGCTGCAGGCGTCATAGATCGCCTTCAGCCCGGCCGCGTGCCGCACACTCCAGCGCCTCGCCGCCCGCATGGTCCGTTTCTCTCCGCCGGGGTCCGATGACCCTCTATTCTGTATACAGAAAGAATACGATCAGGAGCGATGTCGGATCAAGGGTAGGGTCGCGATATAATGATTTCCACGTACGAAAATTGAGAAGAATCATCGATCAGATGCGATGAACTCGCAAAAACAGCGTATTTTTCGGGGGTCAGCCGCTATGCCGGGAGCCCACGGCGCGCGAAGCAGAGCGCGCCATGACCGGAGTTTCGGTATACCGGATCATTCATCGGTATACATAAATGCCCCAAGGGCATGGGTGGGCACCGCCGTCGGCGCACCGGCTTCCACCCGTCGGAACATCGAACACCCACGAGCTGCGCGGATGACGCGGGTAGGCGCCGCGATCGCCGCCCGGCACCGTGCCGCCGGGCGGCACCGACCCGCGGGGGCGGCGCCTCTGCGTCGGCTCGACGGCTCTCCGGCGCGGCCGGGCTCAGATCTCGTCAGGACGGTAGTTGGTGTCGACGGTGATGCGGCCACCGTCGAGACGTGACACACACGGACAGATGTGGGTGCCGTCCGCCTTCTCCGCATCTGAGAGGAACACGTCGGCGTGGACGATCGCTCCGCCCTCGACGGCGACGACCGGCAGGGCGCAGAGCCCGCATTCGCCGCGCAGGCAGAAGGACATCAGATCGAGCCCGGCGGCTTCCATCGCCTCCAACATCGACTTGTCGGCAGGCACGGTGATCTCCAGCCCGTGGCGCGGCACGGCGACGACGAAGTCGGCGGCACCGGCGTCGGAATGGCCGCCGAAGTTCTCGAAACGGAAATCGAGCCACGACCGCCCGGTTGCCTTCCACGCTTGGCGCAGGCCGTCGAGCAGGCAGTGCGGCCCGCAGAACCACAGCGCCCCGTCGTCGGCGGACCGCGCGATCTCGGCCGCCGGGTCGATCCGCGTCCCCTCCTCGGAGATGCGCAACTCCAGCCGATCGCCGAATTCGGCGGTGAGCTCTTCGACATAGGCCATGCCGGCGCGCGACCGGCCGGCATAGACGAGACGGAACGGTTCGCCGCGCGCCGCGCAGGCGCGTGCGTGCGAGATCATCGGCGTGATGCCGATACCGCCGGCGACGAGCAGCTTCTCGCGGCCGTCGAAATGGGCCGGAAAGTCGTTGCTCGGCCCGGCGATCACCAGACGGTCGCCGACGCCGAGCGCCGACATCGCCGCCGAGCCGCCGCGGCTCGCCGCCTCGCGCTTGACCGCGATGCGGTAGCAGCCGGCCGGCGCCGGGATCAGGCTGTAGCTGCGCATCTCGCGCCGTCCGCCGATCGTCACCTCGACGTCGATGTGGGCGCCGGAGACGAAGCCGGTCTCGCCGTCGTCCGGCGACAGATCGATCTGGGTGATGTCGGTGGCGATGGTTCTGGACGCGACGACGGTGGCCGCGCGCCCGGCGAGGGTGCGCATCGTGACTTCCTTTCCGATGTCGGTGGGACCGGCGGAGCGCCGGCCCGGATCCGGTTCGACGGTTCAGAGATTGACGGCGTGGCGGATCAACGGCCCGCCCGGCAGTTCGTCGAGGCGATCGCGATCGGCGAGCGCCGCCTGCAGATTGCGACGGGCGAGGCGGGCGTGTTCGCGCATCAGGGCTTCCGCCCGCGCGCCCTCGCGTGCCTCGATCGCCTCGATCACCGAGAGATGATGGTCCTGCGCCAGCATCACCACGGCGCGCGCTTCGGGTAGATGCGCCTGCAACCGCACGAAGCCCGAGGGCGACGCGAAGGGCAGGGCCGCCACCCGCTCGACCTCGCGGAAGATGGTCGGGCTCTGGGCGAGATCCCACAGCGCCCGATGGAAGCGCGCGTTGAGATCGACATAGGTGTCGAAGTCCTCGGCGCTCATCTCCGGCTTCAGCAGGAGCTTGTCGATGCCGGCGAGGAGCAGTTTCGCCTCGGCCAGTTCGCCCCGGCTCGGACCCCGTTCGGCGGCGCGCCGCGCGGCGAAGCCCTCGAGCAGGCCGCGCAGGTCGATGGCGTCGGTGAGGTCGCCCTCGGAGAAGGCGCGCACCACGTAACCGCCGCTCGGCAGCGTTTCGATCAGCCCCTCGGCCTCCGCCCGCGCCAGCGCCGCCCGCACCGGCGTCCGCGACACGCCGAAACGCTCGGTCAGCGTCAGCTCCGACAGCCGCTCACCGGCGCGGAACTCGCCCTCGACGATCGCCTGACGCAAGGCCAGTTCCGCCTTGCGCGTCTGCGATCCTTCCGCCTCGCGGCTCATGGTCGTCTCTCCGCCCGGTTCATTCCGCCGCCATCGCCCGCGGCCCCGGCCGCTCGGCCGCGACCATGCGGTCGATCAGCCGTCGCGCCCACATCGAGCCGGCATCGATGTTGAGATTGAAGAACACCTTTTCCGGGTGCTCGTCCATCGCCCGCTGCTGCGCCTCGAGGATGGCCTCGTCCTCGCGGAAGACGCCGGAGACACCCTCGCGCAGATCGGTGGTGCGCTTCTGGTTCAGGATGTCGTAGTTGCGTACGAAGGCCCAGAAATAGAGGCAGGTCTTCTCCGTCGACGGAGTGATGGTGTTGAGCACCATGCCGTTGACCCCCTTGGAGCGATCGCCCCGCCGAGCGCCGGTCCCGGCCTCGGCGACGCCGACGTCGATGGCGATGGTGCAGGGCGCTTCGAAGCGGATGATCTGCCAACGATCGACCGGTCCCGGCCGCCCGTACTGCGCCGCCCACAGCGGTGGCGGCAGGATGCCTTCCATCCAGCGCGTGACCGTGACGGTCCTGTCGCCGTGGGTCACCTCGAAGGGCGCTTCCGCCACGTTGCGATCGCCGATCGAGGTCGAATGGACGAAGGTCTCGTGGGTGAGGTCCATCAGGTTGTCGACCACCAGTCGGTAGCCGCAGGCGACCTCGATCAGCTTGCCGTCGCCGGCCCATGCCGGATCGTGGTTCCAGTGCAGATCGGGCACCTTGGCCGGATCGGCGAGCGCCGGATCGCCCATCCACAGCCACAGGAAGCGGTGCTTCTCGATGACCGGATAGGTGCGCACACAGGCCGACGGATTGATCGTGTCCTGCGATGGCATGTGGGTGCAGCGCCCGGAGGCGTCGAAAACCAGCCCGTGATAGCCGCACACCACCTCGTCACCGTCGAGCCGGCCCATGGAGAGCGGCAGCAGACGGTGCCAGCAGGCATCCTCCAGCGCCGCCACCCGGCCGTCGTTGCGGCGGTAGAGCACCACTTTCTTGCCGCAGATGGTGCGCGGCATCAGCTTGTGCTTGACCTCGTGATCCCAGGCCGCCGCATACCAGGCGTTCATCGGCCAGGGTCGGGCCGTCTCGGTCGTGGTGACGGACATGGTGTCCTCCCTCTCGATCGGTTTGTTGTATACAGAATTACGTAAACCGGGAGAATTTGCAAGGGCGAACGCCTGGAAATCGGCCAGAAACCCGGAATTCTTCGAGGGCACCTCGTAAATCTGTATACCGCATGAGAGGGGATGCGGGCCCGTGTTCGCCTCAGACCTCACCTTCTCGTCATTGCCGGGCTCGCCCCACCGCTGTCCGGTTCGATCCACGGAGGAATGAGACAACCCACTGACGGAACGCATGTTCGACATCGTTCCGGTGAGCGGGACACGGCACCGACCCCCTTCTCCCCGCGCAGGGGAGAAGGCAGGGCGCGCGAACGCCCGCCGCCCGACCACGGGGCTGAGAAGGTGGCGCCGCGCCGGCCCCGCCGCGCCGCGAATCTCCCTCGCCCGGCGCTTTCGCCATTGACGCGCGCGCCCTCGGCCCTATTCAAGCCGCATGGACACCGCCAAACCCCTCTTTTCCTGGCGCAGGCACTGGGCCCATCGTTTCGGCACGGCGCCCTTCTTACCCGTGAGCCGCGCCGAGATGGACGCCCTCGGCTGGGACGCCTGTGACGTCATCCTGGTCACCGGCGACGCCTATGTCGATCACCCGAGCTTCGGCATGGCGATCGTCGGCCGACTGCTCGAGGCCCAGGGCTTCCGCGTCGGCATCCTCGCCCAGCCCGACTGGTCGGGACCCGAGCCGTTCCGGGCGTTGGGCAGGCCGACGCTGTTCTTCGGCGTCACCGGCGGCAACATGGATTCGATGGTGAACCGTTACACCTCGGATCGCCGCCTGCGCCACGACGACGCCTATACCCCGAACGGCGAGGGTGGAAAGCGGCCGGATCGGGCCGTGCTGGTCTATTCGCAGCGCGTCCGCGAGGCCTACAGGGACGTCCCCATCGTGCTGGGCGGCATCGAATCCTCGCTCCGCCGCATCGCCCATTACGACTATTGGTCCGACAAGGTCCGACGCTCGATTCTGGTCGACGCCAAGGCCGACATCCTCCTCTACGGCAACGCCGAACGCGCCCTCGTCGAGATCGCCCACCGCATGGCCAAGGGCGAGACCGCGGCCGCCTTCGACGACGTCCGCGGCGTCGCGCTGATCAAGCCCGGCGTGCCCGACGACTGGACCGTCGTCCATGCCGACGACCTCGACTCTTCCGACGACGGCGCCCGCAAGTCGAGCGACAAGTCGGTCGTCCGGCTGCCGAGCTTCGAGCAGGTGGCGACCGATCGCGAGGCCTATGCGCGGGCCTCGCGGGTGCTGCATCGCGAGTCCAACCCCGGCAACGCCCGCCCCCTCGTCCAGAAGCACGGCGATCGCGAACTGTGGGTCACCGCCCCGCCGATCCCGCTCTCGACGCCGGAGATGGACGCTGTCTACGGCCTGCCCTTCGCGCGTGGCCCACACCCGGTCTACGAGGGCGCCAAGATCCCCGCCTGGGAGATGATCCGCTTCTCGGTGACGATCATGCGCGGCTGCTTCGGCGGCTGCTCTTTCTGTTCGATCACCGAGCACGAGGGCCGGGTGATCCAGTCGCGCTCCGAGGGCTCGATCCTGAAGGAGATCGAGGAGGTCCGCGACAAGACGGCGGGCTTCACCGGCGTCATCTCCGACATCGGCGGCCCCACCGCCAACATGTATCGGATGGCCTGCAAGGACGAAAAGATCCACGACCTCTGTCGCAAGCTCTCCTGCGTCTGGCCCGACGTCTGCGAGAACCTCGACACCTCCCACGAGGCGCTGATCGGGCTCTACCGCAAGGCCCGCGCCGTGCCCGGCGTCAAGCGGGTGATGGTCGCCTCCGGCGTGCGCTACGACCTCGCGGTCAAGTCGCCCGCCTACATCCGGGAACTCGTCGCCCACCATGTCGGCGGCTACCTGAAGATCGCCCCGGAGCACACCGAGGCGGGTCCGCTCTCCAAGATGATGAAGCCCGGCATCGGCACCTACGACCGCTTCAAGCAGCTGTTCGACGCCGCCGTCCAGGCCGCCGGCAAGAAATACTTCCTCATCCCCTACTTCATCGCCGCCCACCCCGGCACCACCGACGCGGACATGATGAACCTCGCGCTGTGGCTGAAGAAGAACCGGTACCGCGCCGATCAGGTCCAGACCTATCTGCCCTCGCCGATGGCGCTGTCGACG
>CALMFH010000089.1 GCA_937864925.1 uncultured Alphaproteobacteria bacterium | reverse complement strand
ATAGGTGGCGCCGCGATTGTTGTAGACTCTGGCACCTTTCGGGTCGAGCGCGATGGCCTTGTCGTAGTCGGCGAGGGCGCGGTCGTGGTCGCCCTTACCAAAGTGGGCGTTGCCGCGGTTGGCGTAGGCGGCGGCATTTCCCGGATCGAGCGCGATGGCCTTGTCGTGGTCGGCGATGGCGCGGTCGTGGTCGCCCTTGCTTCGGTGGGCAATACCACGTTCGTTATAGGCCATGGCGGACTTCGGGTTGTCCCGCAGATGGGCCGTACAGGCCGCGATCGCAGCGTCGCCTCTCGAATTCTGGCAGTCTTCCGCCGTACCGGCCATCGCCGGCACTCCGGTCGCCACCAACACCATGGCCGCCATTACCGACCTGCGCGACATCAACTCCTCCCGTGAAGCACACACCTCGGATCGGTACCGACGGTCTCCCGGACCCGCCGAACCATCCCGCCGTGAAGCCTAACACGGGCCGTTCGCGACACAATTCACTCGGTCGTCTCCCGAGCGATCCGCACGCCTGCTCCGACGGGCTCGGCGTCGACGGGGGCCTCAGCCCTCGACGTCCTCGTCGTTCTCCTCTTCGCGGATGCGCTCGACCGAAACGACCTTCTCGCTCTCCGCCGTGTCGAAGACGATGACGCCCTGGGTCGAGCGGCCGGCGAGGCGGATGCCGTCGACCGGGCAGCGGATCAGCTGGCCGCCATCGGTGACCAGCATGATCTGGTCGGCGTGCTCGACCGGGAAGGAGGCGACGAGCCGGCCGTTCCTCGGGCCGGTCGACATGGCGACGATGCCCTTGCCGCCGCGTCCGGTGATCCGGTATTCGAACGACGAGGTGCGTTTGCCGTAACCGTTCTCCGACACGGTGAGGACGTACTGCTCGGAGGCCGACATCAGGCTGTAGCGCTCCATGTCGAGCTGGCCGGCGCCGGACGCCTCCTCCTCGGCCTCGCCACCGGTCTCCGCCTCGGTCTCGCCGCGCATCAGCCGCGCCTGCTTGAGGTAGAGCGTGCGCTCGTCCGGGCTCGCCTCGAAGTGGCGCAGGATCGCCATCGAGATGACGCCGTCGTCCTCGGCCAGGGTGATGCCGCGCACGCCCATCGAATCGCGTCCCTTGAAGACGCGTACGTCGGGTACGGCGAAGCGGATGCACTGGCCGCCGGCCGTGGTCAGCAGCACATCGTCGCCTTCGGTGCAGGTCTCGACGCCGACGATGCCCTCGCCCTCGTCGAGCTTCATGGCGATCTTGCCGTTGCGATTCACCTGGACGAAGTCGGAGAGCTTGTTGCGCCTCACCGTGCCCTTGGTGGTGGCGAACATCACGTCGAGCGTGCCCCAGGCCTCCTCGTCCTCCGGCAGCGGCAGGATCGAGGTGATGCGCTCGCCCGGCTCCAGTGGGAACATGTTGACCAGCGCCTTGCCGCGAGCCTGCGGCGCGGCGAGCGGCAAGCGCCACACCTTGGTCTTGTAGACCTGGCCGCGCGACGAGAAGAACAGGATCGGCGCGTGGGTCGAGGCGACGAACAGGCGGACAACGAAATCCTCATCCTTGGTCGCCATGCCGGAGCGGCCCTTGCCGCCGCGGCGCTGCGCCCGATAGGTCGACAACGGTACCCGCTTGATCCAGCCGGCGTGGGTGACGGTGACCACCATGTCCTCGCGGGCGATCAGGTCCTCGTCGTCGACGTCGCCTTCGACGTCGAGGATCTCGGTGCGCCGCGGCGTGGCGAACTCGGCCTTCACCTCGATCAGTTCGGCCTTGACGATCGCCATGACGCGCTCGCGCGAGGCGAGGATCTCGAGGTAGTCGGCGATCTCGGCGGCGAGCTTGTTCAACTCCTCGGCGATCTCGTCACGGCCGAGAGCGGTCAGACGCTGCAGGCGCAGGTCGAGGATGGCACGGGCCTGTTCCTCGGAGAGGCGATAGGTGCCGTCCTCGGCGACCACGTGGCGCGGATCGGCGATCAGCGCGATCAGCGGCTCCATGTCCTTCGCCGGCCAGTCGCGTTCCATCAACTGGGCGCGGGCGGTCGCCGGATCCGGCGCGGCGCGGATGAGGCGGATGACCTCGTCGATGTTGGCGACGGCGATGGCGAGACCGACCAGGACGTGAGCGCGGTCGCGCGCCTTGCCGAGCAGGAAGCGGGTGCGCCGGCCGATCACCTCCTCGCGGAAAGCGACGAAGGCGACCAGCATGTCCTTCAGGTTCATCAACATCGGCCGGCCGCCGTTCAAGGCGACCATGTTGCAGCCGAAGGTCGATTGCAGCTGGGTGAAGCGATAGAGCTGGTTCAGCACCACGTCGCTCATGGCGTCGCGCTTCAGCTCGATGACGACGCGGTAGCCGTCGCGATCGCTCTCGTCGCGGACCTCGGCGATACCCTCGACCTTCTTCTCGCGCACCAGCTCGCCGATGCGCTCGACCATCGCCGCCTTGTTCACCTGGTAGGGGATCTCGGTGATGACGATCGCCTCGCGGCCGCGGATGGTCTCGCTCTTGACCCGGCCGCGCATGGTGATCGAGCCGCGGCCGGTGGCGTAGGCGGAGCGGATGCCGGAGCGGCCGAGGATGATCGCCGCGGTCGGAAAGTCCGGTCCGGGCATGATCTCGGTCAGATCCTCGATCGACATCTCCGGCCGATCGATCAGCGCCACCGTGGCGTCGATCACCTCGCCGAGATTGTGCGGCGGGATGTTGGTCGCCATGCCGACGGCGATGCCGCCGGCACCGTTGGCGAGCAGATTGGGGAAGCGGGCCGGCAGCACCGAGGGTTCCTTCTCGGTGTTGTCGTAGTTCGACTGGAAGTCGACCGTGTCCTCGTCGATGTTCTCGAGCAGCTTGTGGGCCGGCTTGGCGAGACGCACCTCGGTGTAGCGCATCGCCGCCGCGGCATCGCCGTCGACCGACCCGAAGTTGCCCTGTCCGTCGACCAGGGTGAGGCGCATGGAGAAGTCCTGCGCCATGCGGACGAGCGCGTCGTAGACCGCCTGATCGCCGTGCGGATGGTACTTACCGATGACGTCGCCGACGACGCGGGCCGACTTGCGATAGGCCTTGTTCCAGTCGTAGCCGTTCTCGCGCATCGAGAAGAGGATGCGCCGGTGCACCGGCTTCAGGCCGTCGCGCACGTCGGGAAGCGCGCGGCTGACGATCACGCTCATGGCGTAATCGAGGTAGCTGCGCTTCATCTCGTCGGCGATGGAGATCGGCTTGATGTCGGAGGGGTGTTCCCCGCCGGGGGTCGTGTCGTCGCGGCCGGACAAATGCGGTCTCTCTTTCGAGGAATCGGGCGCCTTCGGCTTTCGGGAGTCGGGCACCCTCGGGCGATCCGTCTCAATAGACGATTCCGCCCGGAAAAGCCAACCGCGGCGCGGGTTTTCCCGGGCAACCGCGCGAATCGCCGGTGGCGTGTCGCCGGTCGGACGGACGGGGCACGAGCGCCCCTTCTCCGCTCGCGGGAGAACAGGTGCGAAGGGCGGAGGACCGGTCTCGACCCCTCACCCGAGCGCGACGTTCGTGGTTCGCCCGGTTCGCCGCTCGGCGGCACCTCCCTCATCCGGCCCTGCGGGCCACCTCCGCCCGCGAGGGGGGAAAGAAATCGGTGCTGTCGATGGACAGAAGACGATCGCGGGCGCTTCGGCGCGCCGCAACATCGCCGCGGCGCGCCCTCCTCCGCTCGAGGGAGAAGGGAGACTCCCCTGGCGTTCGGCGCGCCGGCGGGGCACTGTGGCGTCCTCGTACACGGCAACCGTCATGCTCGACTACCTGCTCGAAGCCTTCGTCACGCTCTTCGTCACCGTCGACCCACTCGGGCTGGCGCCGCTGTTCATCGGCCTGACCGCCGGCATGAGCGCGGTCGATCGCCGCCGCGTGGCAATACGTGCCACCTCGATCGCCGCGGTGATCCTGCTGTTCTTCGCCTTCGCCGGCGGCAAGCTCCTGTCGCTGATGGGCATCTCGCTCGCCGCCTTCCGCATCGCCGGCGGCCTGCTGCTGTTCTCCACCGCTTTCCAGATGGTGTTCTCGCAGAAGGAACCGCGCGACAAGTCGGACGCCGATCGCGCCGTCGGCGTCGATCACGTCCGCGACATCGCCGCCTTTCCGCTGGCGATTCCGTTGCTCGCCGGTCCCGGCGCCATCTCCGCCACCATCCTCGCCGCCACCAAGGCACCGACCTGGACCCACCTCGGCGGCTTTCTCGGTCTCGTCGCCGCGGTGCTGGCGATCAGTCTGATGGTCTTCCTCCTCGCCGACCCGATCGACAAACGCATCGGCGAGACCGGTCGCGTGGTGATCGGCCGCCTGCTCGGCCTGCTCCTCGCCGCCCTGGCGGTGCAGTTCGTCGCCGACGGCGTCAAGGCGATCATGGCCGGGTGACACGGGATCCGGCAGATCGCTTCGCGACGGCGGATCCACCCCGTCGCAAAAGTCCGTGCGTGGACGGGACTCTTTCGATGGAGGAAAGGAGATCCGGATCTCGTATGACCGCCGTCGGCGATCGCCGCGACGGTCGGATACCCCCTCAGAACGGGATCTCGTCGTCCATGTCGGCGGAGGGCGGCGGGTTGGTGAAGCCGCCGGGGCGCTGGCCGCCGCCGCCGCCACCCGAGCGCGCCTGCGAACCGCCGCCGTAGCCGCCGCGTCCGCCACCGCCCGAAGCGCCACTGCGCCCGCCACCGTAGCCGCCACCGAAATCGTCGCCACCACCACCGAAATCGTCGCCGCCACCGGCGCCACCACGGCCGCCACCGGGGCTGTCGAGCATGGTCAGGGTCGAGTTGAAACCCTGCAGCACCACCTCGGTCGAAAAGCGCTTCTGGCCCTGCTGGTCCTCCCACTCGCGGGTCTGCAGCGCGCCCTCGATGTAGACCTTCATGCCCTTCTTCAGATACTGCTCGCAGACCTTGGCGAGACCCTCGTTGAAGATCACCACCCGGTGCCACTCGGTCTTCTCACGCCGCTCGCCGCTGTTGCGGTCGCGCCAGGTCTCGGAGGTGGCGATGCGCAGGTTGACGATCGGCCGCCCGTCCTGGGTCCGCCGGATCTCCGGATCGGCGCCGAGATTGCCGACGAGAATGACCTTGTTCACGCTACCCGACATGTCGTCCTCCCGACCGCGCCCACCGGCCGGTCCGTGATCCGATCGCCGCGTCCGGCGACCGCCTACCGTTCACCGGCGCTCCCTCCCACCCTCGAGAAGCGGTGGTCGGAATCGCCCATTCCCCACGAGATGTAGACCTTCGAACCGCCGACGGCGACGCGGCCGACCTCGCGAGCCGGGAGCGGCCGGGCTTGTCCACAGGCTTGTCCACAGCCCGGCGACGCAACGCTCCTTCCCGCCCGCAGCCGGGCTCGACGAGCTAACATGCCGCCCGCGCGGGGACCGGGCCGCACTTGCCTTTGTTCCTCATATGTTCTATTCGAAGGACCGCGCCGACGCAAGACCGGATTCGTCGGTGTCGGGGCGAGGGGCGAGCGTGGCGGCAGCCACCGGCTCGGACGACGGAGACGAGATGACGGACCGGCCGAACCCGAAGGCGACCCGAGAGTCGGGGACCTCCCCGGCCGAGCGCGAGGCGGCGGCGATCGCCACCCGGCGCCTGTTCGAGCACGCCCAGAAGACCATCTCGATCCGCGGCGCGCGCGAGCACAATCTGAAGAACGTCGACCTCGATCTGCCGCGCGACAGTCTGGTGGTGATGACCGGGCTCTCCGGGTCGGGCAAGTCGTCGCTCGCCTTCGACACGATCTATGCCGAGGGTCAACGCCGCTACGTCGAGAGCCTGTCGGCCTATGCCCGCCAGTTCCTGGAGATGATGCAGAAGCCGGACGTCGACCAGATCGACGGCTTGTCGCCGGCGATCTCGATCGAGCAGAAGACGACGTCGAAGAACCCGCGCTCGACCGTCGGCACGGTGACCGAGATCTACGACTACATGCGCCTGCTCTTCGCCCGGATCGGAGTGCCCTATTCGCCGGCGACGGGTCTGCCGATCGAGAGCCAGACCGTCAGCCAGATGGTCGACAAGGTGCTGGCGCTGCCGGAGCGCACTCGCCTTTTCCTGCTCGCCCCCGTGGTGCGCGGCCGCAAGGGCGAATACCGCAAGGAACTCGTCGACTTCCAGAAGAAGGGCTTCCAGCGCGTCAAGATCGATGGGCAGTTCCACGAGATCGCGGACGCGCCCGCGCTCGACAAGAAGCTCAAGCACGACATCGAGGTGGTGGTCGATCGAATCGCCGTGCGTCCCGACCTCGGCACGCGGCTCGCCGACAGTTTCGAAACGGCGCTGAAGCTCGCCGACGGCATCGCCTTCATCGAATATGCCGACGAGACGGAGGCCGACGGGTCGCCGAAGCGCATGGTCTTCTCGGAGAAGTTCGCCTGTCCGGTCTCCGGCTTCACCATCGCCGAGATCGAGCCGCGGCTGTTCTCCTTCAACAACCCTTTCGGGGCGTGTCCGACCTGCGGCGGCCTCGGCTCGGAGCAGAAGATCGACCCCGACCTGGTCGTCCCCGATCCGTCGCTGTCGCTGGCCAAGGGCGCCATCGCTCCCTGGGCGAAGTCGTCGTCGCCCTTCTACATGCAGACGCTGGAGGCGCTCGCCGCCCACTACGGCTTCTCGATGACGAAGCCCTGGCGCGACCTGCCGGAAGAGGGGCGCAACGCCATCCTCCACGGCACCGGCCGCACCGCGGTCGAATTCGCCTACGACGACGGTCTGCGCCATCACAAGACCCGGAAGACCTTCGAGGGTCTGATCCCCAATTTCGAGCGGCGCTGGCGCGAGACCGAGAGCGAGTGGTCGCGCGAGGAGATCGAGCGCTATTTCGCCACCACCCCGTGCCGCGACTGCGCCGGACATCGGCTGAAGCCGGAGGCGCTGGCGGTGAAGATCGACGCCCTCCACATCGGCGAAGTGGCGGAGATGTCGATCCGCAAGGCACTGCCGTGGTTCAAGGGCCTGCCCGAACGGCTGACGGCCAAACAGAACGAGATCGCGGTCCGCATTCTCAAGGAGATCCGCGAACGGCTGCAGTTCCTCGACGACGTCGGCCTCGAATATCTGACGCTCGCCCGCAACTCCGGCACGCTCTCGGGCGGCGAGAGCCAGCGCATCCGGCTCGCCAGCCAGATCGGCTCGGGGCTGACCGGCGTTCTCTACGTCCTCGACGAGCCATCGATCGGCCTGCACCAGCGCGACAACGCCCGGCTCCTCGACACGCTCAAGCACCTGCGCGACCTCGGCAACACGGTGATCGTGGTCGAGCACGACGAGGACGCCATCCTCACCGCCGACTATGTCGTCGACGTCGGCCCCGGCGCCGGCATCCATGGCGGCCACATCGTCGCCCAGGGTACGCCGGCCGAGGTGATGGCGAACCCGGCGTCGCTGACCGGCAGGTATCTCTCCGGCGCGCTCGCGGTGCCGGTGCCGAAGACGCGGCGGCGCATCGACAAGGGACGGGCGCTTAAGGTGGTGGGCGCCCGCGGCAACAATCTGAAGAGCGTCACGGCGGAGATCCCGCTCGGCGTCTTCACCTGCGTCACCGGCGTCTCGGGCGGTGGCAAGTCGACCTTCCTGATCGACACTCTGTTCCGAGCCGTCGCCCGCAAGTTGAACAATTCCAAGGAGAATCCCGCGCCGCACGAGCGCATCGAAGGGCTCGAGCACGTCGACAAGGTGATCGACATCGACCAGTCGCCGATCGGTCGCACGCCGCGCTCCAACCCGGCGACCTACACCGGCGCCTTCACTCCGATCCGCGAATGGTTCGCCGGGCTGCCGGAGGCCAAGGCGCGCGGTTACGAGCCGGGACGCTTCTCGTTCAACGTCAAGGGCGGGCGCTGCGAAGCCTGCCAGGGCGACGGCGTCATCAAGATCGAAATGCACTTCCTGCCCGACGTCTACGTCACCTGCGACACCTGCAAGGGCAAGCGCTACAACCGCGAAACCCTCGACGTGGTGTTCAAGGGCCGCTCGATCGCCGACGTACTCGACATGACGGTCGACGAGGGCGTCGACTTCTTCGCCGCGGTGCCGGCGATCCGCGACAAGCTGGTCACCCTGTCCGAGGTCGGCCTCGGCTACATCCACATCGGCCAGCAGGCGACGACGCTGTCGGGCGGCGAGGCGCAGCGCGTCAAACTGTCGAAGGAACTGGCGCGCCGTTCGACCGGCAAGACGCTCTACATCCTCGACGAACCGACCACCGGCCTGCATTTCCACGACGTCGCCAAGCTGCTCGAGGTGCTGCACGAGCTGGTGAACCAGGGCAACACCGTCGTCGTCATCGAACACAATCTCGAAGTGATCAAGACGGCCGACTGGATCCTCGACCTCGGCCCGGAGGGCGGCGACGGCGGCGGCGAGATCGTCGCGGCCGGGCGGCCGGAAGACGTGGTGAAGGAACCGAGGAGCCACACCGGGCGTTTCCTCGCCGAACTCCTGGCTCGCCGGCCGAGCCCGCTCGGACGCACCCACTGAGGCGGAGCCGCGGCCGCGTCGACCCACGAGGGACATCGTTCGCCGCGGATCCGGCGAGGTGGTGCGCTGCGGCCGGAACGGGTCGGATCGGGCCGGGACGGCCGGTCGGATGAGGACGCGGCGTCCGGGGCACCGGGGGCTCGTCGGTCCGATGCACCTGGGTCGTGCGCCGCGCATGACGGTCCGTTTCCCGTGACGACGCGGTTCTCGACGGGCATTCCGATGGGCACTTCGATGGATCCATGGCGGGCGACCCATGCAGGATGAGATGTCTCGGGATGTCAGGCCGCACGATTCTGCATGATGGACATGCGCCGAGCCCCCTGTTTGGGGCAGAAGAGGTGTCCTATCCAGGAGATCGCAACGGTCCGATCGACCGTCCCGCCCAGCGTTCCTCCCAACGCGGGCGGCGAGGGAACGATCGACGGATCCGGCATCGGTGTCGTCTCGACATCACCGCCCGGGGTCCCACCGTTCGCGCATCCGCGTCGCGGATGATCGATCGGAGCGCGCCTCCTCCCCCGCGCCCGATCGACCCGGACGGACCGCTCATCGGTTCGTCTCGGCCTTTCGAGCGCCCGCCGGATCCTCCCCCCGGCGGGCGTTTCGATTCGGGTGATCGATCCGACGACCCACCGGAGTGACGCCGCGCCGCCGGGATGGAGCGCCCGCCGCGACGTGCCCGGCGAAGGATTCGCGCCGTTTCGAAACTGCCGGCGCCCGCGACGAATTCACCGTCCGCGGGAACCCGTTCACTCCACCGGGTCGACGTAGGCGAGTGAGAACCACTTCTCGAGCGGCATGACGTCGATGCGATCGCCACTGTCGCGCATCCAACTGTCGGCCACCCAGTCGGTACCGGTGGTCCTGTCGGTGATCACCGCGGTGGCATGGGCGTAGAGGAAGGCGCCGCGCGATTCCGGTCGCCGGACGTGGTGATGGCGCAGCAGGCCGTAGCGCTCGAGCCAGGTGAGCAGCGTCGTGGTGTTGGTCGCCTCGTCGATACAGTCGGTCTGGCCCGGCTTGTGGGCGTCCTTCAATTCCGATCCGCGACGATCCGGCGGCGCTCCGATCACCGAGTCGGCCTTCTTCTCCCACCAGCGATCGGCGAGATCGATGGCGACACGCTCGTCGGAGGGCGAGGCGCGATGGCCGTCGAAGAGCCGCTTCAGGTGCGCGATGTCCGCTTCGGTGAAGGGAACCGCGGTCTTGAATTCGCAGCCGAAGCCGTGGCAGTAGGGCAGCCGGTCGCTCGCCGGCATGGCGATCCCACGTTCCCGCGCCCAGCCGCGCACCTCGTCGTCGCCGCCGCCGCCGTCGCGCGCCTCGACGCGCTCCGGCGCGCGGATCGACCCGGTCGTGATCGGATCGGCCTCGGAAGTCAGAGCCACCTTGGGCTTGTCCTCCTTGCCGTCAGTCTTGCACCCCGCGAGTCCGAGGGCGATCACCGCTATCGTCAGCACCGCCGCGCGCATGGACACCTCTCGAATGGGAGCGAATCGGTCGATCACGGCTTCTCATTAGATAGGTTCTCCACAACCGTTCCACAGGCAATTTCTGCCCAGTGACGGCTGAAAACAGCCCCGATTCGCGGTTCGGCGCCGCCTCGCCGGGAGCGCCCGCGGAGCGCCTGCCGGTCCGCCCACGTCCGAGCGCGCGGGGGTGGCGGCGAGAAACCTCTGGGCACCGTCCGCCGCGGATGCTAACCGGAGCCATGACCGACACCTCCCGCACCCCTTCGCCCGTCCACGTCATCGGCGGCGGCCTCGCCGGGTCCGAAGCCGCATGGGCACTCGCCTGCCGCGGCGTCCCCGTCGTCCTCCACGAGATGCGCCCGGTGCGCACCACCGAGGCGCACACAACCGATCGGCTCGGTGAACTCGTCTGCTCCAATTCGCTGCGCTCCGACGACGCCGAGACCAATGCCGTCGGCGTGTTGCACGCCGAGTTGCGCGCCTGCGGTTCGATCGTCATGCGCGCCGCCGATGCCCATCAGGTGCCGGCGGGCGGCGCGCTCGCCGTCGACCGCGAAGGCTTTGCCGCAGCGATCACCGCCGAGCTCGAGGCCCACCCGGCGATCGAGATCCGCCGCGAGGAGATCGACGGCCTGCCGGATCCCGCCTGGGACAGCGTCGTCGTCGCCACCGGCCCACTCACCTCGCCGGCCTTCGCCGTGGCGATCGCCGGCCTCACGGGCGAGAAGGAACTCGCCTTCTTCGACGCCATCGCACCGATCGTCCATTTCGACAGCGTCGACATGGGCAAGGCATGGATGCAGTCACGCTACGACAAGGCCGGCCCCGGCGGCACCGGCGCCGACTATCTCAACTGCCCGATGACCCCCGACGAATACGAGGCTTTCGTCGATGCGCTCCTCGCCGGCGACAAGGTGTCGTTCAAGGAATGGGAGGCCTCGACCCCCTATTTCGACGGCTGCCTGCCCGTCGAAGTGATGGCCGAACGTGGCCGCGAGACGCTGCGCCACGGGCCGATGAAGCCGGTCGGCCTCACCGATCCGCGCAATCCGACGGTCAAGCCGCACGCCATCGTCCAGCTGCGCCAGGACAACGCCTTCGGCACGCTGTGGAACATGGTCGGGTTCCAGACCAAGCTGAAACACGGCGAGCAGGCGCGGGTGTTCCGCATGATCCCCGGGCTCGAGAACGCCGAGTTCGCCCGGCTCGGCGGCCTGCACCGCAACACCTATCTCGAGTCGCCCAAGCTGCTCGATGCGACGCTCAGGCTGAAGTCGCAGCCGCGGCTGCGCTTCGCCGGGCAGATCACCGGCTGCGAGGGCTACGTCGAGAGCGCCGCCATCGGCCATCTCGCCGGCCGCTTCGCCGCCGCCGAGCGGCTCGGCCGCACGCCCGTGCCGCCGCCGGCGACGACCGCCATGGGCGCTCTGCTCGGACACATCACCGGTGGCCACCTCGCCGAGACGGCGGAAGAAGCGGCGAGCGGCCGACCGCGCGCCTTCCAGCCGATGAACGTCAATTTCGGCCTGTTTCCACCGATCGAGGCGCCGACGCGGATCGACGGCCGACGCCTGCGCGGCGCGGAGAAGACGCTAGCCAAGAAGCGGGCGCTCGCCGCCCGGGCCCGCGCCGATCTCGCCGTCTGGAACACGGCCGAAGACCTCGGCTGACCAAGGCGCCGCGCGGCGCCACGCGGCCGTCTCATACCGAGTTCACGAAGTTTCGACCTGTTCGAAACTTCGTGAACTAAGGCGAGCCCGACCGGGCGTAGGCCGGTCGGACTGTAACGCTCATGAAATTCGGACGAGTCCGAATTTCATGAGCCCGGTATCAGACGTGATAGCGATAGCGCTTGGCCGCCTTGCGGGCTCGGCGGGCGGCTCGCCACAGGCGCCATTGCCGGCGCCATTGCGGGCTCTCCACCGGGGTCCGAAACGGATCGTAGCCGGGCCGCTCCATGTGGGCGAGGCAGGGGTCGACCAACGACACCGGTAGGAAGGCCGGTGCCACTTCCGGCGGGATGGTGCGGATCAGGCGCCGGGTCGCTTCGAGTTCCTCGCGCGCCCGGCCACGCAGTGTCGCGAGAACGGCGAGGAGACCCGGACTGGTCTCGGCCTTCAACACGTCGTCGCGACCGAGACCGTGTCGGGCGAGCAGATCGAGCGGCAGGAACACCTGGCCACGGCCGGTGTGGCGCGGCAGTGCCCGCATCACCTGAGTGAGCCCGTGCGCCACCCCGGCATGGGTTGCGGCGGCGGCGATGCCGGGATCGCGACCGTCGGCGAGAATGCGGGCCGCGAGACGGATCAGCGTCGTCGAGGTGTCGCGGCAGTAGTCCTCGAGTGCCGCGAGATCCGGCATGACGTCGTCGTAGAGATCGAAGATCCGCGCCTCGATCAACCGTTCGAGGTCGGCGATCGGCAGCGCGAAACGCCGGACGGTGTCCGTGAGCGCCGCCGCGATCGGGTGGGACGCCGCCTCCTCACCGCGGCCGCCGACCAGCATGTCCGCCCACCAACGGGCGCGAATCTCGCCGGGAAGCGGATCGGAGACCAGATCGCGGATGCGCTCGATCTCGGCGGCGAAGGCATAGAGCGCGTAGAGATGCCGCCGCCGGTCCTCCGGGGCATAGAGCCCGGCGAGCCACCGGTCCTTGTCGAAGCGACGCACATGGTCGCCGACGAGATCGTAGGCGTCGTCCAGTCGATCACGTTCGTCGGTCACGGGCGGGGACATGGGGCGGGACATAGGGCGGTGGCGGGTTGCATCCAGCGGCGGCGGACTTTCGTCGGTTTCATCGTGCCGCGAAAGACGGGGAGAACCCGCATCGCCGCGGTCGATCAGCTCACCGCCAACAGCGCCGCCGCGACGCGCCGCCGCTCGCCGAGAAGGATGTTCCAGGTCCGCACCGCCGCACCGGTCGCCATCGGATCGGCCCGGAGCCCGACCTCGCGCAGCCACGCCCGGAGCGGCGCCGGCAGCGGTGCGAGGTCACGCCCCGTGCCGACGAGCAGGATGTCGATGGTGGACACCTCGGCCGCGACCCTCTCGAAAGCCGCTGGCGTCAGATCGGCGAGCGTTTCCGCCTCCCAGGCCCACATGCCCGAGGGCAGAGCCAGAAGCGACCCTCGATGCGACAGACCGTCGAGCCCGACGAAACGGAAGCCGCCGAGCCCGTAGCTCTCGATCTCCACCGGTCGCGGCAGATGCGCCGCGGAACGATCCTCGGTCACGACGGCCCCTCGCTGCCGGTTCAGGCGCCGGCGCCGACCGCCTCGGTCTTCTCCTCGCCCTTGCCGCCACCGGGACGCAGGTTGAGGAAGATGAGCAGCGGCGCCGAGACGACGATCGAGGAATAGGTGCCGATGAAGATGCCGGCGAGCATGGTGAAGTTGAAGCCACGCAACGCCTCGCCGCCGAATGCCAGGAGCGCGCCGACCGCCAGAATCGTAGTGGTCGAGGTGCGGATGGTGCGGGTCAGGGTCTGGTTGATCGACGCGTCGATCAACTCGGGCAGCGGCATCTTCTTGTACTTGCGCAGATTCTCACGAATTCGGTCGTAGATGACGACGGTATCGTTGAGGCTGTAGCCGACGATGGTCAGGATCGCCGCGATCGCCGACAGGTCGAAACCGATGCGCATCACCGACAGTAGACCGACGGTGAGGATGACGTCGTGGATGGTGGTGAGCACCGCGCCGACGGCGAACTGCCATTCGAAGCGGAACCACAGATAGATCAACACCAACGCCAGCGACACGACCACCGCGATGATGCCGTCGCGCCTCAGGTCGGCCGAGACGCGCGGGCCGACGGTCTCGACCTTGCGATACTCGTAGCCGTCGCCGAGCGCCGCCTTGATCTTGTCGACCGAGGCCTGCTGCGCCAGATCGCCGCCCTCGAGCTGGCCGACGCGGATCAGCACGTCCTCGGCGGTACCGATGCCCTGGACCTGGACCTCGCCGATCTGCAACTCGGTCAACTCGGTACGGATCTTCGACAGATCCGCCGGTCCCGACTTCGTCCGGGCTTCGATGACGGTGCCACCGACGAAGTCGATGCCGTAGTTGAGGCCGATCACCATCACCGACAGCAGCGACAGCGTCACCAGGACCATGGAGATCGGGAACGTGATCAGCCGCGCCCCCATGAAGGGGATCTTGGTGTCCTCGGGGATGAAACTGATGAGCTTCATCACTCACCTTCTTCGCTGGAACCTCGGGCGCGCGCCACGACCGGTGGCGCGCCGCGGAGCGGGACTCAGATGGGCACGCGGGTCGGCCGGACCTTCTTCACCCACAGGGCGACGATCAGGCGGGTGACGGTGACCGCGGTGAACAACGTCGTCAGGATGCCGATGCCGAGCGTCACCGCGAAGCCCTTGATCGGCCCGGTGCCGAGGAAGAACATCACGATCGCCGCGATCAGCGTCGTCAGGTTGGAGTCGACGATGGTCGACATGGCGCGCGAGAAGCCGGCGTCGATCGCCGAGATCGCCGATCGGCCGAGCTTCTGTTCCTCGCGGATGCGCTCGTAGATCAGCACGTTGGCGTCGACCGCCATGCCGATGGTGA
>CALMFH010000088.1 GCA_937864925.1 uncultured Alphaproteobacteria bacterium | reverse complement strand
GCCTTGCAGTAGCGCAGCGAGGCGAGCGTGTCGGCGGTCTCGCCCGACTGGGAGACGAACAGCGCCAGACCGTTCGCCGCCAGCGGCGGCTCGCGGTAACGGAACTCCGAGGCGACGTCGATCTCCACCGGCAACCGGGCGAAACGCTCGAACCAGTATTTGGCGGTGAGCCCGGCGTAGTAGGCGGTGCCGCAGGCGACGATGGTCAGCCGGTCGAGCTTGGCCCAGTCGAAGGGTGGCGGCGCCGGCAGCCGGATCTTCTCGGCGGCGAGATCGAGATAATGGGCGAGCGTGTGGCCGATCACCTCCGGCTGCTCGTGGATCTCCTTGGCCATGAAGTGGCGGTAGTTGCCCCGATCGACCTGATAGGCCGCGGCCGAGACCGTGACCACCGGTCTCTGTACCACCGCGTCGCTCTCGTCGTGGATCACGGCGCCGGCGCGATGGATCACCACCCGATCGCCCTCTTCGAGATAGGTGATGCGATCGGTGAAGGGAGCGAGCGCGATGGCGTCGGAACCGAGATACATCTCGCCGTCGCCCCAGCCGACCGCCAACGGGCTGCCGCGGCGCGCGCCGATGATGAGATCGTCCTCGCCGGGGAAGAGGAAGGCGAGTGCGAAGGCGCCCGACAACCGCTTCAGCGTCGCCGCCACCGCCTGATCGGGCGTCATGCCGGCGCGCAGATGATGGTCGACGAGCTGAGCCACCACCTCGGTGTCGGTCTCCGAGGCGAAGACGTGGCCGGCGGCGACGAGCTCGTCCTTGAGCTCACGGAAGTTCTCGATGATGCCGTTGTGGACCACCGCGACACGGGCGGTGGCGTGGGGATGGGCGTTGCCCTCGGTCGGTGCGCCGTGGGTCGCCCAACGGGTGTGGCCGATGCCGATCAGGCCGGCGAGCGGTTCCTTGGCGAGCCGCGCTTCGAGGTTGCGCAGCTTGCCTTCGGCGCGACGTCGGGTCAGCGACCCGTCCGGCTCGAGTGTCGCCACACCGGCGGAATCGTAGCCGCGGTATTCGAGCCGCTTCAGCGATTCCACCAGAAGTCCCGCGACCGGTTCACGCCCGACGATGCCGATGATGCCACACATGGAGGACGAGCCCTCTGTCGTTTGTCTCGCTGATCTTCTACCGCGTCGGCCGAACCGACCCGAAATCACTTCCTGTGTCGCTTTGTGACGGCACCGGTCGGCCGGCCCGTCATTTCGCCGCCTTGATCCGCGCCATGCGGGTGCGGAAAGCCGCCGCCCAGCCCTCGCGCGACATCTGGCGACCGCGTGCCACCGCGAGCGCATCCGCCGGCACGTCCTGGGTGACGACGCTGCCCGATCCGATGTAGGCACCGTCGCCGATCTTCACCGGCGCCACCAGCGACGAGTTCGATCCGACGAAGGCGCCGGCACCGATGTCGGTGTGGTGCTTGAAGTAGCCGTCGTAGTTGCAGGTGATGGTGCCGGCACCGATGTTGGCCTTGGCGCCGACCCGCGCGTCGCCGATGTAGGTCAGGTGATTGACCTTGGCGCCGTCTTCGATGCGGCCGTTCTTGATCTCGACGAAGTTGCCGATGTGCACCTCGCGGCCGAGATCGGCCCCCGGACGCAACCGCGCGAAAGGCCCAACCGTCGCCCCCTCGCCCACCCGAGCGCCCTCGAGGTGGCTGAAGGCGCGGATGCGCGCCCCGCTCGCCACTCGCACGCCGGGTCCGAAGACGACGTTCGGCTCGATCGTCACGTCCGGCCCCAGCTCGGTGTCGGCGGCGAAGACCACCGTCTCCGGCGCCACCAGGGTGACGCCGTTCGCCAGCGCCTCGGCCCGCCGTCGTTTCTGGAAGATCGCCTCGCAGGTGGCGAGCTGGACCCGATCGTTGGCACCGAGGAATTCGTCCTCCGCGCCCTCGACCGTCACCACGGTGAGGCCGCGGCGGTGGGCGATCTCCACGGCGTCGGTGAGGTAGTACTCGCCCTTGGAGTTGGCGTTGCCGATGGCGTCGAGCAGCGCCAACACGACGCCGCCGCGGAAGGCCATGATGCCGGAATTGCAGAAGGTCACGGCGCGCTCGGCGTCGGTGGCCTCCTTCTCCTCGCGGATGGCGACGAGCCGGCCGTCGACCTCGATCAGCCGGCCGTAGCCGGTCGGGCGTGCCGTGCGGAAGCCGAGCACCACGACGTCGGCACCCTGCGCCAATCGCGCCCGCACCGCGAGCAACGTCTCGGCGCGGACCAGTGGCGTATCGCCGTAGAGCACGATGACGTCTTCGGCCCCTTCGGCGATGGCGGCGCGCGCCCGCAACACGGCATGTGCCGTACCGAGGCGCTCGGCCTGATGAACGATCTCGTCGGCCCCGGCCGCCGAGACCACTTTCTCCACCGCGGCCATGTTCGGTCCGACCACCAGCGCGAGGCGAGCCACGCCGGCAGCACGCGCCGCCGCCATGGCATGCAGAACCATCGACCGTGATCCGACCTCGTGCAACACCTTCGGTAGGGTCGAACGCATGCGCGTTCCCTCGCCCGCGGCGAGCACGATACCGAGCGACGACCTTTCGGTCATGGATGGCCTCTCCGTCGTTGTTTCCGGCCGCCAGCAATAACCGATCGGCCTTTCGTTTTGGTTTCGCCGTGCCGAACCCGGCCGTGCCGCGCCACGTGCGGTGGCGGTGACGGGGAAATGGTATCCTCGTCAGGCGATTCGAAGGCGAACGCACGAGAGAACGGTCGTGGCGCAGCAAGACGACGACATCGGCGACTGGATCGAAGCGGAAGCGAGCGGCGGCGGCCTCGCCGTGCTCGGTTGGGGGCTCGGCTCGGTCGCCGCCCTGGTTCTCGCCTTCGCCTCGTGGCAGTACGCCCCCTCGTCCCCATCGGTGACGGCATCGGCGCGCTCCGACTTCGGCCAGCCCGACCCGTCCGAGATCACCGGTTCGATCCCGACGTCTCACGACGAGGGACGCAGCTCGGTTCAACCGACCCGCACCTTCGGCATGGGCCGCCTCGCCCCACTGCCGCTCGCCGGCGACGAAACCCCGGCCACGTCGCGCGACATCGATGGTCTGCGCATCGAGATCGCCGAGATCCGCCGCCGGATCCTCCAGATCGGCATGGCCGGTGAGGGAGTCTCGCGCCGCATCGACAACCTCGAGGAACGCGTCGCCACCGTTCGTCCGGCCGACCCCGCGAACCTGCCGGCGATCGCCGCCGTCCGTCCGGCCGACCCCTCGCCGCCACCGACGATCGCCGCCCTCCCCGCCGAGCCCGCCGCCGCCGAACCACCCGCCGCCGAAAAGCCGCGCAGCGAGCCCCGCACCGCCGACCGGCTTCCCCTGCCGGTCCCCAGACCCCAGATCGAGGCGCCACAGGCGGCGCGGCCCCAGATCGAGGCGCCACAGGCGGCGCGGCCGCAGACCGATCCGCCGGTGGCGCCCACCACCGTCGATGGCGACGGCCCGGCGACGACCGGGACGGTGCCGCGGCCCGCGCGCCTGCCCGACAAACCCGGCGGCGAACTGCGAAGCGGTGCGCCCACCGCGAAGGCGGAGCCGGCCGTCACGCCGAGCACAACCACACCGGAAACCGTATCGGAGACGGCGGGCGAGCCGTCGCCGCCGAGGTCGGTCCGGGTCATCACCGCGCCGACGGTCGACACCTTCGCCGCCGCCTCGCCCGGCACGCCGACGGTGCAATCGGCAGCCGCCGCGCCGTCCGCCAACGCTCCCGCGGCGATCGATCTCGGCAGCTTCCGCAGCCTCGCCGCGCTGCGGCGTGCGTGGAGCTACACGGCGACGCGCAATGGCGTGTTGACCAAGAATCTGGAGCCGCTCGCCCGTCTGCGCGAAACCGAAACGGGCATGGAGGCTCGCCTCCTCGCCGGGCCCTTCCCCGACCCGACCGAAGCGGCCAAAGCGTGCCTGCGTCTCAAAGCGACCGGCGCGCTCTGCTCCGTCTCGACCTACACCGGTCAACCGATCGCCGGACTGCGCTGAAGCCCGGCGACGTCGTGGTCCGACGCCGTTATCGCACCATTCGTCGGCGACGAGACGCGAATCGATCGGACGGCGACCGGGCGTGGTCAGCCGACGGCGGACAGGACCGGGAAGGCCTCGATCAACCAGAATGCCAGACGCTCGATGCCGCCGGTGAGGAAGGCGATGCCGGTGAGGACGAGGAGGCCGCCGGTGATCTTCTCGACCAGCGGCATCCACGACCGGAAGCGGGTCATCAGGCGCAGGAAGGGCTGGGAGAAGGCCGCCGCCGCCAGGAACGGCACGCCGAGGCCGCCGGCATAGACGGCGAGCAGCAGCGCCCCCTGCCCCACCGTATCGCGACTCGCCGCCACTCCGAGGATCGCCGCCAGCACCGGGCCGATGCACGGTGTCCAGCCGAAACCGAAGGCGAGGCCGACGACGTAGGCGCCGATGGCGCCCGCCGGTTTGCGCGCCACCTGCACCCGCGCCTCGCGGTAGAGCAGCGGGATGCGGAACGCGCCGAGGAAATGCAGGCCCATGACGATGATGGCGAGACCGGCGACGATCGACAGCGTGTTCATGTGGGTGCGGATCATCTGGCCGAAGACCGAGGCCGAGGCGCCGAGGGTGACGAACACGGTGGAGAAGCCGGCGACGAAGGCGAGCGACGAGCCGAAGATGCGCCGCCGCGCCCGATCGAAACCACTGCTCTCCAATTCGTCGAGGCTCGCCCCGGCGATGAAGGCGAGATAGGGCGGCACCAGCGGCAGCACGCAGGGCGAGACGAAGGAGAGGACACCGGCGGCGAAGGTGCCGAGGAAGGTGACGTTGGAGGTCATCGGATGAAGTCTCGTCTCGCGATCGGGCCGCACGTCTCGGACCGACGCCGGCGCGCCGTACCTACCGCGAAACCCGCTCGCGACGAAATCACCTTCGCGACAGCCGAGCCTTGCCCTTCGTCATGCGCGACCGCTCGTCCGCCGTGCCGAGCATCGGTCGTCGCGTCGAGCTCATCGCCCGGGCGGGCTACCGAACCGACGGCGGCCCGCGCCGCGACGGATCGGCGGCGGCGTCACGGCAGGGCGGAGATCGAGCGCCTCGCCACGAGCCGGCCGTTTCGTCGGCGACCTCGCGCCCGGCGCTTGACCGTTGCACGGCCCTCCCCTTATGGTCCGCCCGCGCTGAGGGCCGGTAGCTCAGTGGTAGAGCACGTGACTTTTAATCATGTGGTCGCGGGTTCGATCCCCGCCCGGCTCACCAAGTTTCCGCGACGAATCTTCCGCACCGCCGCCGGCGATCGACATGGGGCGAGGTGGCGGGAGAGCCTCGGCGCGAAGCCGCCCGCACCCGCCCCACGGGACCGGCGTCACGCCGCCGCGACGACGCCCTCGAGCAGTTCGCGCACCTTGCCGGCCACCGCGATCAGTTCCGGATTGTCGATCGCCGCCATCGAGGCGACCGGGTCGATGGCGCTGATCTCGATGCCGCCGACGACCGTCCGCAGGATCACGTTGCACGGCAGCATGGCGCCGATGCGCGGCTCGAGGCCGATCGCGCCGTAGGCGAGTTTCGGATTGCAGGCGCCGAGGATGCGGTAGGACGCCATGTCGACGTCGAGCTTCTTCTTCATCGTCGCGGCGACGTCGATCTCGGTCAGGACGCCGAAACCGGCATCGACGAGCGCCTTGCGCACCCGCGCGTCCACCGTCTCGAAGTCGGCATCGGTGATCAGGCGGTCGATCGTGTAGGCCATGGAACGCTCCTCGTCGGATGATGGGATGGCAATCAGATAGGGCGTGCCGGTGACGATTCCGAGACCCCGCTCGATCACGTCGCGGCGGGTCGGCGCCGCGCCGTCAGGTGGTGCAGGACGATACCGGCGGTCACCGCGACGTTGAGGCTGTCGACGCCGGGGGCCATCGGGATCGACACGGCGCGCGAACGCGCCAGGATCGAGGTCGGCAGGCCCGCCCCTTCCGTCCCCAGAACGATCGCGGCACGCGGCGGAGGGACGACGTCGATCAGCCGTTGCGGCGCCGAGGGCGACAGCGACAGCACCTCGAATCCGTGCCGGCTCAACAGTCCGATCGGATCGGCAGCGGACGCGAATCGTGCCTGTGGAACGGTCAGGACATGACCGACCGAGACGCGGATCGCCTTGCGATAGAAGGGATCGCAGCATTCGGCGTCGAGCAGGACCGCATCGGCGCCGAAGGCGGCGGCGTTGCGGAAGATGCCGCCGATGTTGTCGTGGTTGGCGATGCCGCAGGCGACCACCACGACCGCCCGCTCGCCGAGCCCGGCGACCAGCGCTTCCGGAGCGATCGGCGCCGCCCGCCGCCCGACCGCCAGAATGCCGCGATGCAGCGGAAAGCCGGCGATCGCGTCGAGAACGTTCCGCGCGGCGAGGTGGATCGGCGTCGTCTCGGGTAGACGCGCCAAGGTCGCGGCGAGACCCTCGGCCCGCCGCTCGTCGATCAACACCGCCTCGACCCGATGCTGCGGCGAAGCGGCGAGAACCGCCAGGACCACGGCGCCCTCGGCGACGAACCGTCCTTCCCGGCCGACCAGATCGCGTTCACGGACATCGCGGAACGGTGCGATTCGGGGGTCTTCGGGATCATCGATGCGCACCGGCGCGACCATGGTCGGCCCTCGTCTCGTTCCGGGTCGGATCGCCCACTTCGGGTCCGCCGCCGCCGGGAACCCTGTGCCACCGGTTCGCGACGATCGCGGCGGCCGATCGCGGCGATCGCGGGCCGGAGCGCGTCGCCTTCTAGCACGGAGACGATCGTGGAACGAGCCGCCGATTCCACCGTCTCGACGCGCAGCGAGGGCGCGCGCGGCCCCCGGCCGATGGTGCGTCGCATACGGCGGGAGATGTCGACAGGGGAGCGGCGCAACCATCGCGACCGGCGCGGTTCGCGTGCCGCTGCAAGACCTTGGCCGGGGCCGGACACGCATGCGGACGAACGCCGCGACGGGACTTGCCCCGTCCGGCGAAGCCATATAAGAAGCCGCCTCGTGAGCGCCCTTCGTCTATCGGTTAGGACGGCAGCCTTTCACGTTGCAAAGACGGGTTCGACTCCCGTAGGGCGCGCCACTCACGTACAAAACCACGAACAAATCCGTTCCGGTTTCGTTGCCCCGAG
>CALMFH010000087.1 GCA_937864925.1 uncultured Alphaproteobacteria bacterium | reverse complement strand
CGGTCGCCGATGATCAGCTCGCGCTGGCCGCGGCCGATCGGGATCAGCGCGTCGACGGCCTTGAGGCCGGTCGACATCGGCTCGTGCACCGACTTGCGCGGGATGATGCCCGGCGCCTTGACGTCGACGCGGGAACGCTTCTCGAAGTAGATCGGGCCCTTGCCGTCGATCGGGTTGCCGAGCGCGTCGACGACGCGGCCGAGCAGGCCCTTGCCGACCGGCACGTCGACGATGGCGCCGGTGCGCTTGACGGTGTCGCCTTCCTTGATCTCGCGGTCGGAGCCGAAGATCACGATGCCGACGTTGTCGACTTCGAGGTTCAGCGCCATGCCGCGGGTGCCGTTGGCGAACTCGACCATCTCACCGGCCTGGACCTTGTCCAGACCGTGCACACGGGCGATGCCGTCACCGACGGAGAGAACCTGGCCGACCTCGGAAACCTCGGCTTCCTGGCCGAAGTTCTTGATCTGCTCCTTGAGGATTGCGGAAATTTCCGCCGCCCGAATATCCATCAGCGGACCTCTTTCAGTGCGACCTTGAGAGAAGTGAGTTTCGTCTTCAGCGAAGTGTCGATCATACGCGAGCCCACCTTGACGATGAGGCCGCCGATGATCGAGGGATCCACCTTGGGGACGATCCGGATCGTCTTGCCCTGCGCGACGCCCGAGAGCGCCGACGAGAGCGAGGAGACCTGGTCCTCGGTGAGGGGAGTGGCCGACGTGACCTCGGCGGCCTGCTCGCCGCGATGCGCGGCGGCCAGAGCACGGTAGGCCCTGATCATGTCGGGCAGAACGAAGAGGCGGCGATTGCGCGCCGCCAGCGCGACGAAGTTGGCGGCGATGCCGCCGATACCGGCCTTGGCGAGGACGGCGCCGATGGCGCGGGTCTGCTCGTCGGCGGAGAACACCGGGCTACCGACCAGACGCTTCAGGTCGGCGCTCGCGGAGAGCAGGCCGTCGAAGGCGTCGAGGTCCTTGCCGACGGCGTCGACGGCCTCGGCTTCGAGGGCCACCTCGAAGAGTGCGCTCGCATAGCGCTGAGCCACGCCGGATACGATCGAAGTCGTCTCTGCCACCGGTCCGGAACCCCCACGCCAATTCGGGCGTACGACGCGGGCCCCGCCCCGCACGCCCTTGAATTCATTGGATGATTTTCGGCAGCACTCTCACGGAAAGAGCTTCCCCCGCCGAAACCGGGGGTGTCCTAGCATACGGGTGGGGTCGACGCAACAAGCCCTCTGGAGCGATTTCCGAAAGTCTAACCCCGTTCCGATACGACTTGCCGAGGGCATATCCGCAGAAAGTTCAACGATTCTCACGATCAAAAAGCAAGATCGCGGACCGGTCGGGAGGAATTGCGATCTCTCGTCGCGGGGGTTGCGCGGGGCCCGGTCAGAGGAAGCTCTGAGGGTCGATGTCGACCTGGATTCGCGCCCCGCCGGTGGCGGGCGGGGCGGCGTTCAACCATCGTCCGAGGTAGGCCTGGATGTCGTGGCCGCGCGGGGTGCGCACCAGCAGGCGGAAGCGGTGGCGACCGCGGACCACGGCGATCGGCGCTTCGGCGGGGCCGAGCACGGTGACGTCGTCGGCGTGCGGCGCGGCGGCGGCGAGGGCGCGGGCGAGGGCGAAGGCGGGTTCACGGGCGTCGGCGGAGACGACGATCCCGGCGAGGCGGCCGAAGGGCGGCATACCGGAGCGACGGCGTTCCTCGACCTCGGCGTCGTAGAAGCCGTCGCGGTCGCCGGCGACGATCGCCCGCAACACCGGATGGTCGGGGGCGCGGGTCTGGAGGAAGGCGCGGGCTTCGCCGCCGGTGCGGCCGGCGCGGCCGGTCACCTGCTGGATCAATTGGAAGGTCTTTTCCGCCGCCCGTGGGTCGCCGTGGGCGAGGCCGAGATCGGCGTCGACGACCCCGACGAGGCCGAGGAGCGGAAAGTTGTGGCCCTTGGCGAGGATCTGGGTGCCGATGACGATGTCGCATTCGCCGGCCGCCACCGCCGCCAGCTCCAGCTTCATCCGCGCCGTGCCGCCGGGCAGATCGGAGGAGAGGACGAGACGGCGAGCGTCGGGGAAGAGGTCGGCGGCCTCCTCGGCGATGCGCTCGATGCCGGGACCGCAGGCTACCAGCGCATCGATCTCGCCGCAGGATGGGCAGGCCTCGGGGCGGCGGACGGTGTGGCCGCAGTGGTGGCAGGTGAGCACGCCGCGGAAGCGGTGTTCGACCAGCCAGGTCGAACAGTTCGGGCACTCGAAGCGGTGGCCGCAGGTTCGGCAGAGCGTCAGCGGCGCATAGCCGCGGCGGTTGAGGAAGAGCAGGGCCTGTGAGCCGGCCGCGATGGTGTCTCGGATCGCCGAGATCAACGGCGGTGCGAGGAACTTCCCCGGCGCCGGCATGTGGCGACGCAGATCGATGGTTCGGATCTCGGGCAGCTTGCCGGCGCCGGCGCGGGCGGGCAGCACCAGACGGCGATAACGGCCCTGTTCGGCGTTGACCCAGGTCTCGAGCGACGGCGTCGCCGAGGCGAGGACGACGGGGAAGTCGCCGAGCCGGCCGCGCACCACCGCCATGTCGCGGGCGTGGTAGATCGCGCCCTCTTCCTGCTTGTAGGCGCCGTCGTGCTCCTCGTCGACGACGACGAGGCCGAGGTCGCGGAACGGCAGCCACAGCGACGAGCGGGCGCCGACCACCACCGGTATCTCGCCGGTCGCCACGCCGCGCCACAGGCGGGCGCGGTTCTTCGGCGAGACCTCGGAGTGCCATTCGCCGGGCTTCACGCCGAAGCGGGCGACGAAGCGGTCGAGGAACTCGGCGGTCAGGGCGATCTCGGGCAGCAGGACGAGGGCCTGCCGGCCCTTCTCCACCGCCGCCGCCACCGCCTCGAAGTAGACCTCGGTCTTGCCGGAGCCGGTGACACCGTCGAGGAGGTCGACGCGGAAGCCGCCTTGCGCCACCGAGGCGCGCAGGGTCGCGGCGGCGGCGCTCTGATCGGGGTTGAGGGCGAGGCGACCGTGGGTCGGGTCGGGGCGAGTGGGGGCGCGGCCGGGCTCGAGCCAGACCTCCTCGAGGGTGCCCTGCGCGATGAGCCCGTCGACGACGCCGGCCGAGACGCCGGCGGAGGCGGCGAGCCCGGTTCGCGACCAGGCGAAACCGCTCTCCATCAGCTCGATCACCCGGCGACGGGCGACGGTCATGCGTTCGGGCGGCGGGCCGGCGAGGCGGACGCCGCGAATCGGCGGCTCCGGCTCCAATGCCTCGGGGGCCCGCAGCACCATGCGCAGCATCATGCCGCGCGGCATCAGATAGTAGCGGCCGACCCAATCGACGAAACGGCGGGTCGAGGGGCCGAGCGGCGAGACGTCGTAGACGTGCTCGATCTCGCGCAGTCGGTTGTCGCCGATCTTCAGCGACCGGCCGCCGGGCTCCTCGTCCCAGACGACGCCGAGCACCTTGCGGGGGCCGAGGGGGACGACGACGATCGAGCCGGGCTCGACCGCTTGCCCGTGCGCCACGCGATAGGAATAGGCGGTGTCGAGGGCGACCGGGGTCAACACCGGGACGACACGGGGGCCACCGGCGGCGAGGCGCGGCGGGCTTCCGGCGAAAAGGTCGTCGATCGGGGTGGCCATGGGCGATTCGGATGTCCGCGAACGTCGCGTGAACATAGGCGCGGTGGGGATCGGAGGCGAGGGGTGCTGCGGTGTCCGGTAACCCGCCCTTCACTCGCCGCGCCGAGGATGGGGGGATCACCTCAGTCCGGTCGTCGCATGAACGCTCCCGTCGTCCCCGAGATCCTGGTCCTCGCCGCGCCCGACCTCGCCGATGCGGTCGAGCGCTGGCGGCGGCATCTCGCGGCCGAGCGGCGGGCGTCGCCGGAGACGGTGGAGGCCTACGATCGCGACGTCGTCCAGTTCCTGCGCTTCATGACCGAACACCTCGGCGGTCCGCCGACGATCGCGGCCCTGTCGGGGCTGCGGCCGGCGGATCTGCGCGCCTTCCTCGCCCGGCGGCGGATGGCGGGGATCGGAGCGCGGTCGCTCGGGCGCAACCTCGCCGGGGTGCGGTCGCTCGCGCGTTTCCTGGAACGGCGCGACGGGCTCAATGCGGCGCCGTATCGGGCGGTGCGGGCGCCGAAGGCGGGCAGGTCGCTGCCGAAACCGCTGGTCGCCTCCGCGGCGCGACGGCTGACCGACGCCGGCGAGAGCCTCGCCGAGGAGCCGTGGGTGGCGGCGCGCGACGCGGCGGTGTTCACGTTGCTCTACGGCTGCGGTCTGCGCATCTCCGAGGCGCTGGCGCTCACTCCGACCTCGGCCCCGGTGGGGAGCGCGCGGGCGCTCAGGGTCACCGGCAAGGGGGGCAAGACGCGGGTGGTGCCGGTGTTGCCGATCGTCGGTCGGGCGATCGAGGACTATCTGAGGCTCTGCCCCTTCGCGCTCGAACCGGACGCGCCGTTGTTCCGCGGCGTCAAGGGTGGACCGTTGTCGCCCAGGATCGTCCAACTGGCGATCGAACGGCTGCGCGGCGCGCTCGGGCTTCCCGACACGGCGACGCCGCACGCGCTGCGCCATTCCTTCGCCACCCACCTGCTCGGGGCGGGTGGTGATCTCAGGACCATCCAGGAGCTGC
>CALMFH010000086.1 GCA_937864925.1 uncultured Alphaproteobacteria bacterium | reverse complement strand
TGCAGCCGGCCGAACTCGGCTGGGGCACCGCCGAGACCTGGATGCCGGAGAACGGCCGCACCCATGCCACCGGCTGCAAGGCGGCGATCTATCTGCTGCAGCCCGGCGCCAACACCCGGGTGCGCAGCTGGTGTCCGACGCCCGGCGCCCAGTACGGCTTCCTCGTCACCCACAACGAGTCGATCTCGATCGCCGACTACTTCACCGTCGGCGACAAGGACGCGCCGGCGTTCCGCCCGACCTGCCACTACGCCTATCACCCGGCCAACGACGCGGTGCTGTCGCTGCACGAGATGTTCGGCGCGGCGGGCGCCAAGCAGCCGGAGAACCACATCCTCGACGAGCACGAGATCGTCGACGGAATCGACGAACTCGGCGTCCTCCTCTACGGCCACGCCAAGAACGCCTACTGGTACGGCTCGCAGCTCTCCATCGAGGAGACCCGCGTCCTCGCCCCCTACCAGAACGCCACCGGCCTGCAGGTCTCCTCCGCCGTCCTCGCCGGCATGGTGTGGGCGCTGGAGAACCCGATGGCCGGCATCGTCGAGGCCGACGAGATGGACCACGAGCGTTGCCTCGAGGTGCAGAAGCCCTATCTCGGCCCGGTCTGCGGCTACTACACCGATTGGACCCCGCTCGACGGCCGCCCCGGCCTCTTCGCCGAGGACCTCGACACCGTCAACCCCTGGTCGTTCCGCAACGTCCTGGTGCGCTGAGGCCCGACCCGGCGGATCCTTCTCACCGACGGTACGACGGCCGGAGAGCCTCTTTCCGGCCGTTTTCATGCCGCAGCGCCCGTTTCTGTGCGGAAAGCTGCAATTTCACTCCCGACCTCAACCATTTGTTCACCTCGTGGCCCGACCGTCTGACCAATCACGCACGAGGTCCATCGGGATGAAGAACTGGTCCATTTCGCTCAAGCTCACGCTCCTTTTCGTCGCCGCGATTCTCGTCGCGGTTGTGATCGGCGGCTTCGGTCTGTGGGCCGGCCGGGCGCAGGATCGTCTCGACGACTCCATGCGCAGCGCCTATGTCGGACAGGCCTTCGTCGAGAAGATCAACGGACTCGTCTATGCAGTGGTGATGGACAGTCGCGGCGTCTACATGTCGGACAAGCCCGACGCGTTGAAGAAATACGCCGACGGCATGGCCACCTCGCTCCAGCGCATGACCGCCGCGGTCACCGAATGGGAAGCCCAGGTCGATCCGGTCCTGCGCCCGAAGTTCGACGAGATGAAGGGTCGTGTCGCCCAGTTCCGCGAGTTCCGCACCGAGATGGCCCGCCGTGGCATCGCCGAGGGCAATGCCGTCGCGCGCGAACTCGGCGACAACGATGCCAATCGCAGTGTGCGCACCGCCCTCAACAAGGATCTCGAAGCCCTCGCCACCGGCCTGAAGACCCAGGCCGATCGCACGACCGAGGACCTCGAGTATCTGGCCACCCTGGTTCGTGTCATCGACGGCGTGCTGCTCTGCCTCGGCCTGATCATCGGCGGCCTCGGCATCGCCATCGCCCATCGGCAGATCTCGCGACCGATCGGCCGTCTGGTCGAAGCGATGTCCGCGGTCTCCGCAGGCCGCACGGCGATCGACGTGCCCTATCGTGAGCGTGGTGACGAGATCGGCCACATCGCCGGAGCCGTCACCGAATTCCGCGACGCGGTCGCCCGCTCCGAGGCGATGCAGGCCTCGCTCTCCGCGGAAAGCCGGGCCCGCGCCGAACGCCAGACTCACTTCGACACTGCCGTCGCCGGCTTCGATAGAGAAATCAAAGAGTTGACTGGAGAACTCTCCCGTACCGCCGCCACCCTCGCCGACGCCGCCCGCGGCCAGATCCGTGATGCCGACGCCGCCTCTTCCCGCACGCGCTCCGTCGCCGATGCCTCGGCCCGCGCGACGAGCAACGTTCAGACCGTCGCCCTGGCGGCGGAGGAGCTCTCCACCTCGGTCGCCGAGATCAACGCGCGTGTCGGCGAGGCGACCGCGACGGCGCAGGCCGCGGTGACCACG
The DNA here is from genome assembly GCA_937864925.1 of uncultured Alphaproteobacteria bacterium. Classification (GTDB taxonomy): domain Bacteria; phylum Pseudomonadota; class Alphaproteobacteria; order Rhizobiales; family Ancalomicrobiaceae; genus CALBKH01. Next base: position 4,564 of record CALMFH010000086.1, on the reverse strand, counting down.
GCGGCACGCTCCTCGTCGTCGGTCCAGGGTCTCGCCGTTTCCGCCCAGAAGATCGGCGAGGTCGTCGACCTGATCCGCTCGATCGCCGAGCAGACCAACCTGCTCGCCCTCAACGCCACCATCGAGGCGGCGCGGGCCGGCGACGCCGGCCGCGGCTTCGCCGTGGTGGCGAGCGAGGTCAAGGCCCTCGCCGACCAGACCGCCAAGGCGACCGAGGAGATCTCTCAGCAGATCGTCCAGATTCAGACCACGGCCCGCGCCTCCGTCGCCGCCATCGAGGAGATCGGCGCCACCATCCGCACCATCGACGAGATCACCGTCACCGTCGCCACGGCGGTCGAGAAACAGAGCACCTCCACCGACGCGATCGCCCGCAACGTCTCCCACGCCGCGCACGCCACCGGCGAGGTCGACGGTGACATCCGCGAGATCGATCACGTGGTCACCGCCACGGTGAAGAGTGCCGACGGGTTGCTCGCCCTCGCCGAGAGCCTCGACGGACGCACCGGCGATCTCGGCCGTCGGGTCGACCACTTCCTCGCCGCCCTTCGGGCGGCCTGATCCGCAGCACCCGAAATCGATACGATCCCTTCGAATTTCGCCTTCCCTCCGTCGAAGAGGCTCCATCCGGTGGTGGCGTCTTCGACGGGACGGACGGGGTATCGCGGAGCGAACGGCCGGGTCCCGCATCACCCGCGACGACGAACTTCTTCGCGACGTATACGAATTCGACAGAGATGCTGTGCATCATGGCCCGGTTCGGGTCCACTGGGGTGAGACATGCGGGTCGTCGGGTCCTTTCTCGGGGCGGCGTTGATGTCGGCGATGATCGCCGTGACGCTCCTCGACTGGGGACACATCGATCCCTCCGCCCCCACCGGCCCGATCCAGGTTCCCGGTTTCGTCATCGCCTGGTCGCCCGACATCGCCATCCAGATCCGGCGCCTGACCACCCTCCTCGCCACCGCCGGGCCGGAAGTGACGGTGCCGTTGCGCCTATTCGGCGCCACCATCGCCTTTCTCGTGTTGAACTTCGGCGCCGTCGCACTCTTCGAGGCGACCGATGACGCCTGGCGCGGCGTCCGCACCTGGGAAGCCGCCAAACCGTTGTGGGCGACCCTGATCTTCACCGTCCTACCGTCGGCCTTCTACATGTCGGCGCTGCTGTGGGAGATCGCGCCGCTGCCGCGGCTCGCCCTGACCCCCGCCGGCTTCGCCATCGCGGCTTTCGCCGGCGGCCTCTTCTTCGGTCTCGGTCGCTCCCGCCGCGAACCGCTGGAAGAGTGATCCTCACCCGCGGATGTCGATGACCCCCGCTTCGCCGGTCTCCGCCCCGTAGGCGACGCGGACCCCGGCCGGATCCCAGGCCAGCGCCGACAGCGGCGCCGCTCCGGGTTTCCTCAGCAGCACCTCCGCCGCGTCGCCGAAGCGCACCGCCAGAACCATGCCGTCGTCGTAACCGATGGCGACCACCTCCTCGGTCGGATGGCACGCCACCCGGCTGACGATGCGGTCGCGCGGGCCGAGCTGCAGCGGGTTCTTGCCCATCGGCCCGTCCTTGGTGAGGAACGGCCAGAGGATCGCCGCGTTGGCCCCGGAGGTGGCGAGGAAGCGCCCCTTGGCCGACCACGAGATCGACTTCACCTTGGTCGGATAGCCGGTCATCCGCATGTGCTTCATGTCGTCGATGCGCCAGCCGTGCAGCGCCGGCTCCTGCATCGTCGTCACCAGGAACTTGCCGTCCGGCGAGGTGGTGATGCCGGTGTGGGCGCCCTTCCACGGCATGTCGACCGGGGCGCCCTTGGCGGTGACCCAGTGGAGCATCGCCTTGTCGGTCGTCGCGGTGGCGAGCCTCAGCCCCTTGGGCAGGAAACCGACGCCGCCGACCGACTTCTCGTGGGGGAATTCGACGACGGTGCCATCGGCGAGCCGCACCCAGGCCATCCGCCCGGCGGCGCAGGCGATCGCCCCCTGCGGCCCCTCGGCGAGCTGGTCGAGCCACTTGCCCGATTTCTCGAACAGCGTCTCGCTCGCCCCGTCGGCCGTCGTCCGCGCCACCCGGCCGTCGTCGCCGGCGGTGAGCAGTGCCTTGCCGTCGGCGGTGAAGACCGCGGCGAGGATGCCGCCGTCGTGGGCCTCGACGCGGTGCGAGATCTCGCCGTCGCGGATCTCGATCCGGCCGTCGCCGAGGGCGAAGACCGCCGCCTCGCCGAGGAAGCCGCAGGCGACGACATAGGCGTCGAGATCATGGGGGACGAGTGTCGGCATCGCGTCAGGCCCGGCAGGCGTCGAAACCGGCCTTCAGCGCCTCGAAATCGAGGTCGCGGCCGATGAAGACGAGGCGGCTCTGGCGCGTCTCGCCCGGTTTCCAGGCGCGCTGGTGATCGCCTTCGACGATCATGTGCACGCCCTGGACGACATAGCGCTCGGGATCGTTCTCGAAGGCGATGATGCCCTTGAGCCGGCGGATCTTCGGCCCCTGTTCCTGGGTGGCGCGGTTGATCCAGTCGAAGAAGGCCTCGGGTTGCATGTCGCCGGCCTTGAGCGAGATCGACTTCACGCTCTCGTCGTGGTGATGGTGGCCGGAGGTCAGGAACTCCGGCTCCACCGCCAGGATGCGGTTGAGGTCGAAGGCGCCGCGATCGAGCACCTCACCCAGGTCGACGGCACAGCGCTCCGTCTCGATCACCCGGGCATAGGGGTTGATCGCCGCGATCTCGGCGCGGACTGCCGCGAGTTCCTCGGCCGAGACCAGATCGACCTTGTTGAGCAGGATCACGTCGGCGAAGGCGACCTGATCCTCGGCCTCCGGGCTGTCGTCGATCCGCGCCATCAGGTTCTTGGCGTCGACCACGGTGACGATGGCATCGAGCCGGGTCTTGGAGCGCACGTCGTCGTCCATGAAGAAGGTCTGGGCGACCGGCGCCGGATCGGCGAGACCGGTCGTTTCGATCAGCACCGCGTCGAAGCGCCCCTTGCGCTTCATCAGCCCCTCGAGGATGCGGATCAGATCGCCGCGCACGGTGCAGCAGATGCAGCCGTTGTTCATCTCGAAGATCTCTTCGTCGGTGTCGACGACGAGGTCGTTGTCGATGCCCACCTCGCCGAACTCGTTGACGATCACGGCGTATTTCTTGCCGTGATCCTCGGTGAGGATGCGGTTGAGGAGCGTCGTCTTGCCGGCGCCGAGATAGCCGGTGAGCACGGTGACGGGGATCGGCTGGGTAGCGTTCGTCATGTTCTTCCTCGGGACGACGAACGCCCCGGCGATGCCGGAGCGTTCGGAAGACGCGGTCGTCGGCGGACTTGGCGGCTCAGGAGCCGGCCATCGCCCGGGTGAGAAGCGTCACGTTGTGGCGGACCATATCGACATATGTGGGGGCCGGTCCACCCTTCGGCGAGAGGGCATCGGCGAAGAGCTCGCCCCCCGGCGTCACCCCGGTCTCCTTGGCGACCCGGTCGATCAGCCGCCGGTCGGTCATGTTCTCGATGAAAACCGCGGTGATCTTCTCCGCCTTGATCTGACGGATCAGCTTGGCCACCGCCTTGGCGGTCACCTCCGATTCGGTCGAGATCCCCTGCGGCGCCAGGAACTCGATGCCGTACGCCGCGGCGAACCAGCCGAAGGCGTCGTGGCCGGTGATCACCCGCCGCCGCTCCGCCGGCACCATGGCGATCTTCGCCCGCACCTCCGCCTCGAGCACCTCCAGTTCGGCGAGATAGGACGCCGCATTGGCGGTGTAGACGTCCTTGCCGGCCGGGTCGGCGGCAACGAGTCCGTCGCGGATGTTGGCGACGTAGAGCTTGGCGGCGGCGACCGATTGCCAGGCGTGGGGGTCGAGCCGACCGTGGTCGTGATCCACGCCGCCCTTGGCCGGGGCGGCGACGTGATCGCCGTCCATCTCGCGCGGCGGCAGGCCGGCGGTGGCGGTGACGATCTTCGCCTTGGTGCCCGAAGCCTTGGCGAGCCGCGCCACCCAACCCTCGAAGCCGATGCCGTTGACCACCACCACCTTCGCCGCCGCCATCGCCTTGGCATCCGACGGTGTCGGCTCGTAGACGTGGGCGTCGCCGTTCGGCCCGACCAGCGTCTTCACCGCCACCCGCTCGCCGCCGACCCGCTCGACGAAGTCGCCGAGGATCGAGAAGGTGGCGACGACCGGCAGCTTCGCCTCCTGCGCCGACGCCGGCCGCGGCACCGCGAGGCCCATCAACCCCGCGCCGAGGGCGACGAGAAACCGGCGTCGGTTCGTTCCGATCATGGGGCGTTCTCCTTCGTGGCGGGTCAGGCTTCGAGATGCGGCCGCCGCAGACGGGCCGCGACGAGGCCGCGCCTGCCGAAGACCAGCGAGCCGATATAGACGATGCCGGCGGTGAGGATGATCGCCGGACCGGCGGGCAAACCGTGGTGATAGGACAGCAGCAATCCGGCCACGGCGGCGGCGACACCGATCGCGGCGGCCACCGCGATCAACCAGGTGAGATCCTCCACCCACAGCCGGGCGCTCGCCGCCGGCAGCATCATCAGCCCGACCGCCAAGAGCGTGCCGAGCGCATGGAAGCC